>NZ_CP107985.1:2478000-2787750 GCF_036108815.1 Streptomyces sp. NBC_00353 | reverse complement strand
ACGCGATGGGCGACACCCGTACGCCGTTCCTTCTGAACCTGGTGATCGCGGCGTTCAACGCGGGGCTGTCCGGTGTCGCGTATCTGTTGCTGCCCGCGCGGTGGGCGGTGACGGGGATGGCCGCGGCGTACTCGGTGGCGTTGTTCGCGGGGTTCGCGGTCACCGCGTATGTGCTGCATCGCAGGGTGTCGGGTGGATCCGGTGAGCGGCGGCCTGCACTGTGGCGGTCGCCCGGACTGTGGGCGCATGTGCGGCTGGTGGTGGCATGTGTGCCCGCGGGGGCGCTCGGGTACGGGGCGGCTCGTGCATGCGACGGGTCCGGAGACGTGGTGGCAGCGGCGGCGGGGGTGATGGTGCTTCTGGGGGTGGTGGGGGCGCTGGCACGGCCGCTGCGGCTCGCCGAGGTCAGTGCCGTGCTGGCTGCGGGGCGGGGGCGGTTGCGGCGGTAGGGGGCGCCGGGTCGTCCGGCGGCCGCTCTGTCCTTGATGGTGCCGGACGGCCCGGCTGTGCCGGTCGGCTTGATAGCGATCGTTGGGATACTGATGCCATGCCGCGTGTGTTGTTGATCGAAGACGACCCCTCCGTACGTGAAGGGGTCGAGCTCGGGCTGCGAAGGCGCGGTCATGAGCTCCGGGCCGTGGAGACCGGCGAGGCGGGACTCGGCGCGCTGGCGGAGTTCCGGCCCGATCTCGTCCTCCTCGACCTGATGCTGCCCGGCATGAACGGCGTCCAGGTCTGCCGTCGCATACGGGAGTCCAGCCAGCTGCCGATCATCATGCTGACCGCCCGTGGGGACGACTTCGATGTGGTCGTCGGGCTGGAGGCCGGCGCGGACGACTACATCGTCAAGCCGGCCCGCACCGAAGTGATCGAGGCCAGGATCCGGGCCGTGCTGCGGCGACTCGCCGAACCCGCCGGGCGCAGCGGCATCGAGTTCCACGGCGATCTGGCCGTGGACCGTTCCGGGTTGTCCGTCGCCAAGGCGGGGGAGCGGATCCTGCTCGCCCCGTCCGAACTGAAGCTGCTGCTGCATCTGTCGGCCTCTCCCGAGCAGGTGTTCAGCAGGCAGCAGCTGCTCGAGTACGTCTGGGAGCACAGCTACCACGGCGACGCGCGACTGGTCGACGCGTGTGTACGGCGGTTGCGGCAGAAGATCGAGGATGTGGCGGGCAGCCCCCGGTACATCCAGACCGTCCGCGGTTTCGGCTACCGGTTCGGACCGCTCGCATGAAGGTTCTCGGCGCCCGGTTCGGTCTGCGGACCCGTCTCATATCGGCATTTCTTCTGGTCGCTGCGATCAGCGCGATCACCACTGCGACCCTGACCTACCGCGAGGCCCGGTCCGCGATCCTTCAGCAGGCGCAGGACACCGCGGTCGCCCAGTTCCGCGACCGGGTCACCGCGCAGACGGTGACCCTCCCGTCGGACGCGGCCCAGCTGCAGCAGGTGTGCCGGACCCTCGCCCGGGAAGGCAAGCCGCACACCTGGATCGTCTTCGCCGAATATGCGGACCTGCGGGTCTCGTCGTCGGACCGGTCCACCTCGAACGTGATCACACCCGAACTGCGCGCCGCTGCCCGCACCAACGCGCACGCCTCGTTCCAGCGGGTCGTCAAGAACGACGAGCCCTGGCTGACGATCGGGATGCCCGCGATGTTCGACCGGGGTAACGGCCCGCAGCGCACCGGTCTCGTCCTCTTCGCGGTGATGCCGCTCCACCCCGAGGAGGCCAATGTCAATGCCATGGTCACTGCGGCCCGCGACGGCGCCCTGCCCGCCCTCCTCATCGCGCTGGTGCCGGCCCTGCTGGCCGCCCGCAGCGTGCTGCGCCCGGTCCGTGACCTGCGCCGGGCCGCCGCCGGAATCGGACGGGGCGAGCTCGACACCCGTATCGAGGTGAAGGGATCCGACGAACTCGCCGAACTGGCTTGGACGTTCAACGAATCGTCCACCAAGCTCCAGGAGTCCGTGGAGGAGCTCCAGCGGGCGGAGGCACGGGCCCGGCGCTTCGCCTCCGACGTCTCGCACGAGCTGCGCACCCCGCTGGCCGGGATGCTTGCCGTCACCGAGGTCCTCGACGAGGATGCCGCCCATCTGAACGCCGACACCGCGGCGGCCGTCCGGCTGATCAGTGCGGAGACGGGGAAGCTGGCCACGCTCGTCGACGACCTGATGGAGATCTCCCGCTTCGACGCGAAGGCCGCGGGCCTCCACCTCGACGAGGTCGACGTCGCCGAGACGATCCGTAAGACCCTGCAGGCCAGACGCTGGGAGGGACAGGTCGCAACCGAACTCCCGGACGGAATAAGGGGGGTGATCGACCCGCCCCGCTTCGATGTGATCGTCGCCAACCTGGTCGGCAACGCCCTGCGGCACGGCGCGGAGCCCGTCCGGGTACGGCTGCGGACCGAGCAGCGGGACGGGGCGGACTGGCTGGTGACGGAGGTCGAGGACAGTGGCCCCGGGATCGATCCGGCCGTCCTGCCGCACATCTTCGACCGGTTCTACAAGGCCGACGAGGCGCGGACCCGGTCGGCGGGCAGCGGGCTCGGACTGGCGATCACGCAGGAGAACGTACGATTGCACGGCGGCACCGTCCACGGCGCCAACAGGCCCGACGGCGGTGCCGTGTTCACGGTCGAGCTTCCGCTGGAGGGGGCATGAGGCGAGGGTGGGTACTCGGCGCTCTGCTGCCCTTCGTGCTGCTGGCCACCGGGTGCGGCATCCGGTCCACGGACGTGGTCGAGGTCGGCGATTCGGCAACCGTACAGGTGGCCCCGGGCGCTCGGGCGGGTACGGTGCTGTACTTCATCTCGCCGTCGTCCCGGGGCGGACTGCTGCCCGTCGTACGGCAGGTCGTCACCCCGGTGGACACGACATCCGCGGGAACGGGGGAGGGGTCGCCGAACTGGGGCAAGGAGCTCTCCATGCTGTTCAGCGGTCCTTCCCCGGCGGAGAAGAGGGCCGGCCTGCGGACCGAACTTCCCATGATCCGCGGCGAGATGATCGTGCGCACGGATCGGGAGGGAGTGCGGGTCCGGCTCGAGTCCACCGTCAACCAGCTCTCCGAACTGGCCCGGCAGCAGCTGATCTGCACCATCGCGCACGCGCGCGGCGCCGAGCGGGGCACGAAAGTGACAGTGTCCGGAACCGACGGATCCATCGGGCCGGTCCGCTGCTCCGTCTGATCCCCTGGCCGCCCCCTGCACAGGGATGGGGGAGCAGGGGAGGCCGGGCGGGCGCGGCCCGGACCCGAGGGCGGATCAGCTCGACGCGCGGTGCGAAGTGCGCTGTGCGGGTACGGGCGTCTGCGCGGCGCGCGTCACGTCGGCGACCATCTCCACCACATCGGGGCCGTAAGCCTGCGAGTTGACCACCTTGAGCAGCAGGCAGAACGTGTTGCTGCCGTGCTTGCGGGACAGCTTCTCGTAGTTGCGGGCCAGGTAACGGGACGCCGCCTGGTTGGTGATCGCCTGCTGTCCGCAGAACAGGAAGACCGGACGGGCATCCTGACCGGCGGTCAGCCTGGCGAGCAGAACGTGCTCGCTGATGCCCTTCTCCGCCCGGTAGCGCTCTGTGCCGATCTGGAAGGCGCCACGGTCCGGGCCCGCCTCCGGCTCGGTGTTCACCTTCACGCCGGGCAGCAGGGAATGCAGATGGGCGGCCATCCGGCGGTTGGAGACCGGCCCGCCCACGCAGAACTCGGTGCGCTCGCCGAAGCCCTGCTGGGCGGTGTCGTGGGACACGATCTGGGCGTGCGCCGAACAGTCCTTGATCAGCGCGGAGAGTTCGAGCAGGGCGAAGACGTCGTGGCGGTGGACGGCGCCGTCGCCGCCCGCGTCGCGGTTGACGACGAGCAGGCACTCGGAGTTCCCGGGCAGCCCGAAGAACGCCTGCTTCCGTCGGAGTCTGCGGCGCCAGAGATAGGTGCGAGCCGCCCAGCCGAGGGCGGCGCTGATGCCGGCGGCTATCACGCCCAGCACGATGTTGCGTACGTCGTCAGTCATGGGCGGGCATGTTAGCGGTCATTCGGACCATGTTCACGGTGACCCTGACGAGACCGGTGAGGCGGCGTTACCCTGCGCGGACGATCCTTCACTGGAGGTGCGCATGCGACGTTCAGTCGCACGGAATGTGTCGTTCTTAAGTGTGCTCGCCGCTGTTGTCACGGTCGGCGCGGCCGCACCGTCCTCTTCGTCGCCATCGGCCGTGCCACCGCCCAAGTCGCCCGTCGCGGTGGGATACGGCGGCGCGGTCGCCAGCGTCGACGCGGACGCGACGGCCGCCGGGATCGAGGTGCTCCGCGAGGGCGGCAACGCCGTCGACGCCGCCGTGGCGACCGCGGCCGCCCTCGGCGTGACCGAGCCGTACTCGGCGGGCATCGGCGGGGGAGGCTACTTCGTCTACTACAACGCCGAGAAGCACACTGTGGAGACCATCGACGGCCGCGAGACCGCCCCGCGCAGCGCGGACTCCTCGCTCTTCCTGGAGAACGGGAAGCCCCTCGCCTTCGCGGACGCCGTCACCAGCGGTCTGGGTGTGGGCACGCCCGGCACCCCGGCCACCTGGGGCACCGCCCTCGACGCCTGGGGCAGCAAGTCGCTGGGCAGGCTGCTGAAGCCGGCTGAACGTCTTGCCCGGAACGGTTTCGTCGTCGA
Source organism: Streptomyces sp. NBC_00353 (assembly GCF_036108815.1). Taxonomy (NCBI): domain Bacteria; kingdom Bacillati; phylum Actinomycetota; class Actinomycetes; order Kitasatosporales; family Streptomycetaceae; genus Streptomyces; species Streptomyces sp. NBC_00353. The sequence continues at coordinate 2,783,092 of NZ_CP107985.1, read as the reverse complement.
CTCCACGTTCCGTTCGCAGACGGAGGGCAACCAGGCCAGGTTCGCCGACTTCCCGGACACCGCGAAGCTCTTCCTGCCGGGCGGGCAGCTGCCGGTGGTCGGCTCCGTCTTCAAGAACCCGGATCTTGCCCGTACGTACGAGAAGGTGGGCCGCGAGGGCATCGACGAGCTGTACCGCGGCGACCTGGCCGACGATGTCGTACGGACCGTGCGCAACCCGCCCGTCGACCCGGAGGCGACCCGGGTGGTGCGCCCCGGCGACCTCACGGCGAGGGACCTGCGGTCCTACCGGGCAGTGCGGCGGGCGCCGACGAAGGTCGGCTACCGCGGCCTCGACGTGTACGGCATGGCGCCGTCCTCGTCCGGCGGTACGAGTGTGGGCGAGGCCCTCAACATCCTTGAGTCCACGGACCTTTCGCGGGCAACCGAGGCGCAGTACCTGCACCGCTACATCGAGGCGAGCCGGATCGCGTTCGCGGACCGCGGGCGGTGGGTCGGCGACCCGGCGTTCGAGGACGTACCGACGCGCGACCTGCTCAGTCAGCGGTACGCCGACTCGCGGGAGTGCCTCATCAAGGACGACGCGGTGCTGACCAGCCCGCTCGCCCCCGGCGACCCGCGCCACCCGGCCGACTGCGCGAACCGCGGAACGGCCGCCCCGACGACCTACGAAGGGGAGAACACCACGCATCTGACGGCCGCCGACAAGTGGGGCAACGTCGTCGCGTACACCCTGACCATCGAGCAGACCGGCGGCAGTGCCCTCACCGTGCCGGGGCGCGGCTATCTGCTCAACAACGAGCTGACGGACTTCTCGTTCGCCCCCGCCGACCCGGCGGTGCACGACCCGAATCTGCCGGGTCCGGGCAAGCGGCCGCGGTCGTCGATCTCGCCGACGATCGTGCTGAAGCACGGGCAGCCGGTGCTGGCTCTGGGGTCGCCGGGCGGTGCCACGATCATCACCACCGTGCTCCAGTCGCTCATCGGCACGGTCGACCGGGGCCTTCCGCTGGTCGACGCGATCGCGGCGCCGCGCGCCAGCCAGCGCAACTCGTCGACGACGGAGCTCGAACCGGGGCTGTGGAACAGTCCGCTACGGAGCGAGCTGGAGTCGCTGGGGCACGCCTTCAAGCTCAACCCCGAGATCGGGGCGGCCACGGGTGTGCAGCGGCTGCCGGACGGGCGGTGGCTCGCCGCGGCGGAGAAGGTCCGGCGGGGCGGTGGTTCGGCGATGGTCGTGAAGCCGAGCGGAAAACCGTGACGGAGCGTCAATAGCCTGGCTTCCGCAGCCGGTTCGCGGTGCGTCGTCCGACGGTGTCAGAGCGCGGTGAGGATGCGGGGTCCCGCATCCGTGATCGCCACCGTGTGCTCGGCGTGCGCCGCCCGGCTGCCGTCGGACGTGCGCAGCGTCCAGCCGTCCCGGTCGGGGTGGAACGCGTCCCGGCCGCTGCCGATCAGCATCGGCTCGATCGCCAGCACCATCCCGTGCCGCAGCGGCATGCCGCGACCCGGTCGTCCCTCGTTGGGGACGCCCGGGTCCTCGTGCATGGACCGGCCCACACCATGGCCGCCGAAGCCTTCCGGGATGCCGTATCCGGCCGTCCGGCAGACCGTGCCGATCGCATGCGCGATGTCGCCGATCCGGTTGCCGACGACCGCCGCCGCGATCCCCGCCTCCAGCGCCTCGAAGGCCGTGTCGATCAGCCGGGTGTCGGCGGGCCGGGCACGGCCGACGGTGAAGCTGATCGCCGAGTCGCCGACCCAGCCGCCGAGCGTCGCGCCCGCGTCGATGCTCACCAGATCGCCGTCGCGCAGCCGCTGGTCGGCCGGGATGCCGTGCACGATCGCGTCGTTGACGGACGCGCAGATCACACCGGGGAACGGGGTGGGCGCGAAATGCGGCTTGTAGTTCAGGAACGGCGACCCGGCACCCGCCTCGCGCAGCACTTCGCGCGCCACCGCGTCGAGCTCGCGCAGTGACACACCGACCGCCGCCGCCTTCCGTACGGCCGCCAGCAACTGGGCCACGACCCGGCCCGCCTCGCGCATCGCCTCTATGGATGTATCCGTCTTGAGCTCAACCATGCCAATTACTATACCGGTAAAAGCGGTATGAGAATAACGGCGGTATGAGAATAACGGCAGTACTAGACTGGTGGCATGGTACGAACGCCCCTGACCCCGGAAGAACGCCTGCGCGGCGAACGGCTCGGCCGACTGCTCCGCGAGGCGCGAGGCGCCCGCAGCATGGTCGAGATCGCCGCGAGCGCCGGCATCTCCGCGGAGACGCTGCGCAAGATCGAGACGGGACGCGCCCCGACCCCTGCGTTCTTCACGGTCGCGGCACTGGCCGGGGCGCTCGGCCTCTCCATGGACGAGCTGCTGATCCGCTGCGCCCCGGAACCGGACGTGGCCGTCCCGCTGGCCGGCTGACCGCCTTGGGGCGCAGCCCACGCCGGTCGACCGGTCGCCACCCGCGGGGGTGCGTTCCCGGTGCCGGGGCGCGTAGGGTCACCGCCGTGACTTCCCGGACCTTGCAGGACTTCGCCCGCAGCGCGTACGTCAGCCTGACCACGTACCGGAAGGACGGCACCGCCGTTGCCACGCCCGTGTGGGCGGCGGCCGACGGCGACGAGCTGTTCGTCTGGACCCGCGCCGACTCGTGGAAGGTGAAACGGCTGCGCAACGACAGCCGGGTCGCCGTCACCGTCTGCGACGTGCGCGGCCGGATCGCGGAGGGGGCGCCGAGCGCCGAGGGAACGGCGCGGCTGCTCGACGAGGCGGGGACGCGCGCGGTGCGCCAGCTGCTGGCCCGCAAGTACACCTGGAAGTTCTGGCTGGTCGACTGGCCGGCGACCGTTGTCCGGCTCGGCAAGCGCCCGCACATCGGGATCGCCGTCACCTTCTGACCCGGCCTGCTGCGGGGGCGCGCGGTCGCGGAGGTGCGCCGACCGCACCCTCGCCGAAAAGTGCGCGTAGCCGTCCCGTAACACGCCTGCGGTCGAATGCCTGCGGACTGGAGTGCTCCAGTCGACGGTGGGTGAGGGCGACGATGACAGTGCATCAACTTGCTGGAGAAGTAGCCGAGTTCGCGCAATACCTGCGGAACCTCACGGCCCTGCTCGACCCGGGACGCGGCTGGTACGGGGTGTTCTGCCGACGCGATCCCGCCGGCATGCGGGCCTGCCTCGACGGGGCGGAGATCCCGCCGTGGGACGTGGTGGAGTCGCTGCTGCAGGACCTGGCCGGCGAGCGCGGCACGGGGTTCGCCGAGCGCGAGTCGGTACGCGCCGCCGCGCTGTACTCCGCATCGGCCGCCGCCCACGACCGGCGGCCGGGCGGACGGCAGGCACTCGTCGAGCGGCTGGAGCTGATGCTCCGAGAGCAGGCCTACGCCGCCCAGCGGGTGCGCGCGTCCGAGGTGAACAACGGCGCGCAGCCGCCGGACCCGGACACACTGGCATGGGCCCGGGACGACCACACGCGCGCCTCGGCCCGCTGCACGGAACTGCGCAAGCGGCTGTCGGCCGTGACCGTGCCGCAAGGGTGGTTCCGGGCGGAGGAGGAGTCCCCTGCCGAGCCTGCGAGGCCACGGGTGATCGGCCCGCGCACCGCACCCGGCCCCGCAGCCGGAAGCGAGCGGGCCCCCGCGGCCCGGCAGCCCCCTGCCACCGGACCGTCGTTCTCCGCCCCCGGCCGGCCCCAACCCCCCGCCCCCAAGCGCAAGAAGCCGCGCGGCGCCCGCTTCGCCGGACTCGAGGTGGACGACGACACCGGCGTCGACGCCCCCCTCGCCGTCCCCGTGCTCCCCGTCCCGCCGACGAACGCAGCCGTCCCGCGCGGCGCCCGTTTCGGAGGCGCCCCCACCGCGGCGGACGCCGACGCCCGGGGCCGTGTGTCCGCCCGGCCCGCCCCGGACCCCGTCGCGCAACGCGCCGCCACCGAGGCCGTGGACATGCTCGTCCGGCTCCGTACGGAGGGCCGCAGCGGAGAGGCCCATGGCGTGCTGTGCGAGGCGGCCGGCTGGCCCGCCGACCGGCTGCCCCTGCTCGCCGTGGAACTGCACAGGTCCGGTCTGGCGGCCGACTGGGCGACCCTGCTGTGGGAGGTGTCCTCGCTGCCGCCCGTCGAGCTGGCCGCCGCAGCCGGTGCACTGGCCGCGGCGGGCCGCACCGACGACTGCGGACAGCTGCTGCGCCAAGGGGTGGCGCGCCCCGCGGCGGAGATCGCCGACGCCGTGCTCGCTCTGGACCGGGCAGGTCTCGAACCGGAGGCGCAGGCGCTGATGGGCGCCTTCGTCCGCGTACGCACCCCGGAGGATGCGGCCCTTATCGCGGCGGGCGATCCGCGCCAACTCGTTCCGCAACTGCTGGCCGCCGCCCGCGCGGTGTCACCGGAGCGGGAGTGGGACCTGGTGCACGCCCTGCGCGTCGCGGGCATCGCGGACGCCCCCTAGAGGGCACCCGGTGAGGCCCGGTCCGTGGAGGTGGCGTCACGTGGTGCGGACACGGGGTGGCGGCGCGGTGCTGCCCTTGAGGCCTGAGTGCGCGCCCGGGGCGCGAGGTGTTGGAAAGTGTGGACCGCACGGGTATGAAACGTGATCGACTCAGCCGGTTCACGGCGATGGTCTTGCCCCGCCGTGTGGCGGGGCTTACGTTCTCCTCCTATGCACCGAATCTACGTGCGTAGAAAACGCGTAGAGGCTCTCTGACGCCGCGTCGAAGGAGCAGCTCATGTCCCACGTCGTACGCGCCGCACTCGTCCAGGCGACCTGGACCGGCGACACCGAATCCATGATCGCCAAGCATGAGGAGCATGCTCGCGAGGCCGCCCGGCAGGGGGCGAAGATCATCGGCTTCCAGGAGGTGTTCAACGCCCCCTACTTCTGCCAGGTCCAGGAGCCCGAGCACTACCGCTGGGCCGAGGCCGTCCCGGACGGGCCGACCGTCCGGCGGATGCAGGAGCTCGCCCGTGAGACGGGCATGGTGATCGTCGTGCCGGTCTTCGAGATCGAGCAGTCCGGCTTCTATTTCAACACCGCCGCCGTGATCGATGCCGACGGCTCGTACCTCGGCAAGTACCGCAAGCACCACATCCCGCAGGTCAAGGGGTTCTGGGAGAAGTACTACTTCAAGCCCGGAAACGCCGGCTGGCCGGTCTTCGACACCGCCGTCGGCAAGGTCGGCGTCTATATCTGCTACGACCGCCACTTCCCCGAAGGCTGGCGTCAACTCGGTCTCAACGGAGCCCAGTTGGTGTACAACCCGTCAGCCACCTCGCGAGGCCTGTCCAGCTACCTCTGGCAGCTGGAACAACCGGCGTCCGCCGTCGCCAACGAATACTTCATCGCCGCGATCAACCGCGTCGGTCAGGAGGAGTACGGCGACAACGACTTCTACGGAACCAGCTACTTCGTGGACCCGCGCGGCCAGTTCGTCGGGGAGGTTGCCAGCGACAAGCAGGAGGAACTCCTGGTCCGCGACCTCGACTTCGGTCTCATCGAGGAGGTGCGCCGGCAGTGGGCGTTCTACCGGGACCGCCGCCCCGACGCGTACGAAGGACTGGTGGAGCCGTGAACAGCCTGCACCACCGCCATCTCGCCGTCAGCCCCGATTGGCTCGCGCTCTACTACCGGCACCCCCTGGAGCTCACCCACGGCGAGGGCCGCCATGTCTGGGACGCGGACGGCAACCGCTACCTCGACTTCTTCGGCGGCATCCTCACCACGATGACCGCACACGCCCTGCCCGAAGTTACCAAGGCGGTCAGTGAGCAGGCCGGGCGGTTGATCCACTCCTCGACGCTCTACCTCAACCGGCCGATGGTCGAACTCGCCGAGCGCATCGCCACGCTCTCCGGCATCCCGGACGCCCGGGTCTTCTTCACCACCTCCGGCACCGAGGCCAACGACACGGCCCTGCTGCTCGCCACCACGTACCGCAGCTCGAACCAGATCCTGGCGATGCGCAACAGCTACCACGGCAGGTCGTTCTCGGCCGTCTCCATCACCGGTAACAAGGCCTGGTCGCCCACGAGTCTGTCCCCGTTGCAGACGCTGTACGTCCACGGCGGCGTCCGCACCCGGGGGCCGTACGCGGAACTCAGCGACGCACAGTTCATCAAGGCGTGCGTGGCCGATCTGGAGGATCTGCTCGGGCACACCCGTGGTGCCGCCGCGCTGATCGCCGAACCCATCCAGGGCGTCGGTGGATTCACCTCCCCGCCCGACGGCCTGTTCGCGGCGTTCCGTGAAGTGCTCAGCCGGCACGGCATCCTGTGGATCTCCGATGAGGTGCAGACCGGCTGGGGCCGTACCGGCGAACACTTCTGGGGCTGGCAGGCGCACGACCGGAACGGCCCGCCGGACATGCTCACCTTCGCCAAGGGCATCGGCAACGGCATGTCGATCGGCGGTGTCGTGGCCCGCGCCGACGTCATGAACTGCCTGGACGCCAACTCCATTTCGACGTTCGGCGGCTCGCCGGTCACCATGGCGGCAGGCCTGGCGAACCTCTCGTACCTTCTGGAACACGACCTCCAGCGCAATGCGCGACGCGTCGGCGGACTGCTCATCGAGCGGCTGCGGGCGATCGGCGCCGGAGTGGAGTGCGTACGCGAAGTGCGCGGCCGGGGCCTGATGATCGGCATCGAACTGGTGAAGCCCGGAACCGACGAGGCCCACCCGGACGCGGCGACCGCCGTACTCGAAGCGGCCCGCGAGGGCGGGCTGCTCATCGGCAAGGGCGGCGGGCACAACACCAGCGTGCTGCGGATCGCCCCGCCGCTGTCGCTGTCCATCGCCGAGGCGGAGGAGGGGGCGAGGATCCTTGCCGACGCGTTGCACGCGGTGGGGTGAGGAGCCCGACTCACCGACAACCCGGCCCCGAGTCACGGCCGGCGGGTGTCCGGCCCCGATCCGCCGGACACCCGCGAAGGGGGACGCCTGAGTCCGGCGTCCCCCGGGGCCGCACGCCGCCGGGGCGACGAATCCGTCTCTGATCACGGCCCGAAGCGGGGGTGCCGTCGTCCTTTCCCGGTCGTGGCACCACGGCGCGCCTCGCCCCGTGGGGTACGGCGGACCCGCTCACCCGGACCCGGCCCGCCGCGCCGGACGGCTCACCTGCTGCCAAAGCCACGCCCCGACGTATACGACGTGACGTGGTGTCGGCTTGGGCCGACGGTGTACGCCATGCCCGGAAACGGAAACGTCTTCAGCGGTTAGCCGCAGTGGTATTGCCACAGTGGGTAACCCACTTCTACGTTCTTCACCACGCACCTTGTCTACGTGCGTAGACCCATTCCGCCACAGTGAGGAGGGGTACATGAGCCGCACCGTCATCCACGGCGGCCTCGTCATCACCGCGTCCGACGAACTCCATGCGGACGTACTCATCGAGGGCGGCCGCATCGCCGCACTCGCCGCGCACGGCACCGACGCGGCCGAGAGCTGGACCGCCGACCGGACCATCGACGCCACCGGCAAGTACGTCATCCCCGGCGGCGTCGACGCGCATACGCACATGGAGATGCCGTTCGGCGGCACCTACGCCGCCGACACCTTCGAGACCGGGACCAGGGCGGCCGCCTGGGGCGGCACCACCACGATAATCGACTTCGCCATCCAGTCCGTGGGGCGCGCGGTCCGTGAGGGGCTCGACGCCTGGTACGCGAAGGCCGACGGCAACTGCGCGATCGACTACTCCTTCCACATGATCCTCTCCGACGTGAACGAGTCCACGCTGGGGGAGATGGACCTGCTGGTCTCGGAGGGCGTCACCTCCTTCAAGCTGTTCATGGCCTACCCCGGTGTCTTCTACAGCGACGACGGCCAGATCCTGCGGGCCATGCAACGGGCCGCCGGCAACGGCGGGCTGATCATGATGCATGCCGAGAACGGCATCGCGATCGACGTCCTCGTCGAGCAGGCGCTGGCCGCGGGCCGCACCGACCCGCGCTACCACGGCGACGTCCGCAAGGTGGCGCTGGAGGCCGAGGCCACCCACCGCGCCATCCAGCTCGCCCGCGTCGCCGGATCCCCGCTGTACGTCGTGCATGTCTCCGCCGACGAGGCCGTCGCCGAACTGGCGGCCGCCCGCCACAAGGGACTTCCGGTCTTCGGCGAGACGTGCCCGCAATACCTCTTCCTCTCCACCGACAACCTCGCCGAGCCGGACTTCGAGGGCGCCAAGTACGTCTGCTCCACCCCGTTGCGGCCCAAGGAACACCAGGAGGCGCTCTGGCGGGGCCTGCGGAACAACGAACTCCAGGTCGTCTCCACCGACCACTGCCCGTTCTGCTTCTCCGGTCAGAAGGAGATGGGCCGCGGCGACTTCTCGAAGATCCCGAACGGGATGCCCGGTGTGGAGAACCGGATGGACCTGCTGCATCAGGCGGTCGTGGAAGGCCGGATCTCCCGCCGCCGCTGGATCGAGATCGCCTGCGCCTCCCCGGCCCGGATGTTCGGTCTCTACCCGAAGAAGGGCACCATCGCCCCCGGCGCCGACGCCGATGTCGTCATCTACGACCCGCACGCCGAGCAGACTCTCTCCGCGGAGACCCATCACATGAACGTCGACTACTCGGCGTACGAGGGGAAGCAGCTCACCGGGCAGGTCGACACCGTCCTCTCGCGCGGCGAAGTCGTCATCGACCAGCGGAAGTTCACGGGTCGTGCCGGCCACGGCATGTACACCCCGCGCGCCACCAGCCAGTACCTGGACTAGGAGCACCTGTCATGGACTTCGGACTCGTCCTCCAGACCGACCCGCCCGCCTCTGCCGTCGTCGGCCTGATGCGCCGCGCCGAACGCAACGGGTTCCGCTACGGGTGGACCTTCGACTCGGCGGTGCTCTGGCAGGAACCGTTCGTCATCTACAGCCGCATCCTCGAACACACCGAACGCCTCGTCGTCGGGCCCATGGTCACCAACCCGGGGACCCGCACCTGGGAGGTGACCGCCTCCACCTTCGCCACCCTCAACGACATGTACGGCAACCGCACCGTCTGCGGCATCGGCCGGGGCGACTCGGCGATGCGGGTCGCCGGACGCAAGCCCAACACCCTGGCCCGCCTCGGCGAGGCCATCGACGTCATCCGCGACCTCGCCGAGGGCCGGGAGGCGACCGTCGACGGGCAGAGCGTCCAGATCCCGTGGATCAAGGACGGCAAACTGCCTGTCTGGATGGCCGCGTACGGTCCGAAGGCACTCGCCCTCGCCGGGCAGAAGGCCGACGGATTCATCCTCCAGCTCGCCGACCCGTACCTCACCGAGTGGATGATCAAGGCGGTACGGGACGCGGCGGCGGAGGCGGGCCGCGACCCGGAATCCGTGACCATCTGCGTCGCAGCCCCCGCCTATGTCGGCAACGACCTCGACCATGCCCGGGAGCAGTGCCGCTGGTTCGGCGGAATGGTCGGCAACCATGTCGCGGACCTGGTGTCCCGGTACGGCGCACACTCCGGGCTGGTCCCGGAGGCCCTCACCGAGTACATCGCCGGGCGGTCCGGTTACGACTACAGCCACCACGGCCGCACCGGCAACCCGGACACCGCCTTCGTGCCGGACGAGATCGTCGACCGGTTCTGCCTGCTTGGCCCCGCCGAGGCGCACATCGAGAAGCTTCAGGCACTGCGCGACCTGGGCGTGGACCAGTTCGCGGTCTACAACATGCACGACGCGCGCGAAGCAACGATCGACGCCTACGGCTCCGAGATCATCCCCGCTCTGTCCTGACCCACCTCTCCGTATTCCCCGCGTCGCCATCCCCCCGCGCCTCACAGCCCCGCACGGCACCGCTCCCGAGCGAAGGGTCCAGCCGCCATGGCATCGACAGCCCCACCCACCCCGCCGACTCCGCCGCCCCCATCGCAGGACCTGATAGCCGACCTGTCAGGACGCGTGGAACTCGCCCCCGGCGCCGTCCCCGCCGACAACCGCTTCACCAACGACGACCTGCTGCCCGTTCCCCTGGAGCGGCGCAACTGGACGACGTACAACTTCGCCGCGCTCTGGGTCGGGATGGCCCACAACATCCCGTCCTGGCTGCTCGCCTCCGGCCTCGTCGCCCTCGGCATGGACTGGAAACAGGCCGTCTTCACCATCGCGCTGGCCAACCTGATCGTGCTCGGCCCGATGCTGCTCACCGGCCACGCCGGACCCAAGTACGGCATCCCGTTCCCCGTGCTGGCCCGCGCATCCTTCGGCCTGCGCGGCGCCAATCTGCCCGCGCTGATCCGCGCCGCGGTGGCCTGCGCCTGGTTCGGCATCCAGACCTGGATCGGCGGCGTCGGTATCTTCACCCTGCTCGGGAAGGCGTTCGGCGGCTGGGCGAGCGCCTCCGAGATCGGCGGGCAGCCCTGGACGCTCTGGCTCTGCTTCGGTCTCTTCTGGGTGCTCGAACTCGCCATCATCTACCGGGGGATGGACACCCTGCGCCGGTTCGAGAACTGGGCGGCGCCGTTCGTCATCGTCGGCGCCGTGGTGCTGCTGATCTGGGTCGCCGTCAAGGCCGGTGGCTTCGGCCCGCTGCTCGACCAGCCGTCGAAGCTCGGCTGGGGCGCGGACTTCTGGCCGGTCTTCTTCCCGTCCCTGATGGGCATGATCGCCTTCTGGGCCACGCTCTCGCTCAACATTCCCGACTTCACCCGCTTCGGCGCCGGCCAACGAGCCCAGGTCTGGGGCCAGTCGCTGGGCCTGCCGACCACGATGACCCTCTTCGCGCTCCTCTCGGTCCTCGTCACCTCCGGCTCGCAGGCCGTGTACGGCGAGGCGATCTGGGACCCGGTCCAGCTCGTCGCCAGGACCGACAACGTCTTCGGTCTGCTCTACGCCCTGGTGACGGTGCTGATCGCGACGATCTCCGTCAACATCGCGGCCAACGTGGTGTCACCCGCGTACGACCTGGCCAACCTCGCGCCCAAGATCATCAACTTCCGTACGGGCGCGCTGATCACCGGGGTCGTCGGCGTCCTGATCATGCCGTGGAAGCTCACCGAGACCCCCGAGCTGTACATCTTCACCTGGCTCGGCCTGGTCGGAGGTCTGCTCGGTACCGTCGCGGGCATCCTGATCGCCGACTACTGGATCGTCCGCCGCACCGTCCTCGACCTCGCCGACCTCTACCGCCCCGGCGGCCGCTACTGGTACACGCAGGGCTGGAACTGGCGCGCCGTCCTGGCCTTCGCCGTCGGCGGCATCCTCGCGATCGGCGGCTCCCACTCGGCCCCCGGCAAGGGCCCGTTCCCGGCGGACGGCCTCATCCCGTTCCTGAAGCCGCTCGCGGACTACGGCTGGGCGGTCGGCCTCGCCTCCTCACTGGTGCTGTACGTGCTGCTCAGCGGCAGGCCGGCCGTCAGGTCGCACGGGTCATCTGCGCATTGATGTCGACTGTTTCGTCCGGCGGCGGCGTGGCCGTGGGCACCGGCTTGTCGAAGGCGGAGAAGCCCACGGTGGCGTCCGCCTTCGGCGAGCCGCCCGTCACATCGATCCTCAGCGGATACGGCTTGCCCGTGGCCGCGACGTACATCGTCAGCTTCTGACCCTGCCACGTCCGGACCAGCGGGACGACAGGAGCCCCCGCGAGTGTGGTCTTCTTTCCCTTCGTCAGCGTCCCCTTGTCGGTTGTCGCGTTGTCGCTGACCACCTTCTGGAACGTGTCCAGGTCGCAGGCGTTCGACAGGCTGCTCAGCCGCGGGTCCGAGGCCGAACCCTTCATATAGCGCCCGGCCAGAATCGCGGCGAGGGCGGAGCCGACGCTCGGGTCCCGGTTCTTCCAGAAGTCGGCATCCGGTTTGACCCAGACGGTGTCGCCCCGCTTCACGATCTGCACGGACCCCTGCTTCCCGCCGAGGCCCACCGACCCCGTGCAGTTGCCGGCCCGGTCCACGGTGAGATCCAGGGTCGTCGGCGCGCCGCCGTCGGCCGGCGTACTGCGGGTGCTGAGGTGCATGGAACGCGCGCTCAGCAGGGCGTCGCTGGAGCGGTCGGCGATCTGCCGGGCGGAGAGTGTGTCGATGGGGTCGTCCGCCCGCGCCGTACCTGCGCCGAGCACGCCGCCGCTCGTGAGACCGAGCACGACGGTCGCTGACCAGGCGGTTGCGCGCATGCCGATGTGTGGGCCGGTCACGTCGCCTCCCTCGACAGGAGTCGTCGGACCGTTCAGGTCCGCGGTCCGACCTTCTGAGCGTACGCCGCGCCGGGATCGGCCGCGATTTCGGCCCGGGACCCCACTCGCGTACACAGGGTGAGGTCCTGCCTCGTTTTTGGTCACGGACGGTGGGGGACGGTGTCGGGGCACCGAGTTCGTCACCGCGAAGGGGATAGCGATACATGAAGCTGTTCATGTCGATGCCCATGTTCATGTCCGTGGGGAGTGTGTCCAGGGCCGTGCTGCGGGGCGCCGTGGTCGCGGGGGCGACCGCCGCCCTCGCGGTACCCGCGACCACGGCCACCGCTGTCACGCCCGTGGCGGCGCCACCCGGTCTGTCCTGCGAGACCGGTAAGCACGAGATCGACGACTACACGGGATACGCGCTGTGCCGGAACAACGGCACCACGGCGCAGACCTTCTGGGTGCACCTGGTCTGCGGCTGGTCGCCGGACGTGGACGGCGAACACGTCACCCTCAACCCGGGCCAGTCCGGCCAGTCCACCGCGCACTGCGCCGGCCTCGGCACCGGGATCGGCGAGATCAGCGTCCAGCCGTAAGGCGTGTCCGGGACAAGGCGTGTCCGGTGCCTGTGGTGGCCGATGCCGTGCGCCGCCGCAGGTATCCGGTCCCGAGACGGGGTCTCGTCGGGTGGGTCATCAGCGTTCCGGAGCCCTATCCAGGAGTGCGGTGAGTGCATCGGCCAACCGCGCCCGCAGCCCGTCCGGATCGCCGTCCACCCACCGGTGTTCCGCGTGGAACGCCGACCAGTCCACCAGCCAGTCCAGCACCGTCTCCGGGCTGAAGCCGGCCGCGTGCGGGCCGAGCACCGTGCGCAGCAGCCGCGGCGACAACCGGGTCCGCGGGTGTTCCGCCAGCAGCACCGCGTCGTACAGATCCTTGGCTGCCGAACGGCCCTCGGCCTGCTGGTCCTCGGAGAGCCACAACAGCTTCCAGGCGAGCGAGAGCCCCTGACTCGCCGTACGCACCGGTACGGGCGGTCCGCCGTCGATGCGCGGGCAGGCCGTCCACACGGGGGCTTCGGGCAGCCGCTCGTCCTGCGCGAAGTCCATCCGCAGCTCACCCGGCGGCAGCCCGTCCGCCTGCCATGGGACGACGACGCGCACGCCGGGCTTCTCGTACGTCCGGTACATCCACACACCGTCCGATGTCACCGCGCCCGGATCGATCCGGATGCCCTCGGGCGGCGGCTGACCCGCCCTGAGCGCTGCGGCGACCTCGTCCTGCGGCTCGGGACTCGGCTCCAGGGCGTCGGAGCCGAGCCAGTGCAGTCCGTCGGGTGCGAGTGCGGGCCGTGCCCCGCCGGTGGCGTGGCAGTCGCCGTCCGTCCACAGCTCGGGGGCCGCCGCGCCGTCCGCGGCTTCGGGCCACTGCTGGACCACGTCGATCCCGTCGACGTACGGATAGGGGTCGAGGCGGTCGACGAAGTCGTCCGCCGACGGCTCCAGCACGATCCAGTCCAGATCGCCCGGTTCCCGGGCAGCGGCGCCCACCCAGGCCTGGAGGGGCAGACTGCCGCGCAGGATCAGGCCGTCGCCCCACGACGACTCGCTGATCACCCGGAGCAGATGGTCCTGAACGGTGCGCCGGGCGGTCCGCCAGCGCGGCGCGAGGGAGGGGTCGCTGAATGTCGGCTCGCCGGGGAACGGCCGGTCCGCGACGCTCATACCGTCACCTCGGGCCGCCGCTCTCCTCGTTCCTCGCCCGGCTGCTCGGTCCGCTCGTCGATCCAGCCCGCGTCCACAGCCGGATGGTCGTCGTGCACCACGAACTCCTCCTCGACCTCCATCACTTCGAGACCGGCGGCGGCCAGCGCGCCGAGGAGGGCGTCGAGCCGGGCACGGGCCTGCGGGCGGCCGACCGCGCGGCAGCGCTGGGTGACGAACCGTTCGTGGCGCCCGTGCCGGGCGGCGCGACGGGCGTTGCGGGAGAGATGAGCGCTGTGCCGCTCGGCCACGGCCCGCGCCAACGCCACCTCCGGTTCACCCGACAGCAACAGCTTGATGTGGTGCTCGAAGTGGCAGACCGGCGACAGCTCGGCCGCCTCGTCCGCCGTCCGCGGTATGTCCTCGTTCCACGGAGCCGCCTCGATCTTCACCCGTACGACGCAGAAGCCCGCAGCCCGCAGTTCGGCGGACCGGAGCCGGGCGGCGGCCCGCTGCTCGGCGAGGGTGCCCCGGCCCTGCTCGGTCAACATGGGCTGATCGGGCATGGCACCACGGTCCAGGACGATGCGGGTGAGCTTCAGGCCGTGGTGACCGGCCCAGTGCTCCAGGCGTGCGCCGCTGCCGGTGCGGGTATCGGGACGCACCGTCAGGTGCGTCTCGAACTCTCCCCGGAACGCCCTCTCGACGACTGTTCCCACTGGCCCCACCTGCCCCGTTGTGTGCTGCGCGCGCTGCGTCGGCCCGCTGTCGGAGAACGTAGCAACCGGCACTGACACTCACCGCCACGCCCTGCACTCCGCGTGGATCGGTTGAGCCGACCGTCCCCACTCGTTACCCTCCAGTAAGTCTGTACGGGCCGTCAGGTGCGGGCACGCACCGATATGCGGGAGGCGGGCACCCCATGTCCTCAGCAGAAGCCGTGGAACTCACCGAGCCGACCGATTCGACCGGACTGGCCGACACCGCGCGGGCGTTGGCCGACGGCCGGACCACCTCGACACAGCAGGTGTCCGCCGCCCTCGCACGGATCGAAGCGAGCCAGAGCACTCTCAACGCCTTCCGTCATCTGCGTGCCACGTCCGCGCTGGCCGAGGCCGCGGAAGCCGACCGGCGGCTCGCAGCCGGTGAGCGGCTGCCGTTGCTCGGGGTGCCGGTCGCGGTCAAGGACGACACCGATATCGCGGGGATGCCCACCCACTTCGGCTGTGGCGGCGACCTGCCCGCGGCCGCCGAGGACAGCGAGGTCGTACGCCGGCTGCGCGCCGCCGGGGCCGTGATCGTCGGGAAGACCAACTCCTGCGAGCTCGGCCAGTGGCCCTTCACCGAAGGCCCCGCCTTCGGCGCCACCCGTAACCCGTGGCACACCGGGCACACCCCCGGCGGTTCGTCCGGAGGGTCGGCGGCGGCCGTCGCCGCCGGGCTGGTGCCCGCCGCACTCGGTTCGGACGGTGCCGGGTCCGTCCGGATCCCCGCCGCATGGACCCATCTCATCGGTATCAAACCGCAGCGCGGCCGGATCTCCGTCCACCCGCACCACGACGCCTTCCAGGGCCTCACCGTCAACGGCCCGCTGGCCCGGACCGTCGCCGACGCCGCGCTGCTGCTCGACGCCGTGGCGGGAGCTCACCCCGGCGACCTGCACCGGCCGCCGCCCGTCGCCGCCTCGGCAGCCGCGGGGCGCGACCCGGGCCGGCTGCGGATCGCCCTCGCCTGGCGGCCCCCGCTCACCCTCACCGGCTCAGCCCCCCACCCGGCCGTACGACGGGCCGTCACCGCGCTCGCCGAGGCCCTCGCCCGGCTCGGCCACCATGTCGAGGAGGCCAGGCCGCGCTACGGGCTGATCGGCCTCGGCTTCGTCCCCCGAGCCACCGCCGGGATCGCCGAACTCGCCGCGCTCCATCCCGAACCCGCCCTCCTCGACCCGCGCACCCGCAGCGCCCTGCGCACCGGAACCCGGCTCGGCGGCCGGGTGGTGCGAGCGGCGAGGGCGCGGGAGGTGCGCCAGCACCGCAGGATCGGCAGGCTCTTCCGGACCTCCCCGGCCGGGGCCGGGTACGACGTGCTGCTGACCCCGACGACCGCCGCGCCCCCACCCCGGATCGGCGCATTCGACGGTCTGAGCGCCTGGCGTACCGATGTGGCGATCACCGAGGCGTGCCCGTACGCCTGGCCGTGGAACGTGCTGGGCTGGCCCGGCATCAATGTCCCGGCCGGGTTCACGGCCGACGGACTTCCCGTCGGCGCCCAGTTGCTCGGCCCGTCCCGCAGCGAGGAGCTGCTGATCTCCCTCGCGGCCCAGCTGGAGGCCGATCAGCGGTGGTACGAGCACCGGCCACCGGCCTCCGCGGGCTCCTGACTCACCGCCGGTCAGAGCGGCAGGCGGGCGCCGACCACCCACACCCCCGCGCTCAGCAGCACGCCCTCCGCGGTCTCGTACGGCAGCAGGGTGTCCATCATCGAGGCCCGGGTGGCGTCGGAGACGGTGAGACCCGGCGTACGGGAGACGAAGAAGTCCACCGCGTCCGCCGCGTCCCGCCCCCAGGAGGTCGTGGCCGTCACGGGGACGATGCCGATCTCCTCGAAGCCTGCCGCGCCCAGCACTTTCCGAACGCGCTCCGGGTCCGAGAGCGAGGCCATGGCCACCGCCACGGCGTTCTCGATCGCGTGCTCCTGCCCCAGCAGGGCAGCCAGCAGCCCGAGCGCCTTGCGCTCCTCGCCGTCCGGCGACGGGGGCTGCGGGCAGATGAACGCCAGCCGGCCGCCGGGGCGCAGGGCGCGCGCGATATTGGTGAGCGCCGCGATGTGGTCGGCGAAGAACATAACGCCGCCCCGGCTGATCGCCACGTCATAGCCGGCCGGCTCGAAGGGGTGGACCTGTGCGTCCCCCAACTCGTAGGAGACGGAGGGGAACTCTCCGGCGTCGGTGCGGGCCCTGGCGCGTTCGAGGAGCGGCACGGAGACGTCGACGCCGGTGACCCGGCCCCGAGGGGCGCGCCGCGCCGCGAGCCGGGTCGAGAACCCGCTGCCGCAGCCGATGTCGAGCACCCGGTCCTCGGTGCCGATCGCCGCGGCGTCGAACAGCGGCTCGTCGAAGCGGGCCACCATGGCGTTGTAGCGGTCGGGATGGTCGGCCCAGTGCCGGCCGAGCTGTCCGTTCCACGCGTCGGTGACGGTCATGCGTGCTCCTCGGTCCGTGCGGTCAGGTTGGCCTCGATGCGCTCGACGGCGCAGATCGCGCCGAACGCGATCAGATGAACCAGACAGTGATCGGTGAACGGCGGTGCCTGCCAGGCCGCCACGTCCTCGTCCGTGATCCGGTACGGGGCGCGCGCCGCGAGCAGCGCCAGCCGCGCACCCGGACGCTCCGCCCGGTCCGGCAGCCCCTCGCCCTGCAGGGGGAGCGGTGCGACGCCGTCCCAGGCCGCCACCGATGTCCGTACCAGCGCCGCGTCCTCGTCACTGAGCAGCCCTGCACCCAGGTGCGCCGCCGTACGCAGCGCGCCGAACGCGGTGCCGATCGGGGTGTCCGCCGCCCACTCGGGCGCCGCCCCCTCCGTCTCCAGCAGGGCGAGGCTCTCGCCGGGAGCGAGTTCGCGGCGGACCGTACGGGCCAGCGAGCGGCCCGCCACGCTCCGTACCAGGCGGTACTTCTGGGCGCCCCCGGGCAGCATGTCCTCCGTCAGCAGGGACGACACGATCCGGTTGATGAAGTGGAAGGCGAGCGCCGTCCCGATGTACTCCGGTGCCTGCTCGGAAGGGAACGGCTGCGACGTACTCATATCCTTTCCCCACGCCAGCAGTTGACGGTGTGCAGGGTCCTCGGGCTGCTCGCCGCGGGCGATCCTCTCCGCCAGCGCGTGGTCGCCGGTGGCATGCAGAAGCACGGTGTGCGCCGTGACGCAGTACGGGCACCGGTTGGCGAGCGACACCCCCGCCGCCACCACCTCCTTGCCGGTGCGCGACGCCTGCCCGGCCAGCAGGGACTCCCGCATGACGGCCCAGGTGCCGGCCAGCAGGGGCGGCGAGACGGACAGGACGACGAACGTCGTGGCGCGATCGATACCGAAGTCGGTGGCCAGCTGCGCGTACACATCGGCGACAACTCCGGTCGCCGCTCCAGGCGGTGCGGGTGAGGTGTATCGGAAGGTTTCGGTCATGGCGAGATGCTCGCCCGCCGCACCGCGCCCGGTCGTCGTACCCCCGGAGGCAGTTGAGGGTGATTCCGGACGACCGGAGTCGGCCGCGACTACTACCCCGGGAGTAGCGCGGAGCCCGTCCAGCAGGATGATGACGGGGCTGTTGCGCGGGAGCTAGGGTGCGGCTCATGCAGGGGGACATCGACCGGCGGATTCGCCTGCTGGACGCGGCGCTCGCCGTCGCCATCGGGGCGGCGGTCCTCGCCGCGGCCTGTGCCGCATCGAGGCCGGACGCACTCGACCTGCTGCTCGTCGCAGTGGGCACCCTGGCGCTCGCCGGGCACCGGCGGGCTCCGCGCGCCGTGCTCGCCGTCACCACCGTCTCCATGCTGGGGTACGTCGTGCACGCGCACCCCGGCAGCTGGGCGGCGTTCCCCGTGCTGGCAGCCGTGCATACGGCGGCGCGCGGCGGACGGCGCGCGTGGGGCATCGCCGCGGGCAGTCTCTTCCTCGCCGGATACTTCACGGTCCTGATCGTCGCCGCTCCGGGCACGCAGGACACCGTCGAGCGGACGCTGCTGCTGCTCGGCTGGTTCCTCTGCGCCGGGGTCACCGGACTCATCGACAGGAACTGGCAGGCGTATCTCCGCCAGACCGAACAGCGGGCGCTCGACGCCGAACGCAGCCGGGAGGAGACGGCGCTGCGCCGGGCCGGTGAGGAGCGGTTGCGGATCGCCCGGGAGCTGCACGACTCACTGACCCACTCCATCTCGATCGTCAAGCTGCAGGCAGGAGTTGCTGTCCACCTGGCGCGCAAGCGGGGCAGCGAGGTGGAGCCGGCCCTGCTCGCGATCCAGGAGGCGAGCGGCGAGGCGATGCGGGAGCTGCGGGCGACACTGGAGGTACTGCGCACCGATGTGGTGGAGCCGGGCACCGGGCTGGACCGCATCGACGAGCTGGTCGGGCGGGCCCGAACCGCGGGCATCGACCTCTCCGTCACCGTGACAGGCGTCGAACGGCCCCTACCGGCGGACGTCGACCGGGCCGCGTACCGCATCGTGCAGGAGGCACTCACCAATGTGGCCCGGCACGCCGACCGCGCCAGGACGACCATCGAACTGGTCTACGGCGAACATGTGCTGACCGTGCGCGTCGACGATCAAGGGCCCGGTGCCCCCGGCGACGCCGTCGCCGCGGGCACCGGACTCACCGGCATGGGCGAACGTGTCAGGGCCCTCGGTGGCACCCTCGCCGCCGCACCGCGCCCGGACGGCGGCTTCTCCGTACGTGTCGAACTGCCCCTGCAGACATCGGGAACCACCGTATGAACCATCAGGACACGATCCGGGTGCTGATCGTCGACGACCAGGCCCTGATGCGTGCGGGGTTCCGCGCCCTGCTGGACGCCGAGGACGGCATCGAAGTGATCGGCGAGGCAGCCGACGGCCGTCAGGGAGTGGAACTGGCCCGCCACCACATCCCGGACGTGGCCCTCGTCGACGTACAGATGCCCTTGATGACCGGCATCGAGGCCACCCGCGAGATCGCCGCGGACCCGCTACTGGCCGGTGTCCACGTCGTCATCCTCACCAATTACGGGCTCGACGCGTACGTCTTCGACGCGCTGCGCGCCGGGGCCGCCGGGTTCCTTCTCAAGGACACCGAACCCGCCGAACTCCTCCAGGCCATCCGTGTCGCGGCCCGCGGCGACGCCCTGCTGTCGCCCGCCATCACCCGTCGGCTGATCGGCGAGTTCGTCTCCCGGCCGCCCGACCGGGCCACGGCCCCCGGCTTCGAGACCCTGACCCGCCGCGAACGCGAGGTGAGTGCGCTGGCCGCACGGGGGCTGACCAACGAGGAGATCGCCGCGCACATGGTGATCAGTCCGTTCACCGCGAAGACCCACATCAGCCGGGCAATGACGAAGCTCGGCGCCCGCGACCGGGCCCAACTCGTGGTCTTCGCCTACGAGTCGGGTCTCGTCGCGCCACGGGACCAGCACTGAGCGCTCCGGGTCGCCCGACGGGAATCACCGGGCCGGAAGCTCCCGCGGCCGACCATCGATCTCACGACGGAGAGCGAATACCTGAGAGTGCTGCCGGGCTGCACGAAGGTCGTACGGCGAAGACAGCTCAATGCTGCTCCGTTGGCAGTAAGAGGCTCTGACCTGCGAGCACTTGGCTGGAGCGACACAGCCCCCGAGCAAGTCATCAACTGCTACGGCACCCGTGCTGTCCACTCGGGAGTGCTGAACTTGGTGCGTACGAGTTCCTCCGCCTGTGCCAGTTCCTCAGGGGTCACTGCGCCCTGGGTGAGGCCGTGGCGCTTGCGAAAGGAGTCGATCATGTTGTCGATGACAGCCTCGCGCGCCAGACCGGTCTGCCGGCGCAGAGGGTCGACGCGCTTCTTGGCGCTCCTGGTGCCCTTGTCGGACATCTTTTCCTTGCCGATGCGCAGGACATCGAGCATCTTGTCGGCGTCGATGTCGTAGGACATCGTGACGTGATGCAGCACGGCGCCGGGCCCGCCGCCGGGGCCCACGACGCGCTTCTGGGCTGCTCCGGCGATCTTCCCGATGTCGGTCGCGATGTCGTTGAGCGGCTGGTACCAGGCTTTGATGCCCATGTCACCGAGCGCCGCGAGCACCCAGTCGTCGAGGTAGGCGTAACTGTCCGCGAAGGAGAGGCCGGAGACGAGGGCGTCGGGGACGGAGAGCGAGTACGTGATGGTGTTGCCCGGTTCCACGAACATGGCGCCGCCGCCGGAGATACGCCGGACGACGGTGACACCGTGACGCTCGGCGCCCTCCGGGTCGACCTCGTTGCGCAGGGACTGGAAGCTGCCGATGATCACGGCGGGGGAGGCCCATTCCCAGACGCGCAGCGTAGGCGGCCGGCGGCCGGCCGCGACCTCGGCAGTGATGACCTCGTCGAGTGCCATGTGGAGTGCGGGGGACTGCGGGGCCTCGTGGATGAGCTGCCAGTCGTAGTCACTCCACTCGGTGGCCTGCGCGAGGGCCCGGCGTACGGCGACTGCGACGCCTTCCGAGGTGAGGCCCAGCATCACGGTGGAGGCGGGGAGCGCCGCGTCGATGCGGGCGGTGAGCCCGGCGGTGTCGGTGTTGGCCGGGGCGCCCTCCAGGGCCGCGTCGATCGCGAGGATGGCCTCGTCAGGCTCGAGGAAGAAATCGCCGGCAACCCGTACGTTGCGCAAGGCGCCGCCGATTACGTCCAAGTCGACGACGACGAGCTTGCCGCCGGGGACCTTGTACTCACCATGCACGGCGTGCCTCCAGGATCCGCCTGACACTCTTGTGTAAATCTGCTCCGATCAGGCATAACCTCGCCGTTATACGGTTTAATCCGCGCATCCGCGGTGAATCGGTCGTTCACGATCACGTCGCGCGCCGTGTGGGCGCGCTTTCGATGAACCACCATGTGGAGTGCGTGGCGATCCTCGAGCCGACAGGGAAGGGCTCCCGACCTGCGGTTTTACGCGCGACGGAACAGTTCTCGGGCTCGATGCCGGTGAGATCACATACGGCAGCGTCCGCTTGGCCCTCTCCACCTTGACGCCCTGAACCACGCCGCTCCACGGTGTGTGGGCCGAAGGCGGACGAGGTGGAAGCTGGGGTGAGAGGTGGGTTGAGGAAGGTGACTGGCCGCTAGGGGCTGTCGTCGAACCTTGGCCAGAGGCCTACCAGGATCAGGGCCGGTCTAGCTGTCGCAGTGCAATTGCGTCGCGAATCCCGTGAGGGCTGCTGTCAGCGGGGTGTGTCAGAGTCTGCGCATGCTCGAGATCTCAGCGCCTGTTCGGCGAACCCGATTACCTGCTGCGTCGTCATGAAGCACGTGATCGAAGACCGCCCCCTCCCCGGATGACCCCGCCGCCCGTGTTGGGAACGCTTTGATGACACCACACCACCCGGCTTCGGGGTCTCCCCAGACCGCCGCGAAGTAACACTCCCTCGCGTACGCGGGCGCAGTTTTACTGAGCAACCCCAGGTCAGTGGTCTGGGGTTGCTCATTGTCCGGGACCTGTGGGGGAGTGGTTCGGCCGCCCGCGCAGGATCCAGCCAGACCGCTCGGGTTGCGGACGGCACCAGGGTCAGCAGCTGAGCCCTGCCTCGATCCCCCGGTCCTGGGCGTGGAGCCGAGCGTCGATCTCCGCTACCAACGGTGTGTCGTCCGCGAGCTCCGGCGCGCCGAGGATCCGGAGCAACTCGCGTACCGCGTCGGCCTGATGGTGCCGCCAGGCCTGCCGCAGTCTGTCGGCTGCCGGATCATCGATCCGCTCGTCCCGGGTGTATCGGGCCCACGCGGCGAGGGCCGTGGCCAGTACGGGGGTGTCGTAGCCCGCGCTCCGCAAGTCCCGCAAGGGTGCCAGCCATCGCTCCGGGATCTTGAGCGAACCGTCCATCGCGATCTGCTCGGTCCGATGGTGCATCGCGTGGTTGCCGAAACGGACCAGCAGGCTGTCGACGTACGCGGGGACGTCGAGGTCCGCTGCCGAGGTCAGGCTCTGGGCGACCTCTGTGGCGTAGGCCCGCACGATCGGCTCTCCCCATTTGGTGTTCATGACGTCGGCCACGGTCCGGTATCCCCCGGCCAGGCCCAGATAGGCGAGGAGTGAGTGTGAGCCGTTGAGCAACCGGAGCTTCATCACCTGGTACGGGGCGACGTCGGCGACCAGCTGTGCGCCGGTGGTCTCCCACCGCGGCCGGTCGGCGGCGAAGGCGTCCTGGAGTACCCACTGGGTGAAGGGTTCACCGACCACTGCCCCTTCGTCCCGCAGGCCGAGGGCGGCTTCGGCGGCGTGCAGGTCCGCTGCGGTGGTTGCGGGCACGATGCGGTCGACGACGGTGGAGGGGAAGGCGATCGAGGAGTCGATCCACTCCAGGAGGCGGTCGCGGTCGCTCCACGAGGTCGCGGCGATGAAGTCGAGCACCAGACGGCGTACGACCTGGCCGTTGTCGGCCATGTTGTCGCAGGGAGCGATGGAGAGCGGAGTGCCCGTGTGACGGCGCGCGCGCAGTCCGGTGGCCAGCTGTCCGATCACGGTTGCCGGGGCCGGCGCCCCGGCCAGGTCGCTGAGCACTTGGGGGTCCGTCAGGGCCAGCCCGCCGCCGACGGGGTCCCGCCGGTAGCCCTTCTCGGTCACCGTGGTGGTGATGACGGTGACGTCGGGCGAGGCGATCAGGCCAGTGAGTCGCTCGCCGTCGTCGGTGGCGTGGAGTACGTCGGTCACCGAGCCGACGACGCGGGTCCGCGGGCCGTCGGGCTCGCGCAGCGTCAGCGAGTAGAGCCCGTCCTGGGGGCGCAGCGCGTTCACGACAGTGCGGCTGCGCTGCGAGACTCCGACGATGCCCCACCCGGCGTTGTGCCGGGCCTCGGCCGCTTCGGTGTAGACGGCCTGGTGGGCACGGTGGAAGGCGCCGATGCCCAGGTGCACGATCCGCGGGCGCAAGGCGTCCGGGTCGATTGCCGGTCGCCCCTCGGGTGAGAGGGCGCCAAGGGTCTTGCGGGAGAGTCGCTCGTGGCTGGTCACCAGTCGTGCACCGATCCGTCCGTCCTGCGGCCCACCGGCAGGTACTTGGGGTTGTACGGGAAGCGCACGGCCGCCTCCTCGTCGAGTTCGACGCCGAGGCCCGGGGCCGGCGAGGGGTGGAGAGCGCCCTCGTGGAACTCGTACGAGGTGTGGAAGACCTCGTGGGTGAGCGGGGAGTGCTCCATGTACTCCTGGATGCCGAAGTTCGGCACGGTCACGTCGAGGTGTACGGCGGCGGAGAGGCTTACCGGTGAGAGGTCGGTGGCGCCGTGCGAGCCGGTGCGCACCTGGTAGAGCTCGGCGAGGTTGAAGATGCGTCGCAGGTGGGTGATTCCGCCGGCGTGGGACACCGAGGCGCGGACGTAGTCGATGAGGCGCTCGGTGATGAGCTGCTGGCAGTCCCAGATGGAGTTGAAGACCTCACCGACGGCGATCGGTGTGGTGGTGGCCTGGCGGATCTGGCGGAACGACTCCTGCAGTTCGGCGGGCGTCGGGTCCTCCATCCAGAACATCCGCAGGTCCTCGAGCCGACGGCCGAGCCGACCGGCCTCGGTGGGGGTCAGCCGGTGGTGCACATCGTGCAGCAGATGGAAGTCGAAGCCGAACTTCTCCCGAACCTCGGTGAGGTAGCCCGGAGCGAAGTCGAGGTACGCCTCGGTCGACCACAGCTGTTCCTCGGGCAGGGAGGTGGCCGCGGGTTCGTAGATCGCGCCGTGGCGTACGCCGTAGCTGCCCGGGGAGCCGGGCACGGCGGCCTGCGCCCGGATCGCCTGGTAGCCGCGGTCGCGGAAGCGGGCCACGTCGTCGAGCAGTTCGGCGACGCTTCCGCCGCTCGCGTGGCCGTAGACCATGGCGCCGTCACGAGCGCGGCCACCCAGCAGGTCGTACACGGGCATACCGGCGACTTTGCCCTTGATGTCCCAGAGTGCGATGTCCACTGCCGCGATCGCGGTCATCGTCACGGGGCCGCGGCGCCAGTAGGCCCCCTTGTAGAGGTACTGCCACATGTCCTCGATGCGGTCGGCGTCGCGGCCGATGAGCAGCGGGACCAGATGGTCCTGGAGGTATGACGCGACGGCGAGTTCGCGGCCGTTCAGGGTCGCGTCGCCGAGGCCGGTCACGCCGTCCGATGTGGTGATCTTCAGGGTGACGAAGTTGCGGCCCGGCGAGGTGATGATGACCTTCGCCTCGGTGATGGTGGCCATGGGTGCTGCTCCTCTGCTGTGCCGCGCCGCCGACTTCCTGCGGAGTGCCGGCGGCGCGGAGTGGTGCTGAACTGTTGGTCAGTGGCGCCCGGCGCCGACCGGCGCGGTCTCGTCGCTCGCCGTGGTGTCGTGAGCGGCCTCCGGCCAGTGCGCGTACTCCCGGCCGCCGCGGCGGCCGGGTGCGGTCTCCGGCATGAAGCACAGGGCCACGATGCTGACCGCGATGAGAGCAGAGACGTACACGGCGACCCAGGTGAACGAGCCGTCGCCGGCCAGCAGCAGCGCGGTGGCCACCACGGTGAAAGGG
Source organism: Streptomyces sp. NBC_00353 (assembly GCF_036108815.1). NCBI lineage: Bacteria > Bacillati > Actinomycetota > Actinomycetes > Kitasatosporales > Streptomycetaceae > Streptomyces > Streptomyces sp. NBC_00353. The sequence goes on along the minus strand of NZ_CP107985.1, from coordinate 2,758,063 downwards.
CCGCTGGCGAGCATCGAGCCGAACTGCCAGACGATCGAGATGCCGCTGTAACGGGCGACCGAGGGGAAGAGTTCGGGGAAGTACGAGGCCTGCGGGGCGTAGGTGCCCGCGTGGCCGAAGGCGAGGCCGGCGATCAGCAGCAGCACGATCACGGCCATGTTGCCGGTCTGGATCGCCCTGAAGGCGGGGACTACCAGCAGCAGGTTGAGCACGGCTGCGGCCAGGTAGACCGGGCGCCTGCCGACGCGGTCGGTGAGCCGGCCGAGCAACGGGATCATGACCAGCTCGGCGCCGATCGCGATCAGGACCGCGTTCAGCACCATGCCGGAGTCGACGCCCTGGTCCTTGGCGTATGCGACGAGGAAGACGGTGTAGAAGGGGAAGACCGCGGCCTCGACGAACTTGGTGAACAGTCCGCCGAACACCTCGCGGCGGTTGTTCCGCAGCAGTAGCTTCACCGGCGCGGTCTGGGCCGCCTGCGTGTCCTTCGCGGCCTTGAAGGTCTCGGACTCGTTGATCCGCAGTCGGATGATCAGGCCGATGACCACGACCAGTGAGCTGAGCAGGAAGGGGATCCGCCAGCCCCACGCCAGGAAGGCTTCGTCGGAGAGCTGGGTGGTGAGGAGGGCGAACAGACCCGTGGGGATGAGGTAGGCGGCCGGGGAGCCGAGCTGGACGAAGCTGGCGTAGAAGCCCCGTCTGGCAGGCGGGGCGGCCTCCGCGGTGAGCAGAACGGCCCCGCCCTGCTCACCACCGACGCCGAAGCCCTGGATGAGGCGCACCAGCACCAGGATGACCGCGGCCCAGATGCCTATCTGGTTGTACGTCGGCAGAAGTCCAACGGCGAAGGTACCGAGGCCGGTGAGCAGCAGGGTGAAGACCAGGGCTTTCTTGCGGCCGATCCGGTCGCCGATGTGGCCCCAGACCAGGCCGCCCAGCGGGCGGGCGAAGAACCCGACGGCGTAGGTCGAGAAGGCGGCGAGCGTACCCACCGCCGAATCGACCTCGGGAAAGAACACCTCGTTGAAGGCGAGAGCGGACGCGGTGCCGTAGATGAAGAAGTCGTAGTACTCGGCAATGGTGCCGACGACGGATGCTCCGACGGTGCGCCGCAGCTCCTTCGGTGGTGCCGACGCCACCGGCGTGGCGCTGTCGTGTCCGCTCATAAGGCTGCCTCCTTGCAGTCCAAACGCTACCCAAGTCCCTTTGGTGTCGGCTACCATACAAGTACTTCAGTTGAATTCGTCAAGGGATTGGGAGAGCCCGGATGGCATCCACCGAAGGACTGCACGCCGCACGCGCCCGGGGCCGCAACACCCGGCAACTGGTCCATGAGCTGCTGCGCTCGCGGATCATCAGTCTCGACCTGGAGCCCGGGGCCGCCCTGTCGGAGAACGACCTCGCGGCCGAACTCGGCGTCAGCCGGACCCCCGTGCGGGAGAGTCTGATCCTGCTCGGGGAGGAGGGACTCGTCGACGTCTATCCGCAGCTGGGGACCTTCGTCTCCCGCATCCGCGAGCGAGACATCGCCTCCGCGCAGTTCATCCGCGAGGCGCTCGAATGCGCGGCCCTGCGCGATGGTGTGACCAAGGCGACCGCGCATGACGTGGCTGAACTCAGAGCCCTGCTGGTCGCTCAGACCGAGGCCGAGCAGCGAGAGGACCCGGAGGCGTTCTTCCGGCTGGACGAGCAGTTCCACGCCCGGCTCATGGCCGCCGGCGGCCATGCCGAGGCATGGCCGGTCGTGAGCCAGGCCAAGGCCCAACTCGACCGGGCGCGACGCCTGTCCCTGCCGCTCACCCAGCAGCTCTCCCTACTGATCAGCCAGCACACCGCCGTGGTCGATCAGCTTGAACAGCACGATCCGCACGGGGCTGACCAGGCCCTGCGAGGCCATCTGCGTCAGGTCTTCACCGACGTGGAGACCATCCGGGCGCAGCACCCGGAGCTCTTCAGCGACACGGACGCCCCGGTCCGGCCGCGCCGTGACACACGTCGCGGGACACGCGTCCCCGACGCCGGCTGATCTGCCCCTGCCTGCCGCCACATGCCCAAGGGACGAAATCCATGCACACAGCGAACCAGCACTCAGCGACTCCACGGCAGCCGCTGAGCCGCACTCTGCTCGAGAGCCGCATCATCGCGGTCCTGCGGGCCTCCGATGCCCGATACCTGCTTCCGGCCGCCGAGGTGCTGGTGGAGCAAGGCATCCGCAGTATGGAGGTCACCCTCACCACGGCTGGGGGCCTCCAGGCGATCTCCGAGTTGCGGGCCGCGCTGCCCGACGAGGTCGAAGTGGGGGCGGGCACGGTCCTGTCCATCGAGGACCTCGACGCGGTGCTCGACGCGGGCGCGACCTATGTGATCACTCCGCACACCGACGCGGAGCTCATCCGCGCCGCGGTGGCCCGCCAAGTAGCGATCATCCCGGGCGGGTTGACCCCCACCGAACTCAGGACGGGTTGGGCGGCCGGAGCGAGCGCGGTCAAGCTCTTCCCGGCCTCCGCCGTCGGACCGCAGTACGTCAAGGACCTGCACGGTCCCTTCCCACAGATGCTGGTGATCCCCTCCGGAGGCGTCGGCAGGGCGACTGCCGGCGACTGGATCAAGGTCGGCTGCCCTGCGGTCAGCATGGGCGGCCCTTTGCTCGGCGACGCCCTGAAGGGTGGCGACCTGGCCGCGCTGCGCGAGCGCGCCAAGCAGGCCGTCGAGTCCGTGGCCGCCGCAGTGCAGGAGCTCGGTCGTGGCTGAACTCATCCGCAGCGGCGTCGTCACCATCGGCGAGACCATGGCACTGCTCGCCGCGCAACGCACCGGGCCGCTGAGCCATGTGCCCAGCATGTCCGTGGGCATCGGCGGTGCCGAGAGCAACGTGGCCATCGCCCTGCAGCGGCTCGGCGTGCCGGCCACCTGGATCGGAAGAGTGGGCAAGGACTCCTTCGGCGAGCTCGTCCTGCGCGAGCTGCGGGCCGAGGGGCTCGACGTACGCGGGATCGTCGACGCTGCAGCGCCCACCGGGCTGATGGTCAAGGAACGCCGCACGGCCCGGTCGCTTGGCGTGTGGTACTACCGTGCCGACAGCGCGGGATCGAGGCTGCGGCCGGAAGACATCGACGAGGGCGTTTTCGCCCACGCCGCCCTGCTCCATGTCACCGGTATCACCCCGGCGCTGTCCGACTCGGCCGCCGAGGCGGTGCGCCACGCGATCGAACTCGCCCGCCGACACGGTATGACCGTGTCGTTCGACGTCAACTACCGCAGCAAGCTGTGGTCTCGCGAGGCGGCGGGCAAGGGCCTGCTCGACATCGTGCGCGCGTGCGACGTCGTCTTCGCCGGCACCGAGGAAGCCTCGCTCTTCGTCCCGGAGGAGGAGGACCCCCACACTATGGCGTCCGTGCTGTGCGACTTCGGGCCCTCGCAGGCCGTCATCAAACTCGGCGCCCAGGGCTGTGCAGCAGTGATCGACGGCGAGAAGTACTCCCGCACAGCAGTGAAGGTCGACGTGGTCGACTCCGTGGGCGCCGGCGATGCTTTCGTCGCCGGATACCTCGCCGAACTGCTGGCCGACGCGCCGCCGACCGTACGCCTGGACACCGCCGTGACCACGGGTGGCTTCGCCTGCACAGTGCCCGGCGACTGGGAAGGACTCCCCACCCGCGCCGAGTTGGGGATCCTGGGCAGCGCGGAGGACGTCATCCGGTAAGGCGATGCCAACTCTGCCGAGCTGGCGCGGGTCGCGCCCAAGGTTGGCCCGCTGCCCGGGGACCGACAAGACTTGCTCGGCCGGCTGACCCCGATCGAATTCGAAACCGTCATGACCACACCAGCCGTCCCGTCCGGGCTGGGGAGCAGAGCGCTGTGCGGCCGATCCTGCGGCCCCTGCCGGGACTATCCCCGCGGGCGCGGGGAGCAGAACGGCCGCACCGAAGAGGAACTGTCCGCCGAGGGACCATCCAACCGCCGTCGGCCGCGACTTCGGGCGAACCCTGGCCATCCGGCTCGCGGATCTTGGCGCGAGGTCTTCGCCCGGATAACCAACTCTGCGTCAGCCCGCGGGGGCCTCCGCCCTCGCCGGAGCCCATCAAGGTACCCCAGGGTCACCCCCGCCGACTTCGGGTAGCCCTCCGAAGGAGGTTCGGCTCTGGTTGCGATCGGCCTGCCCGAGCTCCTGCGGCTGCTGCTGGTCGCCCCGTGGTGGCGGGGCTGTCAAGCGTTCACGGCCGAAGAGAGCCGCAAGCTGGCGGACGAGTGCCTGGAGGACATACCGGACCTCCTGGCCCGATGAGACCATGCCGACGCAGCCCCTGGCCTCGATCTTTCCACCGGGGCAGTTGTCCTGGACCGCCTGCGGGAGATGGCCCTCGGAGTCAGAGAGGACTTCGTCCTCATCTTCACGCCGGAGGGCCATCCCTACGGACGCCTCCACCAATCAGCAGGCTTTGCACCTCCTCGATCGTGTCAGGCCCGCTGTCCTCCTCTTCGAGCCGGGGAGCCTTGGTGATCTCCGCGGCGTTCGTCGGCACATGCCCGCGCCGCGCTGCCTCGCCGATGGCGACCCGGATCGTCCGGTGAACGTGATGGGCGGTGCCGGCCGCGCTGCCGGATGCCTGCAGGGCCAGGCCATCGGGAGTTGCTGTCCGTTGCGGTGACTGCCATCTGGCGTTCATGCCCGTCCCGCCGCGCCGGTCGTCTGTTCTTCCTAGCGTCCGTGAGTGTGCGCACCACTGGCCTGCCGCAGTCCGCTGTCAGGTTCGAACCGCTGCTGTCCGGTCGGTGTTCGACTGCACCCGGAGAAGCGAAAGGCCCTCGGAATGTCCGAAGAATCCAAGCAAACTCGAATCTCTCGTCGCAACGCGATCGGCTTGTTCGGCGCGACCGTGTCCGGCGCCGCCGCCGGGCCACTGGTCCTCGGCGCCGGAACCGCCGAGGCGGTTCCGGCGACGTCGGAGGTCACCGGTCTCACCACCGGCTCGGCCACCACCCCTGTCCAGGGCCTGCACCTGACCTTCGGCGCCGACCCACGCAGCCAGATGGTCGTCTCGTGGGTCACCGACGTGGCCGTCAAGAACCCGCGGGTCGTCTACGGCACGCTGAGCGGCGGCTTCGGCGCCACAGCGCACGCGACGACGAAGACCTACGTGGACGGCGCCTCCGGGCGGGCCGTCTGGGTCCATCACGCGCTGATCAGCAAGCTCAAGGCCGACACCGACTACCTGTACGCGGCCCAGCACGACGGCGCCACCCCCGACGCCGGCACCTTCCATACGGCGCCGTCCGGCAGAGCTCCGTTCACCTTCACCAGCTTCGGCGACCAGGGTGCGCCCAGTGTGACGTGGAAGACTGGAGCGAACCCGGCAGACGCCTCGGGCCGGGACTTCGAGCCCAACGCCACGCCCGCCGCTGCCGACATCGTTACCGGCGTCGAGAAGGTCGGCCCGCTGTTCCACCTCCTCAACGGTGACCTCTGCTACGCCAACACCGGGCCCGACCGGATCCGCGTCTGGCACGACTTCCTGGCCAACAACAGCCGCTCAGCGCGATTCCGTCCGTGGATGCCGTGCGCGGGCAACCATGAGATCGAGCTGGGCAACGGCAAGCTCGGTCTCGACGCGTACCAGACCTACTTCGAGCTGCCCTCGACCGAGACCCAGCCCGAGCTCGACAACCTCTGGTACTCCTTCACGGTCGGCGCGGTGAAGGTGATCTCCCTGCAGAACGACGACATCGCCCTGCAGGAGGGCGGCGACATCTACATCAACGGCTACTCCGGTGGTCGGCAGCTCGCCTGGCTGGAGAAGGAGCTCAGGTCGGCACGGGCTTCGAAGGACATCGACTGGATCGTCATCTGCATGCACCAGGTGATGATCAGCTCTGCGACCGCCGCGAACGGCCCCGATCTCGCGCTGCGTGCGGCGTACGGCCCGCTGTTCGACAAGTACGGCGTCGATCTGGTGGTCTGTGGCCACGAGCACGACTACGAGCGCTCGTTGGCGGTGCGTGGCGTAGTCCCGGGCAGCGTCACCCTCACACCCAACCCGAGTCAGTCCGCACTCGACGTGATCGACAGCGCGCATGGCACGACGCACATGGTCCTCGGCGGTGGCGGCGTGTCCGGCATCACCAACAACAGCTTCACCACCGACGACGCTGACGGTCACGGGCATCACTCGGCATACGTCCAGATGGAGCGCGTCGGCAAGTACAACTCGGTCAAGGAGCAGGAGACGGCGATCTGGATCGGCGTCCGCGACGCCGAGCATCCGTACGGCTTCGCCGAGTTCACCGTCGACCCGGGCCGTCACCCCGGTGACATGACCCGTATCTACGTCACCTACTACAACATCATCACGCCCACAGGTGAGCTGTCGGTCTTCGAGAAGTTCACGCTCCAACGCCGTCGTAGTGACGGCGGCAACGGCCACCACTGACCCACCGCGACCAGCAGCAGTAGTCGTCAACGCCTGGGCCGGGACGACGTCCCGGCCCAGGCGTTGACGGCCAGGAGGTTGTTGCCGGCCGCGAGCAGGGGCGGTGCTGTTGTCGACTGTCGTCATCTGTCGTCGTCGGCCACCCTCGGACGGCCCAGAGACGGCCTGAGCGGGGTGCCGCGTGCGCGGCGGGTTTGTCCGCATGCTGATGAGCACTACCACCGATTACGGGAGCCGTTGGCCTGGACGCACCCGCAGATCGCAGCGCCAGGAGATCACTGGCACTTCTTCCAGGCCAGGTGGTACACGGTTTGGATGCTGCCGTCCGTCGAGTCCATGGCCATGAAGCTGGTGGCGCCCGGGCTGGAGGTGCCGGGATCGACCTGCAGTTCCGTGTTGATGGTGAGGGTGCGGTCCTCTCCGCAGTGGGCGCGGTTCCGGGCGGCGATGTGCACGGTGTCGGTCGTCTGCCAGTTGTTGGTGAACCCGCCTGGGAAGTGATGGGTGAAGGTGGTGGTGTGGGCATCTCCCTGGAAGTGGTAGCTGGCGCGCTCGGTCCCTGAGGCGCCCGGCGCCAGTGACGCGAAGCCCATGTAGGTGGCGGTCACGGTTGCGTAGGTGGAGCGGTGACCGGGGACGTGCAGGAGCAGGTTGAGCTGGCAGTTCTTCTGGCGGTCGCTTGGCACCGAGCCCCCTCCCACTTGGGCTTGGTAGTGGCTGTAGGTGACGGTGAAGGTGGTTTGGTCAGGGCTGATGGCCACGGCGGCCGTCCCCGGCGGGCAGCCGGTACCGTTGGCCGTCACGCTGTCGATGGTGATCGGGGCGGGCGGCGGGGGCGGGTGGCCGCCGAAGGCCGCCGAGCCGAACAACGATGTGGCTACACCAGTCGCGGCCAGCGCGCGGAGCACCATGGGCTTCCCTTCAGTCGTCCACGGATCCCGGACGGGGGCGCTTTCCGAGCCCGACCTCCGGATTTCACATGGGCATCGCACCACACGTTGCGTGTCCGCGTACGGAAGGTGACGCTCCAGTCACTCAAACAGCCTTCAGGGGGAGACCTCGTTCACCCACGGGATAGTTGTGAGTCGTGATGGTCGGTCAGTACACAGTTCGACGGCGCTGTCCCTGGAGCGGACCGCTGAGATCGAGGAGGTCATCGTTCGCGTCACCCAGTGGGCGAGGGACCGCGACGACATCGTCGGTCTGCTCCTCGTCGGATGTGTCACCAACAACCATCATCATCGCGATCTGGCCAGGAAGCCCGGGGCTTTAGCCCAGTGACGTCGCACGTGCGTCTGTGGCTTGGCCGGCGCCCGTCAGCCACAGGCCGACCCTCCGGCGACCGGTCAGTGACCGGGCAGCTCGAACCCGAGGGCGGCGAGGGCCTCCTCGGCGGCCTGCTGGTCCTGGTCGTAGGTGCCACCGGATATCCCCAGCCCTCCGATGTACCGGCCGTTCTCGATGATCGGGTAGCCGCCGCCGACGGCCATCACACGAGGGTGGCCGCCCAGCGGCGCGATCTGCGGGTTGGCGAGCAAGTCGTTCCACGTGTGGGTGGGGATGTGGAAGGAGGCCGCGGTCCAGGCCTTGTCGAGGGCGACCTCGGCGGTGAGGAAGGGCGCGTCGTCGGCCCGGTCGAATGCCTTCAGATGTCCGCCCTGGTCGGTGACGGCGATGGACGCCGTGAAGCCGATCCGGGCAGCGGCGGTGTGTACCGCCGCGATGAGTGCGCCGGCGGCGGCCTGGGTGATTGACGAGGCGGGTGCCGACTTCTGGAGTGTCTCGGTGCTCATGATGGTTCCTTTGTTGCCGTGCTGTGCTGTGCGGTTGCGGATGAAGCGGCCGTAAGCCGGGTCACCGCAGGGGTGAGGCCGGGGTGGGGACCACGCGGGTGACGACGGTCTTCTCGGGGATCACCAGGCCGTGGACGACCGGCCCGATCTCGTTCTTCCAGCGGTCGTGCTGGTACACGGCCGCGTACAGGGCCTCGCTCTGGGCCTCGTCCTCGAACCGGCGAATCCACACGTAGCCGTCCTCGTCCTCGGCGTCGACGAAGGAGGCGGTCACGTCCATGCCCAGCGAGGGCCTGGAAGGGGATGACCACGTCCTCCATGTAGCGCACCCACTCCTCGCGGCGCCCGGGATGCGCCTGGTAGCGGCGGATCTCGTAGTACACGGTGCTGCTCCTGACTGCTTGCAGGGATGGTCAGTCGGTCACGGTGAGGACGACCTTGCCGCGGGTGCGGCCGGCCTGGACGTGGGCGTGGGCCGTGCCGACCTGTTCCAGCGGCAAGGTCTCCTCCACCTCGACGGCGACCTCACCGGCGTCGATCAGGCCTGCGATCGTGGTCAGCGCGGGACCGTCCGGCTCGACCAGGTAGGCAGTGAGACGCACGCCGGCCGCCTCGGCGGCCTGGGCCAGGTCCGGGGAGACACCGGACGGTACGGCGACCAGCAGGCCGCCCGGGCGCAGGACCTTCAGCGAGCGGGTGCTGGTGTTGTCGTGGGCGTCGCCCACGAGGTCGATGACGACGTCGATGTCCTTGATGACGTCTTCGAAGCGGGTGGTGGTGTAGTCGATGGTCTCGTCGGCGCCGAGTTCCTTGAGCCAGGGGTGGCGTGCGGCGCTGGCGGTGGCGATCACATGGGCGCCCAGGTGCCGGGCGAACTGGACCGCGAAGTGGCCCACTCCGCCGGCGGCGGCCGTGATCAGGACGCGCTGGCCGGCCTGGACGTGGGCGGTGTCGACCACGGTCTGCCAGGCGGTCAGCGCCGCCAGCGGCACGGCGGCCGCGTGCGCGTGGTCGAGGGTGGCCGGCTTGCGGGCCCACTGGCGGGCCGGGGCGGTCACATACTCGGCGTAGCCGCCGGCGGCGCGCGGGAACCACGGCATGCCGTACACCTCGTCGCCGGGCGCGAGGGTGGTGACGCCGAAGCCGACCTCCTCGACGACACCGGAGACGTCCCAGCCCAGGATCAGCGGGAACGTCTGCAGCCCCGCCATGCCCTGACCTTCGCGGGTCTTCCAGTCCACCGGGTTGACGCCGGCGGCGTGCACTCGCACCAGCACCTCGGTCGGCAGCGGCTCGGGGCGCACGACCTCCTCGACGGTCAGCACCTCCGGCCCGCCGAACTCCGTGACGGTGACAGCCCGCATGGTGTGCTCGCTCATTTTGTCCTCGCTCATGTCCGTCTCACTGTTTCTTTTGCCGGGACCGCGGCCCCGGCAAAAGAAACAGTGGCGTGTGCTCGCAGAGGCGGGTGAGTGGCCGGAGAGTCACCTGTCGTACTATTCCAGCCATGCCGCATCGTGTTGCCGTTCTCGCCCTCGACGGAGTCCTGCCGCTGGACCTGGGCATCCCGGCGCGGGTGTTCAACGAGGCCTGTGAACCGGACGGGACTCGTCTGTACTCCGTCGTCACCTGCTCCCTCGGCGGCCGGCCGGTACGCACGCACGAGGACTACCGGATCGTCGTCGACCACGACGAGTCGGCGCTGGAGACCGCGGACACCGTCGTGCTCGCCACCCAGGAGCCCGGCGAGCGCCTGCTCGCGACCGGCACGCTCCCCGAGGAACTCGCTGCGGCGCTGGACCGGATAGGGCCGCGGACCCGCATCGTCAGCCTGTGCACCTCGGCCTTCCTGCTCGCGGCGGCCGGTCTGCTGGACGGTCAGCGGGCCACCACGCACTGGGCGCTGTGTGACGCGCTGGCGCGGCTGTTCCCCGACGTCGAGGTCGATCCGGACGTGCTGTTCGTCGACAACGGGCGCATCCTGACGTCCGCCGGCGGAGCGGCCGGTATCGACCTGTGCCTGCACCTGGTCCGTCTGGACCACGGGGCGGCGGTTGCCTCGGCCGCCGCGCGCCGCTGCGTGGTGGCGCCGTGGCGCGAGGGCGGGCAGGCGCAGTTCATCGAGCATCCGGTTCCGCAGGACACCGACCGTTCCACTTCGGCGACCCGGCAGTGGGCGCTGGACCGGCTGGCCGAGCCGATCACACTGGAGGACATGGCCCGGCACGCCCACATGAGCGTGCGCACCTTTACCCGGCGGTTCCGCAGCGAGGTGGGCGGCAGCCCGCTGAAGTGGCTGGCGCAGCGGCGGCTGGCCCACGCGCGCCTGCTGCTGGAGTCCACCGACCTCACCGTCGCGCGGATCGCCACCGCCTGCGGCTTCGGCGACCCCGTCGCACTGCGCAAGCACTTCCACACGCACCTGGGCCTGTCACCACTGGCCTACCGGCGCGCCCACAACGCACCGGAGCCGATGACGGCACAGTGACCACCCAGCCGGGCCATGGCCGCGACACCTCATAGAGGCACTATCTCAGTGGCCACTGACAGCGCGGCCCAGCGTGAGCTGCTGACTTCCCTGCGCGGGTGGCTGACCAGCGAGACCACGTACGCCGGCGTCCGCCTCGACGCGAAGGAACTCCCCGTCCCGGTGGACCCCCTCGACGCGGACGGGCCGGAGGACGGGGAGGGCGTACCGCTGCTCGTAGTCGGTGAGGTACGAGGCGACATGGGCGGCGTCCGGGTACGTCTCCCCGGGCTGCGGTGGCATGAGCCGGCCTGGCAGGGAGGAGTACGCGGCTGGCGAGAAGAGGTGGAGCGAGTCCCAGGTGTGCGGCCAGGCGCCGCCCGAGGTGGGCTGGGCGTCGACCTCCGAGTCACGTGTCTACTCGGCGACGACCGACGTGATAGCCCGCCGGCTCACGGGTACCAGTACCCCGACCTGGCGCGACACATGACCGGATCCGGGCAGCTGCAGTCCCTGCTGGACAAGATCACGGCACGCGAGCAGGCAGTCGCCTCCGAGGCCGAACAGGTCCGCGCGCATATCGACGAACTGGCCGGCCGGCTGCGCGAACTGGACCAGGAGGCGGAGCATCTGCGGATCACGCGGAAGACCGTTGTCGGCTTCGCGGACGACCTCGCTGAGAAGCCAAGCCCCGTGCTGCCGGAGCATCCGGCCTACCAGCAGATCCTGGCCGCCTTCGCCGAGACGCGGCAGCCAATGCGAGCCCGCGACCTGTGCCAGGCCCTCGACCTGGACATCATCCCGAAGAACATCGAGAGCACGCGGCACAAGCTCAAGCGACTCGTCGAGCGCGCCATCCTCGCCGAGCCGGAGCCTGGTCTGTTCAGCCAGCCCCACCCGTGAGTCCGTGGCAGCTCTTCTCGCGCTGGGTCAGACGTGCTCGGCGATCACATAGACGGAGTTGACCCCGCCCGCACGAGCGACAGCGACGGAAGCGGTGACGGTTCCCTCGGCTGGTCCCTGCGCTCCGCGCCAGGAACTGCCCGGGAAGCTCCAGCCGAAACGCTGCCCTTCCCCGCCGGCGCCCCAGCTGACAGGTAGGCCTGGCGTGAGTGGCCCCACATTGAGGGTCTGAAGGAGGGACGTCAGGCCGGCGTCGGAAACCTCGAAGTGAAGGAAGAGGGTCCCCTCAGAACCGATCAGCGATTCTTCGTCATGGAAGCGCACGTCCGTCGCCTGGTCGGGCAGGCTCACGCCGTAGTGCGCAAGCACGGTTGCCAGCGAACCGTCGCCATAAACCACGTCGTCAGGCTCCCGGAGATAGTCGTGCGGGTCTGCTTCACCAGGAAGCAGTAGCCAGGCGGCGGCACCCGCCAAGAACGCGATAACGACTACGCTCAACGCGCCATACCGCCAACGGGCCGAGCCCCGCTTCCCCTCCGACATGCGCCTATCCAAGCGCGCAATGATCCGGAACGCCATCTAGGTCCTGTCGTCAAATTCCCGTCTGCCCCACTGGGCGGCCTACGGTCCTCCCCCGGCGGCCCGGCCGGGGAGGCGACGACCCCAAAACCCCTTCTCACCTGCTCGCTTCACCCGGTACGGTCTCGATCACGTTCCCACTGCGGGGAGCCCAGGAGTTCCGCGCGGTCGCCCCGGCAGTTCCCCCGTTGAGAGTAGGTTTCGTCAATGGCATGTCGTATCAGTGAGCTCGTACTCGGTTGCCGTGATCCCGAGGTGCTGGCGCGGTTCTGGTGCGAGGTCCTGGACTTCGTAGTGCTCGATCGCGAAGGGGACGACTGCTTCGAGATCGGGCCGCGCGAAGGGTTCGGCGGCCCGCAGCCGACGATCATCCTCAGTCGCAGGGACGAGCCGGAGCCGGGGAAGTCCCGGCTGCACATCGACGTCAACGCCACCGACCGCGATCAGGACGCCGAGCTCGAACGCCTCCTGAAGCTCGGGGCGCGCCCGGCTGACATCGGCCAGACCGGCGAGGAGCAGTGGCACGTTCTTGCCGACCCCGAGGGCAATGAGTTCTGCCTGCTCAAGGCCCGTCTCAACCCGCTCTGACGGCTCTGTGTCCCCGGTGCGACCCCAGAGCCTCCCGACAAATGGTGATCTCGAGTGGTGGATCATGGTCGGGTGATACGCCGCCATGAACTGTCGGATGCAGAGTGGGAGTTCGTTCGGCCGCTGTTGCCCGCCTCGTTGCGCGGGCGGAAGCGGTTGGGTGACCGGAGGGTCCTCAACGGGATCGTGTGGAAGTTCCGGACCGGGACGGCCTGGCGGGACGTTCCCGAGCGATACGGGCCATGGGCCACACTCCACACCCGTTTCCGCCGGTGGGCGCTGGACGGCACCTTCGACCGGATGCTCCGAGCCGCGCAGGCCCGGGCGGACGCGGACGGTGACATCGACTGGCTGGTATCGGTCGATTCCACCGTCGTCCGCGCCCACCAGCATGCCGCCGGGGCCCGCAAGAGGGGCTCCGAAACCCCGGACTCGGACGCTCCCGAGGCGGCCTGACCAGCAAGATTCATCTGGCCTGCGACGCCGTGGGACGGCCTCTGTCCTTCACCGTCACCGGCGGGAACACCAACGACTGCACCCAGTTCACCACTGTGATGGAAGCGATACGGGTGCCCCGCCTCGGTCCAGGACGGCCCCGGGTGCGGCCCGCCCAGGTGCTGGGCGACAAGGGATACAGCTCCCGGGCAATCCGGGCCTGGCTGCGAAGGCGAGGTATCCGCTGCACCATCCCCGAACGGGCCGACCAGGTCCGCAACCGGGCCCGGCGTGGCAGCCGGGGCGGGCGACCGCCGGCCTTCGACCGCGAGAGCTACAAGCGGCGCAACGTCGTGGAACGCTGTTTCAACCGCCTGAAGCAGTGGCGTGGCATCGCTACCCGCTATGACAAGACCGCCGAGCCCTACCAGGCAGCCGTCACCCTCGCCTCGCTCCTGATGTGGGCGTGACAATTTGAAGACACCTCCTAGTGCTCTGACCGGATTGGTTCGCCGGGTGGGATCCGGCGGGAGATTGTGCATGTTCGAAGAGAAGCTTGAAGCGCTCTCGCAGGTGATGGCCGAGCACTTGGCCATGCCGTTCCCGCCAGGCTTCCGCGGCCTGGACATCGAGGACCAGGACATGGTGATGCTTGATGCAGACGCCTACGGCTACGCCCTGGGCGTTCTCAAAGGCCCGCTTGACGAACAGCGCGGTGAAGGCTTGAACCGGCTGACAGCGGTTTGAGCTTGGGAATCACTGGGCTCGGCAGGCGTCAAAACAACATTGAGCTGCGGGAATGGGAGACACACGGAGCCGTATCGGGGTCGTAGCCGACCTTGACTGGCCGCGGTTATCCGCCTGATCGGGCACGGCTGTCAGACGAGCCGTCCCAACCCACTACTTCCCCAGCTCCCATCCCGTCCGCTGTCGGCCCACACACCGTGGAGCGGGCGTGGTTCATGGCGTCCAGGTGGAGCGCGCCACTGTACGAACGGCCTTGACGCCCCGGGCAGGCCGGCGCTTTCGCCTATTGGCGACAGCCACGAGCGCGGCGGTACAGCGGCGGCGCGGGCCGCCGCCAGGCCGTCCGCGACTGCTGCCGAGGACCAGGTGGAGTCGCGATCGCAGGGTCGCCGACAGCTGGGCACCGGACCCGCCCTGTTCTAGCTTTGGGACGCCTCCCTTCGACAACGACACAGCCGCGGACTTCCTACCCCGGACCATCGACGCCACTGCTCCCGACAGAACGGCCTGTCGACGGAGTGGGTGGCGCGTGTGCTGCATCGCCCGTCCGCCGACGCCGTGACGTCCGCAGGCCGGAAGCATGTCGCGGATTCCTTCACCAGGGACAACGCCACCGAGCACGGACCCACACCTACGAGGCTCAGCGTGGCCAACTAGAACGCCCAGTCACACCTGTGACTGAGCACGCTACTTGGCCAGCCTGGCCAAGTAGCGCGCTCAGGGCTCTGCGCCGCGCACATCGCTCGGAGGGAGCGGACTTCAGGGCGGTGTTAGGTCAGCCAGCCCAGAGGATCGGACTTGCTTGAGCACAAGGAGTTCCGACTCCTGCGGGGTCGGCCACATATCGACGAGGTAACCCGGTACGGCTGGTCCGGATGATGACGCTTCTGCGACGGGAAGTGGTCCGCCACGTCGCCTACCGCACGGCGACGTGATCCCCGGTCGACGACTTGGCCCCGGAGGTGGAGTTCCCGTAGTACGTCCACCGCCACGTCCCCGGCACGGTGGCCTTCACCGTGGTCCTGAGCGCCCCCGTACTACTCGACATCGCCTTCTTGACCGTCGAGGATCCGGTGATCAGCCTTCCGCATTCCTGCCTCCGCAGCGGAACAGGTTCGCCCGAAATTGGTGCATTCACCGCGCCGGGTCCCTGTTCTGCCTCCGCGCAAAAACTGAGCGCCAGGGGGGCCAACTATCGCGCTCGGTGGCCAACTATCCCGTTCAGTCACAGCTGGTGTGACTGAGCGCTTTACTTGGCCCGTCTGGCCAAGTAGAGCGCTCAGCCGGAGCTCGCATCCAGTGCGACCCGGCCAGAAGCTAGCGGCCCACAGTGCTCCAGTCAGCGGGGGCAGGCGGCACCGTACGGCCTGCGGTGTGTTCGCGGAGGCGCCGGGTCAGTTCGGGCAGATCGTAGGCAGGGAAGCTGACCTGCAGGAGGCGCAGGCCGAAGTCCGACGGCTGGTCCCCCTGAAACATCGCCGCGTCCATCGGCTTGATCTTCACGTCCCAGGCATCGGGGGCGGCCCAGTGGGTCATCCGCACGTAGAAGGCATCTCGCGGTCCGGCATTTGCTACGGCCGAGAGGAAGGCGAGTCCGCTGTCGACCGGGAAGTCGATGAGCATCCAGCCGCGGCGGGACTCCACCCACTCCGCCATGTGCGGCAACTTCGTTGGCCAATCCGCGTTGCTCTCGGCCAGGTCCTGGCAGCAGGTGAACGTGTCGATGCCACACTCCCAGATCGACTGGATAGCTGGTGCGAGCTGCTCGTCGATCTGGGCGTGGAGGTTGCCCACCCGGACGAGAACGGTGGGATGCGTTCCTTCGTAAGACGTCATCGCAGGAGCATAGAAGCGGAGTGCGGCATCACTGCAGGCGGAGCCCCGCAGGCCAGTTGGACCGCTCAGTCAGGCCAACTGAAGAGCACACCGGGCCAACTGCACCGCTCAGGCGGGGCCGAGGCCTCCTCAGAGGATCGCATGGGTGATCTGTGGCCGGTCCATGGGGCGAGAAGTTCTCCAGTTCGGAGGGCTCCAGCGTCTTGTGTACTGCGAAGAATGCGAGGAGCTTGTCCGCGGCCGGCTCGTCACGATCGCAGACCGGGCACAGCGTGGCCTCCCGCATGCCTGGGACCTCTTCGCAGCTGGCATTTTTCCAGGAGTGCGGGAACCGGGCTGAAACAGGCCCAGGTCCCCACGCACCGTGGGCAGTTTGGTGGATCGGCGAGTTGCAGGACGATTTCGTCGTCCTCTTCGCTCACGCGGCGCCTTGCCAGGCGTCGGGGCCGAAGGTGCCTTTGATGTCGGAGGCGATCGAGGTCGGGTCTACCAGGAATCCCAGCTCGTACAGGACGGTCCTCGCGGGCGTCTGGACTCGCATCCGTACCGGGCTCTCGCCTTTGTGCGCGGCAAGGATCCGCTTCAGCTCGGAGACGGTACGCTCGTTGATCTTGTAGGCGGAGAACGACAGCGTGACCGGTGGTCGGCCGCCGCTCTCTGCTGAGGACACGTCAAGCACTTGGATCTCCTGCCCGACACTGATGTGCCTGAGCACGGAACTTGTCACCCGACAGCTGCCCCGACCCCGCCCTCCGAGGCGGCGTGAGCAGGATTGCTGTCACCGAAGGTGCATCGTTCTTGTCACCTTGAGATCGTTTGTGGTCTTGACCCTCGACACAGACAGCCCCAAGGAGACGAGTTGCTCACGGAGTACCAGCAGAAGCTGCGCGAGCGCTACATCGCCGCCACCGTCATGCCGGCCCCGGAGCCGTGGCAGCCGGTGCTGGACCACAGGACCCCCATCGGAGGTCTGCTCGGCATTGGCTTCGCCGTCCATCCCGACAGCGGGCACGACCTCGTCATGGTCGTGTCCAGCGACGGCCATGGACTCTTCGACGCGGTCACCGGCGAGAAGATCGCCCGCGATCGGGACCCAGACCCCGACACCAGCACTCCGGACGCGTCGCCGGAGCTCACCTGCCCCGGGCTCGGCCCGATCGAGGGCACGCCGGTGCATATCGCCGGGCTCTTCGGCGGCGGCCTGCGCAGCACCACACCAGACGGCTGGACCCTGGACGTTGTCAGCCCCGAGTGGCCCCACGACCGCGTCATCCTCTCCGCCGACGGCGGGTCCCACAAAGGACCGGCGGGAGGGACGTGGTGGCACATCTTCCACTCCGAGTACTCAGAACTCCGCGCAGCCGGTTTCTCTCCCTCCGGCCTGACCCTGGCGGTCGCCACCAGCAGCGACCTCACCCTCTGGACGCGACCTGACCTCCACTTTGACGACTGAGCGGACAGCGGGACAGCAGTGGGACGGCACCCCTCCCGAGGCCGATCCACAGGTCTTGAGCATTGCTCGCCCTCCAGCTCCGAGAGCCTGAGAGCGCATGAGTGCTTGCTCCGGGGCCACTGGGACGGCTACCCCTGGCGGAAGAATTCCTGCACGTCGGCAGCGACAGTCGTCAGCTCTTCGCCAGCGTCAATCACGGTCGTCACAGTGCACTCCCAGCCGCTGGAGAAGACGTCGGCTCGCAGGGTCCAGCTCAGACACACGTGACCGCCCGAACCGAACGTCGCTGCCACGACCAGCTCGTTGTTGACCCAAGACCGCTCGCCCTCCCAACCGCGGAAGTCGCGCGCAAGACCGTCGAGAAACTCGGTCAGGTATCCCGCCCGGTCCCAGGCACTCACGGTCACGGCCCCGATCCGTGCGCGCAGGCCGTCATCGACAGCCTCCACGGCGAATACGACCTCGAACTCATCTGTCCGCGACCAGTCGAACAACCGGATAGAGGGCGCTTGCGACCCCGCCCCCCGAACGACGAGCTCGACCTGCCCAGGAACCACCTCGATCAGACCCACCCACTGAGGATAAGGACGCCAACACGGCCTGGTCATCGCCATTACGACGCGGTGCTACGTCCCGTCGACCTTGGGGGTCCACCCTCAGATCCCTGCCAGGAGCGTCACGGTCAGTAGGGATTCCGGAGCCAGATTGATCAACTGGCGACAGTTGAATACGCGAGCCCACCAGTATCAACCCCCGAGAGGCCCGTGAGTTCGCGGAAACTGAAGGTTCTTCAGCTTGAACCCGAGGGTGGATTGCCCTGATTCTGGTGGGTGGCCCCGTGGGTTCGCGGTCGACTCACGGGGATGTCTCGGTGGCCTGCTCCAGCAGGGCCCGTGCGGAGTCCGCGGACTGGAACGCGTGCCCCGGCGCCGGGCCGGTGGCCGCATAGCATGGGGCCATGGACGAGATCGGCGGTGTCGAGGTCGTGGCCTTCGCGGACGGCGAGGCGTTCGACGGCTGGTTGGCGGCTCACCACGCACGGCACGACGGCGTGTGGGTCAAGGTCGCCAAGAAGGGCTCCGGGATCGCGTCCGTGACAGCCGACGAACTGGTCGACGCGGGGCTGTGCTGGGGCTGGATCTCGGGTCAGCGCCGGTCGCTCGACGCTTCGTACTACCTGCAGAAGTATGTGCCGCGGCGCCCCAAGAGCCTGTGGTCGCAAGTAAACGTCGACAAGGTCGCCGCGCTGGCGGCCGCGGGCCGGATGCGCGAGCCGGGCTTGGCGGAGGTACGCAAGGCGCAGGCGGACGGACGTTGGGCCGCGGCATACGCGCCGCAGTCGACGGCCGCAGTGCCCGACGAACTGGCGGCGGCGCTGGCGGCGGATGCCCGGGCGACAAAAGCCTTCGGGGCACTCGACAAGACCGCGAAGTACTTGGTGCTTCTGCCCTTGCTCCAAGCTCGAACTCCCGAGGGGCGCCAAGCCGCAGTGGAGCGCGCGGTGCGGGCGTTGGCCGCCGACGGGTAGGGCGCGGTGTCAAAGGCTCAGGCCGCTCAGGCGGTTCCGCCAGCGGCGCCGAGGCCCTGGGGGCGTCCGACGGGAAGCCGGCCGCAATGCAGGCGTCGCAGTACGCCCGCCCCTGGGGGTCGGCCCGGAGCGAGGTCCCTCGTACGCTTCGCTTTCTCGACCGGATGGACAAGCTGGTTGGCATGCCTGTTGCCGGGACCGTCGTCAAGTGGGGGACGGGAGCGGCATCGGCTAGGCCTTGCTGGTCAGCGCCTGGGAGCGTGCCAACCGGCCGCCGCTCGGCGCATCACGTAGCACCTTCCCGAAGTACGCGTCGGCGTCGGACGGCTCCATGTCCCACAGCGGCCGGCCGAACCAGGTCCTGATCTGGTCCAGGTGTCCGACGTCTCCGCAGATCGTGCTGTCCGCCAGACCTGCGGAAGTGCGGGCGAGGACGAACCCGGACCACGCATCGGTCTCGAACTGCTCCAGCTCTTCCGCCGATGCGGGCGCCCAGTGCTCGCGCAGGCCCCGTACGACTGCCGGCGCCGCAGACCCGAGCCTCCTCGCCTTCATCCCGACTACGGATCGGTCGGACGGGATGAGAGCGCTTCAGGAATCCCGAAGTTACAAGCGCACTTTACGGGCCGCGATCTCCAGCGTCACCGGCACCTCGAACACCGCACCAGACAGATCAACCACCCTGGCACACACCACCGGCCCGAACCGGGGCATCAGCGCAAAGTGGCCGCTGAACCTGGCTGGTCCGGAGAACTGTGCATCGTCGAACCTGGTTGTGGCTGAGAACTGTGCTCTGGTGAACCTGACGATCTCGGAGAACCTCGCGTGAGTGAACCAGGCTAAGGGCTGTCCCGCAATTGATCTGAGGCGTCCTGGAGCGAGTCGTGTGCTGGGGTGGCGGTTCGACTACGCGGCCTGGTTGAGGTTGTGCAGGCGTGCGATGCCGAGCATGGCGTGGTGGACGCCGTCGCCCTTGAGGCGGCAGTCGCGCAGGATCTTCCAGGTCTTCATGCGAGCGAAGACGTGCTCGACGCGGGCCCGGACCTGCTTGTGGGAGCGGTTGTGCTCCTGCTTCCACTGGCAGAGCTCGCCGCCGGCCGGGCGGCGGTGCGGGATGACCGGCCCGGTGCCCGGATAGCCGCCGTCGGCGATTGCGGTGGTCCGGCCGACGGCGGCCTTTGCCCCGGACTCGGCCCACGCCTTGCAGTCGTTGCGATAGCCGGGCACTGGCCGACCTACTGCGACGACCAGGCGGGTGTCGGCGTCGATGACGGCCTGGTGATTGGTGGAGTACCGATAGTTCTTCGACTTCTCGGCGATGCTGTGGTCGCGGGTGGGGACCAGCGTGCCGTCCACGATGAGCACGGTGTCGTTCCGAAACCGCTGCCGTTGCTTGAGTGCGAGCAGGGGGCCGAGGTGGTCGATGACGCGGTCTGCAGTGGACTTCGAGATGCCGAACAGCGGCGCGAGCTGGCGCAGGGTCAGGTTCGTGCGCCAGTAGGCCGCGACCAGGAGCGCACGGTCCTCCAGGGGTAGCGACCAGGGGCGTCCCGGGCGCACCGCGTCGGCACCCTCGCGCCGCAACATCGTGATCAGCTTGCCGAATGCGCGAGGGCTCAGCCCCGTGAACGGGGCTATCCAAGACGGCTCCGACGCCGTGATCACACCAGCCGTTTGGAGATCATTCCACTGCTTCGGGGCCTCCCTGCGTGAACCCAGCACGGCAGCCCTCGACCTGGTCGGCGACCCGTTCCAGGAACCAGCGCATGACCTCGTAGGGGATGACGTGCTCGTCAGGGCTGTGGATGCGGACGGTCGGCTCCAGATCCGGATCCTCATCCGGGACCACCGCGACCAGGAAGGCAGCGCCAGGCAAGTGGGTCTCTGCATCCGGGATCTCTGCCCAAGCCGCCGGTGCAGGCACGGCCTCGCTCAGCTCCACGCACCACGCGTCGTCGGGCAAGGCGTAGTGGAACTGGACGGCATAGTGACGGCCTGCATGTTCTCTCAGCTCTGCTGGCATGTCCGCAGGCTGTCATAGCTGTCGGGCCAGAGTCGCGCGGATATCCGGCGGAGCACTCCGCCCGCCCCCCAGAGCCTCACGCGCGCAGCGCGAACAGTAGTTGCGGGACAGCCCTTAGTACGGCAGTTGTGTCGTGATCTTGTCCACGGGCGGCCAGGGCGTTCTCGCCATCGCGATGCTGAGACTCGCTCGACGGGCTGCTATCCCGCCGACCCACATGCCGGGTCCTCTGCGCCGTCGACGACCGAGCGAACGCACCGCATCCAGTCCTCCCAGGCAGCGGGGTCCGTTGTCCTGCCGTCCGCCTCGATGCCGATGTCGCCCAGGAGCGTGAGAAGGTCGTCCCCGGCGCGGTTCGTGAACTGCCACACGAACCGCGACATGGCTACGAAGGCTTCGCGCTCGTTCAACTCGTAGCGACTCATCAGGGCTCTCTAGCGTCGGGCGGAGCCCAGTAATCCAGGGCCGGGAATCGTGATCTCTCGCCTGGGCAATCGTGCGGCCACCGAAGATCATCGTGGTTTGTGAAGAGAACGAGGGATCAAGCAGTGGCCGCAGGTCACAGCGTAGACGTTGAACAATGGCAGGCGATGTTCGAGAGCCTGATGGACCGTGTCGCAGGTCGGTTCTCCCGGGTGGAACCCCGCCGCCGGGCCCGCTCATTGGTACTGGGTCTGCTGTCGGACTTGCCACGCAAGAACTGCTGGACGATCGCCGAACACGTCGGGGACCCCACCCCGCACGGGATGCAGCACCTACTGGACCGTGCCAAGTGGGACGCCGACGCGGTCCGCGACGACATTCGCACCTACGTGGTGGACCACCTGCGCGACGGGGAAGGGGTCCTCGTCGTGGACGAGACCGGTGACCTGAAGAAGGGCACCGCGACGGTCGGAGTGCAGCGCCAGTACACCGGCACCGCGGGCAGGATCGAGAATGCCCAGGTCGCGGTCTACCTGGTCTACTCCGCGCAGACCGGACACGCCGCCATCGACCGGGAGTTGTACGTCCCGCGCTCCTGGACCGAGGACCGCGAGCGGTCCGCGTCGGCCGGCAGCCCCGCCGATGTTGGCTTCGCCACCGTGCCCGCTCCAGCCGCAGAGATGATCGCCCCGCACCCTGGACTCCGGCGTCCCGGCGCGCTGGGTGGCCGGCAACGAGGTCTACGGGGGCAACCCGACTCTTCGCACCGAGCTGGAACAGCGTGAGGTCGGCTACGTCCTCGCCGTCGCCTGCGACCACCAGATCGCCACGAAGCGAGGAAAATTGCGGGCGGCTGCCCTGGTCAAGAAGATGCCCAGGCGGGCCTGGCAGAAGCTCTCGGCCGGGACCGGGGCGAACGGCCACCGCTTCTACAACTGGGCCGTGGTCTGCATTGCCGACGACCGCCCCGGACACAACCAGGTCCTGGTCCGCCGAAACCGGCGCACAGGCGAACTCGCCTTCTACCGCTGCTATTCATCCACCGCCGTGCCACTGTCCACGCTCGTAGGGGTGGCGGTCGAGGAGACCTTCCAGTCGGGAAAGTGACCGGACTGGACGAGCACCAGGTCCGCCGGTGGACGTCGTGGCACCGCTGGGCCACCCTCGCGATGCTCGCGCACGCCTTCCTCGCCGTCGCCACCGCAGACGCACGCACTCACCGGCACCCACCAGACGGACTGATCCCGTTGACCAGCGACGAGATCGCGCACCTGTTCAACACTCTGATCGTGCGGCCCCCCCCACGCCGCAGCGCACCGCCTCCGCTGGTCCCACTGGCGACGACGCCACCAGGCCCGAGCCCGTGACAGCCACTACCTGCGACAAGCAGCAGCTCAACCATGATCACGATCTACAACTGGCGTACTAGGGTCTGTCGTCAACTGCCGTCGTCCGGCAGAAGGGCGGGCACGCGGCAGACGGCAGTTTGCCGCGCCAGTCAGGGGAGTTCGCGGTATTCGGTGATGAGGTAGTCGGCCTCGTCATCGATGGCATTCTCCAGCCAGTCGATGTGAATCTCAGTGGGGTGTCCATCTGGGGCAAATACCGCCTCCGCGACTTCAGCCTCGCCTGCACGGGCCTTTTGGACATCAGTGAGGAGACCGCCAAGCGTCGGGACATCCTGCGGATTCCCCTCGACCGTGCGCCGGGCCGGCTCGTCGAGGCCGATCGCTTTGACGACCTTCCCGTTTCCCACGGTGATCCGGTACTCCCCAAGGCCGCCCCGCTCTCCGGACTCGGAGAGAAGCCGGAAGGAATACCGATTCGGTTCAGACCATCGGGCTGCCTTTGCCCGGCCACCGCCTCCGGCGGTGGCCGGTGTGGACCCTGCGCCGCAGCCGATCACGGCGAGGGCAAGCGCAGCGGATGCGACGAGCAGGTACATGCTGGATTTCGTCAAAGTTAGGCCTTTCAACAGCTCAATTGCCCCTTCGACGGCATCGCGATTGATTCGGTTCCCCCAGCAGGCTCCACGGTATCGGGCCAGGCGTGGGTGGCCAGGTAGTCACGTAGGAAGCGGGAGTTCACCGCGGCGGTTGGTGATGACGGCGATCGCTCTGCTGGCGGTGGGTGATTCCAGGGGCATGGTGTTCGAGAATATTCCGGCACAATAGTGCGGAAGTTGACGATCACGGCGCCGTCACGCTTGAGCTGACTGCTTGCAGTGACTCGGACTTGCCTCGCCCGATGAGCGCCGGGCGAGGCGCCCCGGTCAGCGGAGCGTGCTGTACGCGCCGACCTACCGCGAGACGAAGCCGCTGGTGACGACGGCCTCCGCGTCGTAGTGGCGCACTGCCGGAGTTTCGAGGGTGGGCTCGGTCGAACGCAGACGAACGCTGATGCTCTGGGTGAGGTCGGCCAGCCGGATCAGCTCAATGCCATCTGGCTGTGTGTTCGTGTCCATGGCCGGGAACCTACGGCAGGCGCTCAGCAACGACTCCGGCTCAGTCAAACCATCGACGAGGGAGGCTCGGGTGCCCGAGCTCTGGGCGGGGACGGACGCCGCCAAGGCCGCGCACCACTGCACGGTGATCGACACAGACGGGACAAGGTTGCTGTCGCGCCGAGTGTCCAACAACGAGCGCGAGCTCCGGCAGTTGTGAGCTGTCTTGCCCCTTTGCTGGGGGAAGTGATGGGGCGGGGCCACTGACTGCAGGGCGGGGGAGTCTCAATGGGCGAGTCAAGCTGCTGTCGACCTTGAAAAACGTCGTGGCAGTGATGTCACCGTGGGTTCAAAGCACGCCGCGTCCGCAGGTTCAGCGATGAAGTTGGCCCCTGACCAGCCAAGTTGGTCAGGGGCCGGTCACGTTCCTGCTCGCCGTGATCGACCGCTGCTCCTCGTGGTCCCCGATCCATCGGGCGCGTAGCGCGGTCTGCCACCTGCGGTGGTGTCGACTCTTGCTCGCTCACTGGTCTGCTTGAATTCACGGTCGATCGGGGCTGTTCGCTCACGTTGCTGTCAACCAGCGATGCCAGTTGATCTTGTGGCCACCTGAGGTCAGGCCCTGGAAAGCGTGACCTCTGACTCCTGCTGCCCAGTGTCGACAGTGACCGGGTAGTCCCGGTCATCCGCCTGAGCCCTGCTGCGCATCGTTGCGGTGCCGGGTTCGAACGAGATGCTGGGGTCCTGGCTGGTCAGCTTGATGAACCAGGGAACGGGCGCGCCCGGGGTGCACGCCACGGTCGTCTCGTAGGACGCGCCTGGCGTCCCCTTCTTCAGGATCTGGAAGACCTGGCCGGTGAGCGAGACACTTGCAGGCTTGTTGCATGTCACAGTGCCACCGACGGTGATCTGACCGTTCTTGACGTTCGCTGTGCCAGTGGGATCGGTGTTCATCGTCATGGCGAGTTCGGCCGGCGGTTCGGGCATGACCGCGTGAACTGCACCACGCAGAGGCACCGTCGAACCGTTGCAGTACTGCTCGAAGGTGACGTCAAGTTCGCGGACGTAGCCGTAGGGGCCGAAAGCTATGTGCTCGATGGTGAAGGAGCCAGAGTTGGTGTTACACCCTTTTTCGGTCCCGTTGTCGATCCCGGCGAACTCCAGTTCCGGATCCCCCGGCTGGGCGTAGGGCCATTTCTTCGTCCCGGTGTACGTGGTGCCCTCAGTCAGCTTCTGTCCATCGGGGGCGGCGATGATGAGACGCCAGAGCGTACCCTGTTCCAAATCTATCGCGACGGTAAGGCTGTTCTCGTCCCTGCTGCCCCCGACGTCGAACATCTGGACAGCTCCAGCCGTGTACTCATACGACTGACCGCCTGAGATGGGCTCACCCGGATCACCGCTGAAGCTCAGCGTTCCCGACGTCGCGCTGTAGGCCTGCGCCGTGCCCGCCAGCGGTGCGGCTATGAGTGCGACTGTCATCGCCGCGACAACGCTCAGCGCCCGGGCCAATATGCGTCTCGGCATGGTACTTCTCGTCAAGGTTCCCCCAAGGGAATGTCTCGCTCTTGGTCGACCCAATGCGCGATAAATGTGCAATTGAGGCCAAATCGGATGACTTATGAATCTTTGAGAGGCCGTCAAGCCTCAACTATGGAAGCGCAGGAGCGTTAGCAAACGTCACACTGGCCTCAGAAGTCCCGCCCACTACATCCATGGAATCGTCCCCTGACCAGCCAACTTGGTCAGGGGCCTTCCGCATCGCGGCACATCGCGGTCGATCGCTGTTCTGCCAGCGGCTGGTGAAAGTTTGATCGGGGATCATCCCAGGTCGGGCCGAGCTACGGAGCTCCGAGCCGGCCGCCTCACTTCTGGGTTGTGGCTTTGCGTAGCCTGCGGGCCTGCCGCCGCGGAGCCCAGTACAGCGGAGCCACCACCACCAGTGACATCACCGCAGTGAGCGTCCAGCCCGCGTAGATGTCCGCAAGCCTGGTGACGAAGCTCATGACGACGGTGACCGCAGCCCAGACAGCCGGCCACTGAGCTGCCTTGACCACTCGTCCCTGTCGTCGCATGGCGCAAGGGTACGGATGGGGAACGGTCGCTGGGCTCACGCTGCAGTCAAGCTTCCCTACGTTGTCTGCGGGATCGGGCACGCGATGGAGACCGCCGCCGGATTCGTCCTGCTGACGCCCCGCCGTACCTGCTCGTCGTGCACTGTCGGCCGAAGCGCGCCCTGGACAGGGACGACACCGATCGGCTGCGCGGCGTACTCGACCGCCACCTGACCCGGGACGGCGGCCGTCCGCCCCGGCACTGAGGTTCGATAAGATCCGCGGATCTTCGTACCGGGGAGGGATCATGGCCGAGGGCCGCAGTGCCGAAGGCACCGACAACAGCGCGGAAACCTCTGACGATGTCGTGGACGAGCAGACCGCGGTCCAGCTGGTGTACCGGCCCCAGTCTGCCGACGCACTGGTCGGCCTGCGGGTCCGCGAGCGGATCAAGCGGACCGGGCTACTGCTACGGCGTGTGTTCCTCACACTGTGGGTAGGGCAGTGGCTGCTCGCCGCCGTGGGCCGCGGGAGTATCGACGTGATCTCGACCGTTCTGTTCTTGTTCGTCGTCCTGGTGGTGTGGGGGTACCCGCGGCTGCAGGCCGCCCACGTACAGCGGATCATTGGATGGCAGGGCGAGTACCGCGCCACCGTGTCTCCGGCCGGGATCACCTGCCGCAACGACCACAGCACGTTGGTCCAGAAGTGGTCCGTCTACCAGGGCTACCGGGAGACGGCAGGTCACTTCGTCCTGCTCAGCAGGGACCCCAACATCATGTACCTCGGTGTGCTGCCCAAGCGGGGCGTGCATGAGGCCGGGGGCCTCGACCGGCTGCGGTCCATCCTGGACCAGCACGCCACTCGCGTGTGACGAACTTGAAAGGCACCCGGCGCCGGCTGGTCGATCCGGCTGCCTCCGCTGTCGAGGTCGCCGCCTCCTGGCCGGCCTCTTTCGTGTGACCAGGCTGATGTGTCCCCGCAGTACTGGATCCATGCCCGGGGCGGGCCCGGCTGCTGGGGGACTGCTGGACTCCCGCTCTGCGCCTGCCGCTACAGTGCGATGCTTGTTCGATTCGCCGCAGGGCGGAGGGGGAGGGGTTGTGAGCGCACAACTGAGGGACACCGCAGGGGAGTTGGCGGGGGTGTTGTGGCGGGAACACACCGTGTATCGGGAGCGGTCCGGTGGTGTGGTCATCCGGGGTGAGCATGTACGGCGGTGGATCAGCCTCGCTCCGGCGGGCGGCCAGGGTGAGGTCCTCGTACGCGCGGGACGCATCCTGGACGGCGGCACCACCGCTCCGGCGCGTTCGGAAGCCGTGGTGCCCCTTTCCGCCGGTACAGGCGTGCTCGCCGCGACCTGCCGTCGCCTGCTCGCCGAGGCTGCGGCTGATGTGGAGCCGGTCGCGTCGGGACGGGCAGCGCCCGGGCGGCTCAATCGGTCCGGGAAGGCCGCGCGGGCCAAAGGCAGTGGGAAACACACCAGTTTCGGTTCATGGGTGATCCTCGCCTGTGTCGCCGGTGTGATCGCCCTGTACGTCTACAGCACCGCGATGCGCGGCTGACCAGTCAGGGAGTCCGAATCGCTCGCGCACCCGATCGTCCAGCTTGCCCTCCTCCGGAGGGCTCCCCTTGACCCCTCTCACCTGCAGCTTCTCCGTTGCCAGGTACACCCTGATCCGTAGGCATGAGCATGCCTGAAACGGCCGTGGGCTCACGTTATTCGTCGCATCGTGAAGTTGCAGGTCATGGGTCTGGTGTGCGCGAGGTTCATGATGCTCGTGCCGGTCGCGGGCGGACGACTTCAGTGAAGATCGTCGGTCACGGGGAGACTTCACGGTTCGTCAGGACCAGCGCAGGGCCCTCACCAGAGCAGTCGCCCACTTCGGGTCGGTGCGGACCTTGCCGAATACGCGTGTGTCCGCTGATGTTGAACCGGGTTCGTTGGATTTTCACGAACGAGTGACCTGCGGCGGCTGACCTGAGCGGGTAAGTTCCGGGAAAATAACTAGAGTTGACGGTGATACGTTCATGGACATGCCGATGGGATATGTGGCGACGACCGCACTCTTCGCCTGGTGCACCTTCTTCGCCGTTGTCGCTCCACGCCGGCCCCGGCCACTGGCGACCATGAGCTTCTGGTTCGGCCTGGGCCTCAACGAGGTGCCGTTCGTGGGCATCTATGTCCTGGTGGCCTCCACGGTACTGGCCGCCGCCCAGGGTGATCTGGAGTCACCGGGCGCCAAGGTGACAACCGCGGTGGCCGCCGTCGTCACCGTCGGACTTGCTGTCTCCGCCTGGCGGGGCCTGCGCACGGATCAGGTGGTCGGGCGGGCTCTTGAGCAGGGCCTCGGCACCGGCTGGCGGGATCGCGTGCACGTACCGCTGCGCCGCCACCGGCCCTGGGCCCGCATCCTGCTGCTGCCGGGCCTGATGCGGCAGCGGGGCGTGCAGCGGATCCCGAACATCGGCTACGGGGACGCAGGCCGCCGGAATCTCCTCGACATCTACCGCCGCCGCGACACACCACAGAACGCGCCGGTCCTGATCTACTTCCACGGCGGCCACTACACCAGCGGGGCGAAGAACCGCGAGGCACGGCCCCTGCTCTACCGGCTCGCCAGCCAGGGGTGGGTGTGCATCAGCGCCAACTACCGGCTGCGGCCCCAGACCACCTTCCCCGGCCACCAGATCGACGCCAAGAAGGTCATCGCCTGGGTCCGCGAGCACGCCCCCGAGCACGGCGCCGATCCGTCGAGGCTGTTCGTGGCGGGCAGCTCCGCCGGCTCCAACCTGGCGTCCCTGTGCGCGCTCACGCCGAACGACCCGGTGTTCCAGCCCGGATTCGAGTCGGCCGACACCTCGGTCACCGCGGCGATCTGCCTCTATGGCTACTACGGCCACTTCTTCGGCGAGGAGCCCGACGAAACGCCGTCCCCGAACCAACCGTATGCGTACCTCAACCCCGGTGCGCCACCATTCCTCATCGCCCACGGCACCAAGGACGCGCTGGCGACCGTCGAGGGCGCCCGGAACTTCGTCGCCCAACTGCGCCGCGTCTCGGACAGCACCGTGGTCTACGCCGAACTGCCCGGCGGACAGCACGCTTTCGACCTGTTCCACTCCCCGCGCTTCGAGGCAGTCGTGGGCGGCGTCGAAGCCTTCGCCGCCTGGGTCCTGGCTGCTCCGCAGCACACTCCCGACTCAGCGCATTAGATCGTTTCTGATGACTCTTGCTGAGTGGTTGGATCAGGGTCGGGGCGGGGCATGTGGGTCGTTGGTGCGGCGACGCGAACTGACGGATGCGCAGTAGCGGGAGATCGAGACCCGTGCATCGTGACGTTCGCAGGTCGCGGGACTGGTGTGAGGTGAAGGCGGGATACTCGCGCTGATCGTCGGCCGGCGTCCACGGTGAAGATCGTCTGACATGTCGGCCGGGGTCGTTGTCGGGTTCGGCTGCGGTGACCGTGCTGCCGCTCTTCCGGTCCGTCACCCCGGTACGTCGAGAGACCGTGGGAGGCGCGCACACCAGCCCCGTGACCAGCAACTTCACGATGCACAGTGCTCAATGCCGTCCGGCATCGGCTCCAGGAGTACAGGTCGGCTGTCCAGGTCGGTGTCCGGCAATCTGTACGGCATCTTGATGCCGGGTGCACCGTCTGGTGAACGATGCTGTGAGAGCGGAGTATGCCAGGGCGACGGAACGGTGGGGGAGACGGACGTGGTGGGCGGGGCACGAGAAGGTATCCGGCAATCCGCAGGCTGGGCGCGGCGCGTTCGCGCGTTCGGCCTGTTGCTCGTCCTGGTGTCGGGAGTGCTGTTCGCCCTCGTACCGCTCGCCGAGAGGGACAACCGGGCGTACGCCGCGGCGCCGGACTGCCCGGTCGGCACCCGCTCCGACACATGTCGGGCGGCCGTCGTGGCGACCGTCACGGACAAGAAGACCGATTTCAGCGGGAAGACCCACAAATACTTCCTCACCCTGCGTTATACGGACCGTCCTGAAGGGGTCGAGCACCGGGTGCGCATGGACGGCTCGCTGCAGGTCTACGACTCCGTGCGCCACGGCGACCGTGTGACCGGCATCTACTGGAACGACGAACTCCGTGCGATCAGGTTCGGTTCCCTTACGCAGGAGACCTATCGGTCCCCCGTCCACGACGGGCGGCTGCCCGGGGCGTTCGCCGTGGCGTCGCTGGCCTCCGGGCTAGGACTCCTGTCGTACTGGTGGTGGCTGCGGTATCGACCCGCACCCAACGGGGCCACACAGACCTGGGAGCCCATTGCCGGGCTCGTGGCGGGCCTGGTCCTCGCGCTCGGCGGCTTCCCGATTGTGCTGATGGGTTCTGACGACGGGGGCGGGGGGACGAGCTTCAAGGTGATGGCCTGGGCCACCGTCCCGATCCTGCTGCTGTCCGTCCTGTGGAGCTGGTGGCCAGTGCGCCGGGGCGCGTCGAAGGTCGCCGGGGTCGCCCCACCGAGCGGCAGTGCCTGAGGGCGGTGGTGCACGGGACGTGCCCTGCAGGAGGCCGGGCTGTTCTGCCGCGCTCGCGCAGCCACGGCTTTCAAGACCGGTCCGCTTATCGCCACTACGATCCTTTGACCTGGGCATACAGGTCCATCAAGATTCGCATGCGCACTTCCTGGCCGGAGATTGGCCGACTGCTCCCGTCAGCGACTCCTTCGTCCCGCCCGCCACCACACTCGCGGTAGTCGGTCGAACTGGCTAGAACCACCAAGAAGTCCGCGGCGAAGAAGAGTGCCGGCCGGAAGTCGAGGAGTGCCTGACTACCCGAGCACCCCCAACTCAGTGTCGGGCCGGCAGTGGATGCAGGCCCGGATCCCGTCGGCGAGGGCGGCATCGGGCTTGACGCCCCGGTGCAAGAAGGGACCGCCTACTGCGGCTTCGTCGCGATCTGGATCAGGTTGCCGCAGGTGTCGTCGAAGACGGCGGTGGTGACGGGGCCCATCTCCAAGGGTTCCTGGGTGAAGCGGACTCCAAGGCTGCGCAGGCGCTCGTACTCCGCCTTCACGTCGTCGACGGCGAACTGGGCGAGCGGGATGCCGTCCTTGACGAGGGTGTCGCGGTAGGGCTTGACGGCCGGGTGGCCGGCGGGCTCCAGGAGGAGTTCGGTGCCGCCGGGCTCGTCGGGCGAGACGACGGTCAGCCACCGGTCCTTCTCGCCCACCGGGACGTCGTGCTTCTTCACGAAGCCGAGGATCTCGGTGTAGAAGCGCAGAGCCTTGGCCTGGTCGTCGACGAAGACACTGGTCAGATGAATCTTCATGGGGTGCTCTCCTTTGGTCCGGATGAGTCGGGCACGAGCCATCGCTCGGCGATCTGCCGCAGCGGGGCTGTGTTCAGGTCGTGGAACTTGTAGCGGCCCTCCCGCCTGGTCTCGACGAGCCCTGCGGCCTCCAGCACGGCGAGGTGCTGGGAGATCGCCTGGCGTGAGATGCCGAGCTGATGCTTCATGCTCAGTCGCGAGCAGATCTCGAACAGTGTCTGTCCGGACTTCTCCGTGAGCTCGTCGAGGATGGTGCGGCGGGTGGGGTCGGCCAAGGCTTTGAAAAGGTCGTCCGCCATGACCACAGGATAGGCAACTGCTCACTTGCCTATCAAGTCGAGGTGTGCCGCGTCCCGAGTCGGCCCGCCGCTGGCGGCCGCAGGCCCGCGGGTAGCGAGGTCGTGTCGTCGGCCAGGGTGTCGAGCCAGGCCGTGGCGGCGGCATGCGCGGCCGGCAGCCGGAGCGCAAGGCTGGCCATCGTCCGGACGACCAGCAGCCGTTCCACGATTCCGTTCTCGGCCGGCAGCCGGCCGCGCAGTCGCTCCACCGCGCGGTCGCCGTCGTCGAGGAAGAGGCCCAGGCTCTCGATCGCCGCCCGGCGCACCAGCGGTTCCGGGTCCGCCGCGTAGCGGACGAAGGCGTCGGCGTGTTCGCGCATCAGCGCCGCGCTGTCCATGTGGGCCGTCGACTCGGTGCCGTCCGGCGAGAAGTAGATGGCGTCGACGTCGCGGTCCAAGGATTCGCGTCCGATGCTGAGCAGCAGCTCGATGATCGAGGCACGGTCGGGGGTCTCGGGGTCCTCGGCCATGTCGAACAGGAACGGCAGGCTCGCCGCAGTGCACGGGTACACGTCCCCCTGGTGGTGGGCCGCGCCGTAGAAGTGGCTGAGGGCCTTGTCCCGGACGGCGGGGTCGGCCGAGGCCATCTCCCTCAGCCACCCCGGGACGTCGCCGGCCGGACCGTATGCATGGCTCATCGACGACCAGTCGATGCTGTCAAGTTCGTTGATCACGGACGGCACTATGACGGAGGGCACTGACACCGGTGCTCCGTGCCGGGCTGACGCACCGCCCTCCTTCTCGAGGGCCCTATGGGCTTCGTCAACCCGTGGGGGCAGGTTGGGGGTCGCTGTCGCGGCGAGGACGGCAGGGATCGGAACGGATCACGTACCCGCAGCGTCCGAGGTGCATGAAAGTATCGCGCCACGTCGCTGTCCTGCTCCTGAGCGCTGGGCTGTTGCTCTCCGGCTGCTCGTCCTCGTCCGACAACCCGGGCGACGAGGGGTACACCGGACCCACCCTGCCCGCCCGCACCGTCGCGAAGGACAAGTGGCAGGAAGGGCCGGCCAAGCCCAAGCAGCACAAGCCGTATCCGTACGACATCTATACGCACTGCGGGATCAAGTGGCTGAAGTTCGGCGGCCGTTGGTGGGTCCTCGACTCCGTGTTCCCCGGTGTCGAGCAGGTCAAGGGGGAGCAACCCTCGCAGAACAGCCAGAGGCTCGCCGGCTACATGACCCTGATCGGCCCGGACACTGCCAACTTCGACGCCGCCGGGATGCCCACCATGCAATTCGTACCGACCGAGGACGAACCGCCGGGCTGCGCCTAGGCTGTAGGGCGGATCCTGCCGGGGCCCCTATGGGTTTCGTCAAGCTGAAGGGGCGGGTTGAGGTTCGTAGAAGGTGCCGTCGCTCGGCCTGCCCGTCATCGGTGGGTCCTTCTGGTCGCCGCGTTCGTCGGGTTGTGGGTCGCCGCCGCCGGGAAGCGTGCGGAGGAGCGGGCCACCGCACAGCCCCTGGCCCGAGGGGCCATGGCGTGCCGACCGCACCGACGAGAAGTGAGGGCCACGAGCGGGGTTCAGTAGCGCAGCACTGCGGCGATCCGGTCATGTTCGGTGAGGCGGTCGTCGGGGAGGAAGACCACTTCGGTGCCGTGGTCCAGGGCGGTCTCGACGAGTTCGTCGACGATGTCCTCGCGAACGCCGGCCTCCCAGCCGCCCTCTGGTTCGCCGCTCAGCGGGGTGAGGTGGCCGTCGGTCAGCCGAACGGTGGGCTGGAAGTGCTCCTCGACGGCGATCATCGCGGCGCGCCCGGCGCGGGCAGCTTCCCAGACCTCATCCAGCCCGGCGGCGAAGGTTCGCCGACTGCGGGCATCGTCCAGCGCCGTGTCGACCCGGCTGGTCTCCTGGGCGGCCAGTGCGGCGCGGGCGGGTTCGAGTTCCTGGAGGAGGACGCTTTCGGGGCCGTCGGTGAGGTTCCCCTTCATCACTGTGGCGGCCGGGGCGCGGGCTGCGATGCCGACCTCCTGCAACAGGGTCATGGCCTCGGCGAGTCCGACGAGAAACAGTGGGCGGGGCTCGGCTGACAGCATCGAGGCGAGCGCGGTGTCGACGCTGCGCATGAAGCGGCGGGTGTGCTCATCGCTAAAAGTGCTCGGCTGGTCGCCCACGCGTTCCTTGTGCTGGACGTCCCACTCGCCTTCCGGGGCCACGGCGGGGAATCCGTTCCCCTCGTGCTGGTGGAGGGTGCCACCTGCGCCGCTCCACAGGGTCGCCCTGTCGGCGGCGACGGCCAGCACCCAGTAGGGGTGGGCCTGGGCCTTGGCAGCGACCAGGTTGCGGGTCAGGAAGGTGTCGCTGAGGACTACCCGCTCCGGGACGTGACGTGGCACGGTCCAGATCTGGTGCTCCTCAGTGGTGGCGTACAGCACCAGGCCGTCCATGACGTGGCGCAGATCGACGTCGGCCACTGCCCGCTCCAGCTGGGCGTGCAGGTCGATGCGGTCCTGGCGCGATGCCTGCGGGTCGGTGTCGATCCGGCGCTCGGCTTCCGCGAGGAGGTTGCGCAGTTGCAGCGCGTCCTGGGCGTTTTCCGGCTCGCGCCGGTGCGTCGGCATCGTCAGGGAGACCGCCGGGTAGGGCCTGTCAGACCGCAGGTCTCGCAGCATGTCGGAAGTCAGGGCATCAGTTTCCATGAGGGTGCCTTCCTGGTGGGCCCTTTGTTCTGCTCACGCGCTCCGCGCAACCGGCTGTCCGTACCCGCTGCAGCAGTCATTGACGGGTGAAAGGTGGGTCTGCTGGCACAACCCGGCAGGGGCTGTAGTACGCCCGGCATGTCGCGATGTAGCCCTCCCGATACTCGGTCTCGTTCGGAGAGCGGTTGGGGAAAGAGAACAAGAACGGGTAATTGCTAACTTTGGATTTGTGGCACAGGCGGCGCGTATCCGTGTGTGCGGCACGCTGGCTCGGTTACGGGGTGCCGGCGCGGCGAGACAACATATGCGCTGGGGGACTGTTGCGGATCCGGTAGCCAAGGCTGCTGGCGTCACGAATTGTTGTATCCGAGATGCACGATATGCTGACCACGCTTCTCCCTGAGGTCTAACACCTAGTCCGACATTCAGGTTGAGACGGGCCAATGGCCGGGCGGGTCTCGCCAGGCTCAGAGGATGTTCGATGTGAGCAGCGAGGCCACGCTTTCTTGACATGCTATCCCCCGTTGGGGTGAGCGCGCGGTTTTTCCACTATGGCATGGGAGAGCGGGGGACGCGCGGCGGGAGAGCGCGTCACGAAACCGTCTGGGAAAGTCCGAGATTCCGAGACCAGGTCACTGAATCTTTCTCGGTAACGGTTCGTGACGGTTCGTGATCTTCGGTCAGGCGGTGCGGCCGTGTTCCAGTTGGAGCAGGACGAGGGCGGCTCGGGCGATCCGGGTGATGCCGCTGGGGTCGAGGCTGACCCGGCGCAGGGCCTTGAAGGTGATCTTGAGCAGGGCGTTGGCCCGCTCGGCGACCGCGTGGACGCCTCGGATGACCGAGTTGAACGCCTGCTGCTCGTCGTCGAGTTCGCTGACTTTCGGCTTCTTGACCGGGTGACGGAAGCCGTCGCCGGCGTTCTCGCAGCCGAGGTCGGTCAAGGTGGGAATGTCGGACGGGCGGCACGGGCCAATACTCTGAGTCCCGTCCGCACTATCTGGGAGAGTCATGACAAGTAGGTTCACCGAGTTGGTCGTTGACTGCCACGATCCGGAGAGGCTCGCGGCCTTCTGGTGCAAGGTCCTGGACTTCAAGGTGATCGATCGGAGCGAGGGCAAGGTCGAGATCGGCTCCTGGATGCCGACCATCGAGGATGTTCGGGCCCGCCAGATGCCGCCCACCTTGGTGTTCATCCAGGTGCCCGAGGACAAGACTGTGAAAAACCGGCTTCACCTCGACGTCAGCCCGATCGACGGCAGCACCGAGGACGAGGTGACCAGATTGCTCGGCCTCGGCGCCACCAAGACGGACGTGGGCCAGGGCCCAGACCGAAACTGGGTAGTCATGGCAGACCCCGAGGGCAACGAGTTCGACGTCCTACGCACCCTGGCACCGCAGACCTAGGCCGCGGGCACCCGCACCCCGTCACACACCGCAACCGCTACGTTGCCGAGAAGACCTCACTGAGGAACTCCGGGCGACAGGGAAGTACTGAGCCCAGCACCAACGTTTCCCGTCGCACGCCTATGCGCGTGGCCGGCTCGAGTGCGTCCCCATACCAAGGGTCCGTTTCGGATCCCGCCGGTAGCTGCGAGCTTGGTGGGCTTGCCGCCCCTCCCGGCCTCACTGCGGGAGGGGCGGGCCCGCGCTGACCTTGCGGTCTGGCTGCCTACCTCCGCGACCTGCCAGGCGGCATCCGGCGTAGTGGCGGTACCACGGCGAGCTGACCTGGTCACGGTCGCGTTCCGTGTGTCGATGCACGAACTGTCGATGTCACTGGGCCCACGTACCTTTTCGGTTGACCGCCCGGCCGGGTGGCGACGGAGGGACGAGACATGGAGTGGATCGGGGACGCTCGGCTGGCGGCCGGGCCGGAGGCCACCTGGTACCTCGAGACGGCGTTCACGCCTGGGGAGCACCTGGGGACGGTGTACGACGATCCGACAACGCCGGTCGTGGTCACGGGGATTGAAGAGGTGACCGCCATCCGCATACCCAGCGGCCGTCTCGTCGTGGACGCGCCGTGGCATGACGACGAAACCTGGGAGTACGAGCGAGGACTGCCGACGAGTCCCCCACGGGAGCTGGCGGTGCGAATTCCCCCGGGCACCTACCGGGTGGAGATTGCGTGGACGGCGGGGCCGTACGAATTCTTCGGGGAGCACTTCGACGGCGTTGCGTGCGCCGCGACCCGCTTGTGCATCAGTGAAGACCTCGTGGTCGGGTGGGAGATGGGCCTGGGTGTCGACGACGATATCGACCGGCTTCAGCCGGGCGAGCAGATCCGTTTTGGCTCCGACGCCAATGTGGGCTGCTTCGCCGACGCCGGCGCGTGGATGGCTTTGACCGCGCCGTTTCGCGCGTATGTGGACGGCAGGCCGGTGCCGCGCGACTCCGAACAGCTGCCCGGCTGGTGCGAGCGGGTAACCGACGAGTCGCAACAAGCCGATCTGGTCACGTTCACGGCAGAGTCGGGCGGCGTCGTCTGGCTGGGCCGCACCA
This sequence comes from Streptomyces sp. NBC_00353, assembly GCF_036108815.1. Taxonomy (NCBI): domain Bacteria; kingdom Bacillati; phylum Actinomycetota; class Actinomycetes; order Kitasatosporales; family Streptomycetaceae; genus Streptomyces; species Streptomyces sp. NBC_00353. Next base: position 2,721,598 of record NZ_CP107985.1, on the reverse strand, counting down.
AGACCGGCGACGTGGCCGCGATCGTCGTAACCAGCGGCATGCCTGGTGCCAAGGCCTGACGCGGCGCCACCGGGCCTGCCGGTCTCCGAACTTCTCCACTCGCTTGAGGGCTTGACCAAGTGAGGTGAGGAGTATCCCCGGTCGTTCTCAAGAATCCCCATCATGGCAAGGCATCTGCCGGTACGGCCGCTGGCCGGTGACGACGAGGCATCCGTGGCAGCCCTGACTGCCCTCCGTGGCGGCGCTACCTACGTTGTGTAGAAAGGTACTTGGCCCGCCGAGTTTCATGCCCGGACGTATGCGCTCCACCTTCGGCACACGCGGCGGAAGGGCATCGAGACTGTGGGACTGGAACGAGCGGTGCAGCTCCTCGGTCGGCATGACCAGTCGGTGCCTCTTGGGCAGGTCACAGCTGCCGATAGGTCTTGGTTCTTCATGCTCTTCCTCACCGCAGACGGCGGCGCACCGGTGGCCTGCACTGGCGTACGGCGGGCGTGCGCGTAGTCACCGCTTTAAGCGCGAGGTCGGGCGAGTTGGGATCTGACCTGCAGGGTGCCGACTTCGGCGGCTGCTGGCCGTGGCCTCCGCCGGCAGCCGCAGTTCCGCCGTGAACCCCGCCCGATCCGGCACGGTTGTGGCACGGGGAACCGCACGGACCTGCGCATGTGAGGCCGACCGCACCGTCCGGAGCACCACGGGTTCACATGCACAGGCTGACGAAGAAGTTGAACATGTTCAGTAATGCTGACAGGATGACGAGCACGTGCTCGACGACTGGTCGATACGCAGTCGTTCGCGTGTCCCGCGGAAAGTGTTGGGGTGGCGTGTGTTGCGTTCTACCGGGCAGCCCTGGCCCTCGTTCCCGTCGCGTTCGCCCTCGTCGCATGTGGCAGGCTGGCCTTCCCGCCCGTCCCTGACGGTAAGCCGACCGAGCTTTCCCGATCCCAGACAGTGACCACGTGGACCGATACCGATGGCGGCACACTGGAGCTGAAGCCGGACGGGACGTTCACCGCCGATGACGTCTGCGGCGGCTATTTCGGCATCGATGCCGACGAGCCGGAGAACGAACCCAGGTCGGGATCAGGCACCTGGCGCGACTCTGACTGGCAGGGACAGACCAGCGTCGACATGTCGTTCAAAGCCGATGGCGTGAGCTTCGGCTACGAGGCCTTGCGAGACGGCAAGACACTGAAGCTCTGGACTTGCGTCGGCGACCCCGACGAAGGCCTTCCGCTCTGCATCCTGACCTCGCGGTAAGGCCTCGGAGGGGTGTTCGTCGGCCGGAAGCTATAAGCCCGCGAGTTTGAGTACGAGCCCGTTGTACAGACAGATGGAGATCGTCAGCGCCAGGAAACTGGTGACGGTATGCATCGTGTGAGTCCGGCTGGCCCCGAGGCCGAGGTGGGCGCGTGCAGCGGAACTGATTCTTGGTCTGTTTTGCGCGTCACCTGGGGCGTTGCGCAGTGCGCGTACCAGGGCCCGCTTGGTCCTGACCGAGGTGAGTCCCAAGCGCACGCCGTGCTGGTCGCGTACCAGGACAGCGTGGTACGCCCCGCCGTAGTGGAAGGTAGTAAGTAGTCGGACATCCCGTATGCGTGTGAGATCCACCGAGCGCTGACCGGTCCAGGTTCGCGCGGTGATGTGAGTCATCGAGCAACGGATCACCCGCATCTCCTGGCACTGCTCCAGAAGCGCGACACCCGCTGCGAGGCTGCCCACGAAGGCACAGAGCACGGAAGCCTCGGTCGGAAGGTAGTCCGCCAGCGCCAACAGCCAGGCGCCGAAGGGTGACAGGAGAAGCAGCGCCGTCACGCCGCTCGCACGCCGTGCACGCGATCGGGCCTTGGCAGGTGCTATTCCAGCGGAGTCCACGCAGAGCAGCGTAGAGGGAGCAAGGTCGGCTGTGCGCGTCGATGGCGCCAACCGGCCTGAACGGGTCCGGAGCGGTAGCCCGGGAGGCAGCTCCTTCGGCCCTTCCGGCGGACGCACGATGGTTCCTCGGGCCGTTCAAGATTGGTGAGCCGATGAGCGGGGTGGGTCGGGGTGGTTGTTGAGCCGTATACCTGTGCTGCTTTGATCAGCGCGTGACACGTAGTGATGATGTGACTGGCGGCAGAGCGCGACTGGCCGTCGTTTTCGGCGGAGCTTCCGTCGTGTGCTGGTTCTGCTGCCCCTTCTGGATGGTTGTGTGGCCGCTTGCCCTGCCAATCGGTCTTGCAGGCGTTGTCCGGGGATTCATCGAGTGCCGAGCCGCCTCCCGTCAGGGCGTCAGCCGTGCCCAACCCTTGATCGGCTTGGCGCTCGCGGCGGTAGGGACGGCAGCGGCAGTCGTGTACATGATCTTTGTGTTCACGCATCCAGACCTGCCGATTCAGGGGTAGGACGGCGGAGTCTCATTGGGCGAGTCGACACCTGAGCGATCTTGAAGACCGTCGTCGCAGCGATGTGACCGTGGGTTCAATCCCACACCCACCGCAGATGAACGGCACCCGCCGATCCGGGCCGTTCCCGTGTGCGCTGTCCGCTCTGTGATCTCCCAGGGTTTGCCGCGAACGGAGTGGCTGTACGCCTGGCCGACGAGAAGAAGGGGTTCCCGGGCTTGCTCAGATCGCTGGAGCAGCCATCGAGGCGCGAGTTGCGGCAGTGATGAGAATTTCGCGGGGCACCCGCGCTGCGGCGGCAAGGGCGCGACCCAGCGGGTAGGCGTGGGCGCCTGCTGGGAGATTTCCGCGGCGCCCGCTGAGTACCACGTCGATGGAGCCCGTGGTGCTGCGCGATTGCGTGGTTCTGTCCAATCGCCGCAGTGTTTGGCGGGCGACTGCCTCCGCGCTGTCGTACAGGGTGGTTCCGGTGGGCAGGCTCTGCAGAATCTCTGGCGCCACCAGGGGGTAGTGCGTGCATCCCAGCACCACGGAGTCGCAATTCTGGGGGGTCCGCTTTGCCGCGTCGGCGATCGCTTCCGTTGCTGCGGTCATGTCTCCGTGGTCGATCGCCTCGGCCAGACCAGGGCATGCGACACGCGCGACAGGCCGGCCGTTCGCGAAGTCCGCGATCAGGCGATCCTGGTAGTCACTCGCCGTGGTCCGGACGGTTGCCCACACGGCGATGCCTTGGGCGGCCGCTGCGGCCGGCTTCACGGCGGGCACGGTTCCGATCACAGGCACACGGGGTTCAAAACTCTCGCGCAGAGCGTCGATCGCGGTGACGGTGGCGGTGTTGCAGGGGACCACGATGGCCTCCGCGCCCCGCTGGACGGCCAATTGAGCGGCACTGAACAGACGGTCCGTGACGAAGGAGGCCGTTCTCGATCCCCAGGGGGCGCCGTCGGGGTCCAGAAACAGAAGCAGATCGAGTTCCGGGGCGAGGTGCCGAAGCCACCCTGTGGTGGAAAGGAGGCCAAGCCCTGAGTCGATCAATGCCACCATCATGGGAGTCAAGTTACCAGCCGACCACTCGCGCAGATGGCGGTCCGTCACGGACGGCGGCGGGGGCGGTCCTCCCAGCGGTGAGTGGTCCACGCTCGGCGGATCAGGCTACGCACGGTGATGATGGTGTCGGCGAGGTCGAAGAAGGCGTCGATGACGGTGGCCCGGCGCTCGTAGCAGCGGGCGAGGCGGTGGAAGGCGTTCTGCCAGGCGTGGGTGCGTTCGACGTGCCACCTCTGACTGGCCTGGATCGGCGCCCTCTCGCCCTTGTGCGCGATGCGGCCGTGCAGGCCACGTTCGTGGAGCAGGGTGCGGGTCTTGTCCGATTCGTAGCCGGCGTCCAGGTGCACGGTGATGTCGTCGGGCAGCGGTCCCAGGTCCTCCAGGCGGTCCAGGGTCGGGGCGAGCAGCGGGGAGTCGTGACGATTCGCTCCAGCCAGCACACGACCAAGTGGGATTCCATAACCATCCGTCATACCTGAGCGCTTCAATCCCTGTTTGCCGCGATCTACCGGTCACCGGCCTGCGACCTCACCACCGCCGGGGCCTTGGTGATGGAACCGTCGACGGCGATCTGATCGAGGACGAGGCCGACGATCCGGTCGTAGAACGACCTTGACGCCCCGAGCCGTGACTGCTCGGTTCTGCCTGGGTAGAAGGTGGTCGGGATGGGAGCCCACCTGGTGATGTCAACCTCGGCTCCAGAACCCGTGCTTGGGTGCTCACCGTGACGTGCTTGGCCGGCCGAGTGGCGTCACGCGGCCGGCGTGCATCCATGGGGGCTGATCGACCGTCCTACAAGAAGGCGAGCAGAACCCGAGGGAGCATGGATGGACACGTCCACGCGCGAGCCCGATCGCGGACCCGACAGGAACGACAACACTCCTGCACATGGGACTCAACCGTCGGCCAGGACAGTTCTTGCGGTCAGGGCCGTCGGCTGCCTGGCCCTCATCGCCGGCATGTTGGCACTGTGCGGAGCCGGCCACTTCGCTCACGAGTTCTCGGACTCTCTCAGCGACCAACGTGCCCTCCGCTCCGCTCACGAATGTGGCTTCGGGGAGAGCAGCCGGAATTGCCTGCGGCGCATCGACGCCACAGTCGCGGACGGGCACTCGGAGGGGTCAGGAACTGCTCTCGACTAAGTGTCGATAAGTGTCCTTTAGATGTCACGAGTGTCGTATGATCTGGTGTATGAATCTGACGGAATGGGCACGCGCACAGGGGGTCGCCCCGCGTACTGCGTACCGCTGGTTCCGTGAGGGCACGCTGCCGGTCCCTGCGGAGCGAGTGGGGCCGCGCACGATCCTGGTGAACATCGACGCGAACACCTCACCGTCCGTGACCGGTGGCGTGGGACTTTACGCGCGCGTCTCCTCCCACGACCAGAAGGCCGACCTGGAGCGGCAGACCGCACGCTTGTCGGCATGGGCCGCGAAGGCCGGGCATAAGGTCGTGCGCGTCGAATCCGAGATCGCTTCGGGCATGAACGGCGCCCGCGCCAAGGCCCGTCGCCTGCTGGCCGACCCGGCGGTGACCACCGTAGTGGTGGAGCACAAAGACCGGTTGGGCCGCATGAACGTCGAACTCGTCGAGGCCGCTCTGGCTGCAACCGGTCGTCGACTCGTTGTGCTGGATGACGGCGAGGCCGAAGACGACCTGGTGCGCGACATGGTGGAGGTTCTGACCTCGTTCTGTGCCCGCCTGTACGGTCGCCGCAGTGCGAAGAACCGTGCCAGGAAGGCACTGGAAGCGGCGGCTGCCGATGGCTGACAAGAAGAAGCAGCTCCGCACCATCGACCCGCCGTTCGTTGCTGTCGGCCCGTCCGGTGTGGCGTTACGCGACCGCCTCAAGCACCTCACACCAAAGGACGAGAAGGTGTTGCGTCTGGTCGGCGAGCACCAGGGCCGCCTGGCCTCTGGCGATCTCAAGGCCCGTTGCGAAGCCGGGCACAAGCACGACAACGACGCGTGGGCATCGCGCAAGCGTGACCTGACCGAGCAGTCGTCGTCGCGTATCGCGGGTGCGATCACGAAGGCCACGCACGACCAGTACGGCCTGGCCCGACGCTGCCTGCTCGCCCATGTCCACAACCTTGAGGCCGGTATCCGCACGCTGCGACACCGCCTGTCCCTCCCGATCGGGGAGAAAGGCAGCAAGCGGGCGCCGGGCGGGTACCGGTCCAAGGGCGAGTGGTTCCACAAGTCCCGCCGCCTGGCCACCCTGGAACACCGCCTCGACGTGGCCCGCGACGACTGGAAGACCGGACATGTCCGTGTCGTCCGCGGCGGCCGGCGGCTGCTCAGGAACCGGCACAACCTTCATGCCGCGCAGCTCACCGAGCGCGAGTGGCGTCAGCGTTGGGAGGCTGAGCGCTGGTTCCTCGCCGCAGACGGCGAGGCCGGAAAACGCTTCGGGAACGAGACGATCCGCGTCACCCCGGACGGCGAAGTGTCGATCAAGCTGCCCGCCCCGCTCGCCCACCTGGCCAACAGTAAGCACGGCCGGTACACCCTCACCGCCCGCATCGCGTTCGCGCACCGGGGCGCGGAGTGGGCCGACCGCATCACCGCGAACCGGGCCGTGGCCTACCGCATCCACCTCGACACGGACCGCGGACGCTGGTACCTGACCGCATCCTGGCAACGCCCCGCCGTGCAGACTATCCCGCTGGAGACCGCCCGGGCCCGGGGCATGATCGGCGTCGACACCAACGCCGACCACTTCGCCGCCTACCGGCTCGACCGGCACGGCAACCCGGTCGGAGACCCGCGCCGCTTCGGCTACGACCTGTCCGGCACCGCCGACCACCGCGACGCCCAGATCCGGCACGCCCTCACTCGCCTCCTTAACTGGACCAAACAGACCGGCGCGCAGGCGATCGGCATCGAAAACCTGGACTTCGCCGCCGAGAAGACCCGCGAGAAGCACGGCCGCAAAAAGCGGTTCCGGCAACTCATCTCCGGTATGCCCACCGGCAAGCTCAAGGCCCGCATCGTCTCCATGGCCGCCGAACACGGCATCGCCATCGTCGCCATCGACCCGGCATACACCTCGATGTGGGGCGACCAGCACTGGCGCAAGCCCCTGATCAGCAGGACTCGCAGCATGACTCGCCATGACGCCGCCTCGGTGGCCATTGGCAGGCGCGCCCTCGGGCACCCGATCCGGCGACGGACGGCACCGCCCCAGCATCACCAGAGTGATGATGCTGGGCATCGGACCGTCCAGGCCGATCGTGGTGACCGAGGGCGTGAGGAAACCCGCCGCCCCGTCGCGGAGCGTGCACACGATGCACGTTGCCGGACAGGGACAACGAGAACGCGGGGGATCAGCGCATCCAAAACCGTTCGGGATGCGCGCAGTACTGGGACGTGGGCACAAGGCTCACTCCTGGACACTGTTTAGGAACGGTTGGTGTTCACTCTCGATGGACCCGTCGCCGTCGCCGGAGAGTACCGCCTGAGCAACCCGCCCAGCACTTTGGAGGACCTGAGATCCGGGGAACATGTCACCGTCACCGTCTGGCAGGGCCGCCGTACCGCCATAACCAGGGAGAGCACGGGTGGGACCCGTCTCCTCCCGGACGCCCCGCAAGGCAGGCTGCCTCTGCACTCGGCGATGGTCCTGATGTTGCTCAACGTGGCCGGCTGTGCCCTGTCCGCCACCTGGTGGTGCCTGTGGCGGACCCACGAGCTCATCGGACCCCGCGGTAAACGGAAGCTGTGGATCGTCGCTCGGACAATGTTGGGTCTGGCCCTGGTGGCCGCTGGGATCGGCTACATCGCCAGGGATTTCGCGAGTCTCGCACCCATCTTGATCGTCTGGCCGGTCGCGGCAGTTCTCTTCGTCTCCTGGAATCGCCGGCGCTCTCTCGACAGCGGCTGATTGCCTGTTGACTGGGCGTCCTCGATGCCGTTGCCCTTCGACCCGGAGCAATGCGGGCAGGAGCCTGCGCAGGCGGCAGGGTCCCGCTCACCTGCGGAGACAGTCCGGATGTGTCCGCCGCCGGCTGCTGTGGTTGTCACGCAGTCAGACACTCAGCCAGAGCTTCGGCGCGGCCGCCACTGCTCACGGTAGTCCTGGTGGTCGGCGTAGGGCAGGGCCAGGTCCAGAGGTCGGGACAAGGCCAGTCCTCGCCGTCATACCGGCATCGTTTCGGCTGTCCCAGGGCAACTCTGGATCACCGATACGCGGCAGCCGCCAACCTTCTGGCCCTTAAAAACGCAGCCCTGGCTGCTTCCGGCACGGACGCCTGCGTGGTACCCCTTCCCAGGCCAGAGGCTTCCCCATAGGAGCTCCGGCGAGGGGCCATTGCTCCTGCCTGCAGTCAGGTGGTGCGCGGTGCGGTGCGGGCCTCGTCTCGGGCCGACAAGTTGAGCAGGCGCATGGCGTCGTCGGAGGGGGTGCCGGGTTCGGGGCTGAAGATGAGGATGGTGACGCCGTAGGGGAGCTTTCCGAGGAGGAGCCGCGCGGCGTCATCGAAACCAACCTGTTCGGCGCAGTCTGGGTCACCCAGGCTGCGATCCCCTACCTGCGCGAGCAGGGCTCAGGCCACATCCTCCAGGAGGCAGGTTTCCCGGTCTCATGTGTGCTGAATCCGAGCAGCGCAGAACGCCCCGGCTCTTGTCAGTGCTTGCCCTTGCCGCCGTGCTTGTCGGGCTTGTCGGGCCTCGGCTCGGTGTTGTCGGCCGGCTTCTGTGTCTCCTGGGCGGCGGGCTGTGACGGAGAGGAGGAGGGTGCCGGTGTGGAGGGAGAGGAGGACAGCGGCGTGGACGGATCAGCCTGCGGTCTCTGCGCCGAGCCGGTGTCGGGCGAGAACCAGGCCATGCCGACGAGGAGCGCCACGACGAACAGGGCGGCGGTGCCCAGCGCGGTCACGAGTCCGGAACGGCGGAGGAGCGACAGGCGAGGACGGCGCGGCACCGCTCGGTGCACACTCGTCCTCCATTCGGTGTCCGCCGTCGGGAGGAAGACGCCCCCGGTAGCTGTGGTGTGCGCGGGCGTCGAGAGCCCAGTGGGTCTCGAGCCCGTGACAGGCAGCCCGCCGCGGCGGGTGTGGTCCTGGTGTTCCTGTGGCAGGGGTTCCGGGGCTCCGCGCCAGGACCCGTGTGCGAACCAGTTCGCCGCTTCCTCGGCCGTGGGCCGTTCCTGGGGCTCCTTGGCCAACAGGCCGAGCAGGTAGCTCTCGAAGGCGGGCGGGAGACTGGCGCCGAGTTGCCGGGGCGGGACGGGGACGGAGTCGAGGTGCTGATGCAGCACTGCGAGCGCGGAGTCCGCCTGGAACGGCGGCCTCCCGGTGAGGAGTTGGTACAGCACACAGCCCAGGGAGTACACGTCGGAGGCCGGACCGGCGGCGTGGCCCAGGGCGCGTTCGGGCGCGAGGTAGAGGCTGGTGCCGACGATGTGGCCGGTGGCGGTGAGGGCGTTACCGGGGTCGTCGAGGAAGCGGGCGATGCCGAAGTCGCCGATCTTCAGGGTGCCGTCCGCGTCCAGCAGCAGGTTGGCGGGCTTGATGTCCCGGTGGACGATGCCCTGACGGTGGGCGGCGGCGAGTCCGCCCGCAGCCTCGGCGGCGATACGGGCGACCCGTTCGGCGGGGAGTGTTCCCTGGACGGCGAGCGCCCCGGCGAGGCTGTCACCCTCGATCAGGTCCATCACCAGGAACAGGCGGTTGTCGTACTCGCCGAAGTCACGGACACCGACCACGTGCGGGTGGTTGAGGCGGCCGGCGGTCTGCGCCTCCAGGCGGAAGCGGGAGGCCGCGGTGGGGTCGGCATCCCGGGTGAGCATCAGCTTCACGGCTACCGGTCTGTCCAGTGTCTCGTCGAAGGCGCTCCAGACCTCGCCCATCGCTCCGCGCCCGATGGCGTCCCGTAGCCGGTATCGGTCCGCTATCAGCACCGTGTCTCTTCCTCATGCCCGAAGACGTCTTGATCGCCGCAGGCCATGAATTACCGCGAGAGCACGGATGAAGGGGGGCGCCGCAGCGGCCCCAGCCTACCTGCCCCGCGAGGGCCGCATTCGGAGCCGACACCCCTTCCAGGAGGCGCCCGTGCGAAACGGGCGGTACGGCACCTACGACGCAGAGTTGTCGAGTTCCGCGTCGCGCCGATCCTGCGGGAAGCGTTGCGCTCACCGGGATACGTGCATGGAGGGCGACTGAGTCGTGACGGTCTCAAGCGGATTTCCTCGCAAGAGTGTTGACTCCGTGACCGTCCCCCATTGCCGGTGATGTTTCCGACGCGCGGTGCGCTGGACAAGGTGACCCGATCACGCGGGTCGGGGTGCCCGCTCTCATGGGGAGGTATGCGGGCGCCGAACGCAGGAGCGGGCCGGCCCCGTGCCGGCTCGCTCCTGCGCTGTATGGCGGCTCGGGCATTCCACGTGGCAGTGGCGCCCGAGCCGTCGTCGCAACGACTCGGGGCGCAACCCGCCGGACTGACCTCAAGCCTGCCGGTTCCTGCACCTCGGCCCCCACCCGCACCGCGTCGCCGTGCCTGACCCAGGGGACGTACAGACCTTCATCACCGTCGTTCACTCGGCGATGTGGACCCCGTATCCGCGGGCCAGGACATCGAGCCCATGGTCGTAGCCCTGGCCGACGGCGCGCAGACGCCAGATCGGACCCCTGCGGTAAATCTCCGCGAGCAGCATGGTGCGTTCGGTCGTTGCGGCGTCCAGGGTGGCCCGGGCGAGTGGTGCCCCGCTGCTGCCAGGGGCAGCGCCGATCTGGATGGCGCCGACCGTCCCGAAGGTGGCGGCGCCGTCGAGGGCAGCGGCGACGACGACCTTGCGGGTCGCGGGCGGCAGGGATGCCAGGTCGACAGCGATGGTCTGTTCCGCCGGGCCGCCGGTGAGGAGCCGCACGGTGCCGGCAGGGCTCTCCGGGGCGCCGTAGAAGATGAAGTCCTCGTCGAAGGTGACCTGTTCGTCCTCGTCGAGTATGAAGGCGACGACGTCGATCTCGCAGTCGGCCTGCGGGGCCCAGCCGGCGGTTACGTACCACTCGGGCGAGGGTGTGCCGTGCGGCATGGGCAGGTCGATGACGCCGCCTCTTGGCATCACCTGCGGGTCCTGCGGCCGGACAGCCGCTGTGCCCTGGCCGACGACGGTTGGCGCGGTGAGCCAATGTGGGTCGTGCACGGGGAGCGCAAGGGCGGTGATGCGGTGGATGCGCCGGTCGTTCTCGCCGCCCGGCAGGAGCACGACGTCGGTGACGCTGGCGGACAGATTGACTGCCGCGGATCCGCCCAGTTCGACGACACGCGTACGAGCTGCCGCGGCATCGGCATGTATACCCCCAAGAACCAGTACCCGGCGTCCCGTCAGCGGCCTGTCCGAGGTGCTGACCGCGTTCTCCGGCCGGCGCGGAGCGGGGACGGATACGACGGGGGAGAGAGTGGGCAGGGTGGGTGCTTCTGGGGCGGGTGCGGTAGAAGCCGTGGTGGACACCGGCTCCACGAACCGGACTTGTGCCGCTTCCGGCTCTTTCACCGGGGCGGCCACGGCGGCGACCGTCGCCTCATGCGCCGTCCCGCCCCGTACGTCGGCCAGCAGCCGCAGGAAGGTGTGCTCATCGATGACCGGCACGCCTTCGGTGACCGCGCGCCGGGCCTTCGCCGAATCGGACGCCGGCTCGTTGGTGACCAGCGCGCTGGTATGCCGGCTGACGGACGTCATCATGTTCAGCCCGGCGGCAACCGCCCGCCCCACCAGCTCCGCCCGGGCGTGGGCGGTCTCACCGCTTATCGCGATCTTCATTCCCTGCTGGAGCGGCCCGCCGGGAGTCAGCCGTCCCGGGTTCCGGTACGCGCAGGGCGACTTGGGTGGCTGCGGCGTGAACTGGGATTCTGCCCGGGGTGGGCAGGTCACCAGCGGCAACGGCAGATCAAGCCGCGCCGCCTCACGCAGCGACGCCCGCAGGATCCCGGCCAGCACCCGGGTGTCGTCCAGCGCATCGTGCGCGTGCTGCTGCGGTACGCCGTAGTGGGCAGCCAGGGTGCCGAGCTTCATGTCGCCCGTCGGCGGATCCACCTGGCGGTTGAGGGCCAGGGTGCACAGCCGCTGCGACACCGGCAGCCACATCCGCGCACGGGCAAACTCGTGGGCCAGGAAGTCGTAGTCGAACTGGGCGTTGTGGGCGACCAGGACCCGGTCCTGGAGCATCGCCCCGATCCGCCCGGCGACCTGATCGAAGGTCGGTGCGCCCTGCAGCCGCTGCACGGTCAGCCCATGCACATCCACCGGCCCTGGGTCGCATCCCGGATTGAGCAGCGTCGAGAACTCCCCGGTCTGCTCGCCGTCGGGACCGATAGTCACCACCGCGACGGACAGCACCCGGTCCCGCCTGGCAATGAGCCCGGAGGTCTCCACGTCGACCAAGGCCCAGTCGTAGGCGTAGTCGCCCGTGCCGGGCGGGCCGAATGAGGAGGAGGCAGGACTCATGGCGCCAAGGATGACCGGCTATTCGCCACTCCTTCAACCTGTATGCCGTTTTGCCCTGCTCTGGAAGGCCGTCATCCCCGGCAGGACTAGAAGCTCCGGCACGCGCGGCGCCGCCGGCACATGCCTTGTAAGTTCCATCACGGCCCGGAGACGGCCCCGGCCTACCGCATCTGTGCTTTGAACCAGCGGATCGCAGCGATCGCCGGTCCGACGACGGCGATGATCACGACAGCAGCGGCGATCTTGGCGCCCAGGGGCATTGCTCCGAACACGTGCGTCTCCCTCGTCGAGTGGTTGCAATCGCCTGCAGATACGCGCTCGGGTTCTCGCGTGGGATGACCGTGACTCCTCCCCGCCCTGAAGGGACGGGGCTTCTCGCTATGCCGTGTGGGCGTTGCGACGGGCCAGCCCGGCCCGTAGAACATTGAGTGCTCCCACTGTGTCGGCGTGCGCCGTGTGTCCGCACGACTGGCAGAGGAAGGTCTCCTGTGTGGGCCGGTTCTCCTTGGAGACGTGCCCGCATTCGGGGCAGGTCCGGGAGGTGTTGCGGGGGTCCACGGCGATCACTTCCCGTCCGGCGCTTTCAGCCTTGGCGTACAGGATCGTCAGGAACACCCCTCATCCGGCGTCGGCAATGCTGCGGTTGAGTCCAGCCTTCGCCGGTGCCCCGTTGGGCAGGAATGCGCCCGCCTGCTCGGGGTCGGGCCTCGGTGCGGGGGCCCTGCTCATGTTGCGGATCTCGAGGTCTTCGTGCGCGATGACATCGTGCGCCCGGACCAGGTCGAGCGCGGTCTTGTGCGCGTGGTCGAGCCGCTGGCGGCGGACCTTGCCGTGCAACCGGGCGACCTGGTCCACTGCGCGCTGGTGGTTCCTGGTGCGGTCCTTGGCCTTGCGGCGCGGGAACCTGGACAGGGCCTGCTGTGCGGCTTCGAGTTTCGCAGCAGCGCGGTGGCCGTGGCGCGGGTTGGAGACGAACTCGCCGCCCGAGTCGGCAAGGAAGTTGGCTATGCCCAGGTCGATACCGACCACGCTGCCGGTCGTCGGGAGCGGTTCGGGCTGCTCCTGTTCGGCGGTCAGCACGACGAACCACTTGCGGCCCTCACGCTTGACGGAGACGGTCTTGACCCTGCCGACCACCGCACGGTGCTGGTTGACCTTGACATGCCCGACCCCTTGCAGCCGCACGCGGGTGACGGGGTCGTGCGGGGTGGAGTCCCACCGGCAGCCGTCCCCGTCCTTCGGGAACTCCACCGTGTCGAACCAGCTCACCGAACGAAAGCGCGGATAGCCGGGCGTCTGACCGGACTTGATCCGGCGGAAGAACGCGGCGAACGCTTTGTCCAGCCGGCGCAGCGTCGCCTGCTGCGAGGAGAACGACCAGCGCCCCTGACGCTCAGGATCGAACGCCCTGATGTCCTTCAACTGCCCGGACTGCATCCCGTACCGGACGGTGGTCCTCGATGCATGCCGGTAGGCATCCCGTCGTTCCTGTAACGCCCCGTTGTAGAGCGAGCAGTGATCCCGCAGCATCTCGCCAAGCGCGATCTGCTGGCCCGTGGTGGGCCGCATCAGGAACTTGTACGCACGAATCATCCAGCCCACCCCCTTTTGGGTCAGTCCGGTCAACATAGCTGGCGCCATTGACAACGCAGAGAACTCCGGCGCTCCGCGCCTCCGGGCCAGGGATCGCATTCCCGCCCGGCCTGAAGGCCGGGATTCCCCGCGAAGATCAGGGATGGCATGCCGCCCCGCGCTCGCAGCATCCAAGGCGAAAGTCTTGAGGATCTTCTGAGCTCGGCCTCTGCACACGCGGAAGCGTGCGACCCACATCGCCGAGCACACGACTGCGACCAGCCGCCTCCGGCCGAAGGACTCAGGCTGAACGATGTTTCCTGATCAAGTAGTTCATGGCGAACTGTCACCGTTCAATCACGTCGGATATGGGATCAACGTGGGTGGCGGATGATGCGCTCCATCGTCCGCACACCTTGGGGGATCCATGCGCTTTGGGACCTTGCTACTCGTGGGAGCGCTCGCGCTGGCGGCGGTCGGCTGCAGTGACACGGCCGACACCACCGGCAGCGACGCGAAACCCTCGCAGTCGCCGAGCGGACGGGACGCGGGGGACAAGTTCCTTGCGAAAGTCCACGCCCGCCAGTTCGAGAGCTGGGCTGAGAGCGGCCCCACCGATCAGGAACTGCTCGCGCTGCCGCCGGAGTGGTGCCAGGAGCTGAAGGACGGGCACAGCGTCGACAACCTGCTCGGAGACAACGCGTCGGCGTACCCGATCGGACCTGGGTGGGGCACCGAGAGGCCAGAGGCGGAGCAGCTGCTGATGCTCGGCGTCACCACCCACTGCCCCGATCTCCGAGACCAGGTCACCGAGGAGATGCAGCAGGCGGAGCTGTACTGAGAACGGCGCGGACATGGGGGCTGATCGACATTTTTCAGTCACGCCCCTATGCGTGTGGCTGGTTCGGGTGCATCGTTGATCGCGCGGGATCCCCGAAGCCCCCAGGCCGAGGCCCCGTTTCGGGTCCCGCCAGGAGCTGCGTACTGGGCGGGGTCCGCCGCCCCTCCCGACCTCCCCACGGGAGGCTTCGCGGCTGTGGTTTTTCGGCTGTCAGCGCCTCGTGCCGTGCTGGATGCGTGCTGATGGTGGCCCCACTGAATTGCCGAACCCGTCACCGGTATTCCAGCCGCGCCGCCAGTCTCTCGGGGAGAGCGTGCCGGTTCGCCCGGGTCACGGTGATGAGTTCGATGTCGGCGCGCTGTTTCAGGGGGTCGGTGAACGGGTCGCTGTGCGCATGAACGGTCGCGACCACATCGATGCCGGCCTCGAAGACGGACAGGACAGCCTCCCTGAACGCGGCAGAGGCCAACTCCATCCGCCCGAGCTCGTCGATGAGCACAAGCTGCCCGGGCACTGGATCCGCAGAAGCGGCCATCAGGGCCGGCAGCGCCAACCGGTCCATGACGCCCAGGTCGACGCCGTACCGCCCCACCTTCGGCGGCCCGGGGAAGTCGACATGGGCGAGCACGGCACGGTTTCCCGCCGCCGTTTCCAGAGCGAAGCCGACCCGGGCGCCGTCCTGCCGGATCTCCTCCGTGGTGAAGCCGACGATGTCACGGTTGCGCAGAAGCGCAGCCAGTCGGCGGATTGCGGTCGTCTTGCCAACCCCGGGGCGCCCCTCCAGCAGGATCCTTGTAGGCATGTCGTACTCCGTTTCAGGCGTCGGCAGTCCTCCACCAGGGTTTCAGCGGAGAGGGGCAGTGCCGCCCCGACTCGTCCGATCGGGTGCTTGCAGCGCTCGCTCGGTGATGTTCATGCCGTCACCGGGTAGAGCGGCGCCCATGACCGCAATTGAGCTCAGCAGCACGGCGTTCGGCGACCATCAGATGATCCCACGCCACTACAGCGGGGAGGGGGACGACGTCTCGCCCCCCTTGACGTGGTCGGCGGCACCGGAGGGTGCAGCGGAGTTGGTACTGGTCTGCGAAGACCCCGATGCGCCGGGAGGTACGTTCCTCCACTGGCTCGTCACCGGTATCGACCCGGGGAGCTCCGGTGTGGACGACGGCGAGTCGCCCCCCGGCGGCCACGTGTGGCCCAATGACTTCGGACGAGTGGGCTGGGGCGGGCCCATGCCGCCCCCGGGGCACGGGGAACACCGCTACTTCTTTCGCCTGTATGCCGTGTCCGAGCCGCTCCCTCTCCACGGCCGTCCGGGCTCCGACGCGGTGCATCGTGCATTGAAGGGCAGGCAGCTGGCCAGCGGCTCGCTGGTGGGCACCTACCAGCGCTGACCGTATCCGTGGGCGCCGTACAGCCGGACGAAGCGGGCAGACACGACCGTCCCGCGCAGTACGAGGCCGTCGGCCCGACGCTCGTACAGCTCGACCCGTTCCCGGCCGCCCGGCCCGATGGGCTGGACGAGCCGGCCACCGGTCCGCAGTTGTGCGACGAGCGGCCCTGGTACCTCGGGGAAGGCCGCGCAGACGACGACGGCGTCGTACGGAGCACGGGCCGGCATGCCGAGCGTCCCGTCGCCGAGGACGATCTCGGCGTTGCCGAGGCCCTGCCCGGCGAGCCGTCGGCGGGCCTCCTCGACCATGTCCGGCCAGCGCTCGACGCTGACGACGCAAGCGGCCAGGCGCGCCAGCAGTGCGGTCTGCCAGCCGTAGCCGGTCCCGACTTCCAGGACGCGTTCGCCTCCGGTGAGGCCGAGCGCGGAGACCATCATGGCGACCAACGAGGGCTGGGTGGTCACCTGATCGTGGGGGAGCGGAATCGGTACGTCCAGGTACGCGGACGCGAGATGTCCGGCGGGGACGAAGGCCGCCCGCGGGGTGACCCGGACAGCCTCCAGCAACCGGTCGTCCGTCACACCCACGGCCCGCGCCGCGCGGGCCAGGTCCTCGGGGGATGACTGATGGGCCATCGGACGCCTACGGCAGCCCGTCGGACCGCAGTCGCGGTGTGTTCCAGCCACATCGAGCGACTCCTCCGATCACGCTCATGACCTGCCCCGCTTTCCTCGCGCTGCGGTCCTGCCGTGCCTGCCCGGTGCCGGCACGTTGCACCCGCCGCGGCCCGGAGCCGCCTACGCGTTCATCGCGTCAGGACGGCGTCCCCGGGTCGGCGTACCGCAGCAGTGCGCCCACGCCCTCGTCCAGCCTCAGCTCGCTCTCCGGCACGACGACGAGTTCGGCACTGGTGCCCACGAGGGTCCGCACCAGGGCCTCGTCGGCGCGCTCCTCGCGGGGTGCCCGCACGCCGAAGGAGATCAGCTCCTCCTCGGTCAGGGTGAGCAGGGTGGGCTGAGGGCCCGCCCAGAGCCGCAGGGAGCTCTCCGGCGGGTGGTTGAGCAGCAACGCCGCGACCTGGCCGCGCTGGAGGGCGGCGACGGTGGCGGACAGCCCCTCCGTCGCGGCCCCGTGCAGTGCGTGCCGGCCGATGAAGATGTTCACGAGCGCCCGGTCGTGCGCGGCCATGTGGCCGTGGAAGACGGTGTTCAGCTGCGGCTCCAGGAGGGCGCGTCCGGTGTCCGTAGCCGTGGGACCCCCTACGCGTACGACCCTGTCCCGCAAGGCGTGGGGGAGGCGGCGGATCAGTACGTTGGACGCCCATTTGTCCCCGCCCATGACGACGGCGTCGGCGTGGGCGCGCCGCGCCCATTCGTCCAGCTGATGGCCCAGCCGGACCGCGGTGTGGTGCCAGGTCGCCACCGCGACCCTGAGGTGCAGCCGCTCACCCGGGGTGACATTGGATGCCGGCCAGGTGCCGGTCTCCGCGTCCAGCGTCACCCAGCCGTGGGTCTCGGCGGTCGGCAGCCCGCCGTAGTGCACGGTCACGGCGAGGTAGGGGATCTCCGGGATGTGCTGGGTGACCAGGGGCATCGCGTCCGGCAGCGTGCCGTAGCGCGCGGAGTCGTGCGCGGGCGGTCTGGGCAGCTCCCCGTCCAGTACGAGCGCCCCGTGCGCGGCGAAGATGGCCTGCCCGTGCATCCCAGGTACCTCCGTATCGGCGCCGACCACCTCCTCCACCACCTTGAGCAGGGCCCGGTCCGCGCCCTGACGGGTCAGGCGGTCCCGTAGCCGCTGCCAGCGCAGCGCGATCGCCCGTTCCGGATGCTCGACGTCACGCGAGGTGTCCAGATACACGGAGGCGAACGGGCCGGGCTCCGCGTAAAGGGGCTCCAGGAACGACAGCCTCATTGCCACTCCTTGTCGACGGTCTCCCCACGTTCGATGATGCGCGTTCCTACTCAGCATTTTATCGAATGGCTATTCGAGTCGTCTCAATTCATTGACGCTTCGGGACGGTGCTCCAAGAGCCTTTGCGACACGCGGCGCCAGTCACCCTTCCGTGAGGTCCCCCAAGTTGGCCCAGTATGCGAGACGGAGTGTCTTGCATTGTGGATTCACTGTCATAGTTGTAGCCCACACACACCAGGGGAGGACTGCTGTGCGCCGTTGGATGATGCTGGCTCTTGGGACCGCAGCGCAGACGGTCGCCTGTACCTTCCTCTACGGACTTCCGTACACCTCGGAGGTGTTGAGACGGGACAACGGGCTGACACTCGGTCAAGTCGGATTGCTGATCGCCTGCCCGACCGTCGGCCTCGTGTTGACTCTCGTCGCCTGGGGAGCCCTGGCCGACCGTTTCGGCGAGCGGGGCGTCATCACCTCCGGTCTGGCCATGACGACCGTCCTCCTCTTCCTGGGGGGCGCGGTGCATGGTCTGGTTCCCCTGGGCGTGCTCCTGGCGCTGGCCGGGGCGGCGAGCGCATCGGTCTCCGCGGCCAGTGGCCGGCTCGTCGTCGGATGGTTCTCCGCCCGGGAGCGCGGGCTCGCCATGGGAATCCGGCAGACGTCGACCCCGCTGGGCATGGGGATTGCGGCTCTGATCGTCCCCACGCTCGCCGCGCGCAGCGGCGTGAAGGGGACCGTCTTGTTCTGCGCGGCGTTGTGCGGTGTCGTCGCCGTGCTCGTCGGCTCGCTGACCTCGGATCCGCCTCGCACCGCGCAGTCCGCAGTGCCGGAGCCGGCCGCCAACCCCTACCGTCACTCCAGCCTGTGGCGCATCCATGCCTCCAGCGCGCTGCTGTGCGTTCCACAGTTCGCGGCGAACGCCTTCGCGATGGTGTTTCTGATCGATGTCCGGGGCTGGAGCGCCGTGCATGCAGGTCAACTCCTGGTGGTGTCACAGGTGCTGGGGGCTGTTTCGCGTGTCGTGGCGGGCCGTTGGTCCGACCGGGTCGGCAGCCGGGTGCGGCCGATGCGGCAGCTGTCCGTGTGCATTGCCGTCGTCATGGGCGCGACTGCGCTGGGCGCCCTCTGGCCCTCGCCGCTGACGGATCTCGCCATGATCGTCGCTTGCGGTATCACTGCAAGCACCAACGGTCTGGCCTTCACCGCCACCGCCGAGCTCGCAGGGCGCTCCTGGTCGGGACGCGCCATGGGCGTCCAGAACACCGGTCAGAATCTCGCCGCATCGCTGACGCCGCCGCTGTTGGGCGGGCTCATCGGCTCGGCGGGCTATGCGTGGGGCTTCATGCTGGCCGGAGTCCTGGCTGCCGCGGCATGCTTCATGATCCCCGCCCTTGAGGGCAGGGCTCTGCCGGGCTCCCACCAGGAAGGTGCGATCGGGCCGGATGAGCTCGTGCAGGCCGCCCGGCAGAAGGGCAAGGAGAAGCCTTCCGGCGCGGATCTGGTGCAAGGCTCTTAGCGTGGTCCGGGCAACAAGGGAGCCCCGGGGCCGTGGATTGCTGGTGGAGCGGGTGACGGGAATCGATCTCGCGCTCCGGGCTCGGGAATCAACCGGCACTTGATCGCCGGACAGACGATCGGCGTCGTCCTTCCGGCGGGGCCCTCCTTCGTCAACTCGCGTGAACAAAGACGGCGTTGGAAGGCGGGCCTCACCCCGTCCCCCGGGGAGCCCTGGTAGAAGCAGCCACTGTGGAGCGGGATCAAGGGTCCGCAGAGCTCGCTGTTCGCGGCTGGTTGCGCCGCCTGCAACGGACGCCCGTCCCGGCGGATGCCGCGGCGGCCTGATCAATCGCTGACGTTGAAGGTCGCACACCCCATGACCCCGAGCGCGGACAGCACAGTGCGAAGCCGGTCCAGCACCGCGGTCCTGTCCGAGCCCTCCGCGATTTCAAGGTCAAGATGGCAGCGACCCATGCCGCTGCCCGCGCCCATGACCTCGCCGTCGAGGCTGAACGCCGCCTCCAATGCCTCTTCGACCTCATCACGGTCGATCGGCAGCCCCACGAAGACGATCTCTACGAACAACACAACCCTCCGTCTCAACCCGGCGAACCATAGCGGTCACAACACTGGGTGCCTCATGACGCCCGGTGTACGCGTCCACCGCTGGGCCGGAGGACGTCGCCCACGCCGTCGTCGAGGCGACCGGATGCGTCGGTGAGGGGCCGCTCGCGGTCCGGGGATGCCGGCCGCTCGCGATGTCGCGGTTGCGACATGTCGCACCTGCGCCACCGGTAATCGGTGACACTGCGCCCGGCGTCACCGGATTCTGTGCAGCACCGCATGAACATGTGCCGTGCATTCCTGGAAAGGTGCCGACCGGATGAGACGGATCCGCCTTGCTGCGGCCCCCGCGGTGCGCAAGCTCGCCACCCTCGCCGAGGACGACGACGCGTCCACGTGTCGGCTGGACGGTATCGACGCGCAGGCGGGTCCGTATGTCGGGGAATGACGTGGACCGGTTCTGGCAGCAGCTTGCCCCGGCGTCCGGCAGGCCATGTAGCGGGCCTACCAGCACCGAGGGGAGTAACGGCAGTACTCCAGCGCATGGCAGAGTTGCGGACGCTGAGCATGTCTGCGCACCTGCCGCCGCACTCGAGGGGTGTAGTACGGTATTCAACCGTTGGGTGGGTGGTATCAAGGAGAACACCGTGACACTGGAAGCCGCCGGAGTCAGCGATGCCGAGGAGTCCGCCTACCGGATTCTGGTGACGATGGGCCGGGCTTCCGCGCACGACTTCGCGGTACGGTCCGGTCTCGGCATCGCGGACGCCCAACAGATACTCACGGCACTGACCGCCAAGGGGCTGGCCAGCCACACCGACGGAGTACCGAGGATCTACCGGGCAACGCCGCCGGACGTGGCGCTCATGCCCAGGCTCAAACAGCAGGCCGATGCCCTCGACCATGCCCGCGCCACGGCCACCGGACTGCTGGAGATCTACCGGGACACCATGCGCCGCAGCGACGCCGACCAGCTCATCGAGGTGATCACCGGGGCGGACGCACTGCGCCAGCACCTGCGCCGCATCCAGGCGGACACCCGTGACGAAATGCTCTGGTTCTGCAAGGCGCAGTACGTGGCCATGCCCTCGGGCAGCAACAGCGAGGAGTTCGACGCCCTGGCGCGCGGTGTGCGCTATCGCGTCCTCTACGAGAAGGCGTTCTTCGACGACGACGGGGCCGTGGACAACGTTATCGAGGGAGTACGGGCAGGTGAAGTCGCCCGCGCCGTACCCCATCTGCCGCTGCGCCTCGCCGTGTCCGATCGCGCCATCGCCATCTGCCCCCTCGTGCCGGGAGGTCCGTACGGCAGCCCCGAGGAACCCACCACGGCCCTGGTGCGCGACAGCAGCCTGCTGGCGGCGCTCGTCGCGCTCTTCGAGCGCTACTGGGACGATGCCGTCCCCCTGCACGTCGACGATTCCGGAACGGTCAGCGGTACCGACGGAGTGGTCGGCGCCGACCCCCTCTCAGCAACGGACCGACGGCTGCTCTCCCTGCTCGTCGCAGGTGTCGCGGACAAGGCGATCGCCTCCCAGATGGGCCTGAGTCGACGCACGGTCCAGCGCCACATCCAGCAGCTGATGACGTTCGCCGACGCAGCAACACGCATGCAACTGGCATGGCAGGCCGCTCGCCGGGGCTGGGTGTAGCGGGGCGCGGCCTTACTCGGCGCCTGCTCCGGGACCGTCCTGAATTTCGCGTGAGTCCTGGTGCAGACGCTTCTTCTGCGTTGCGCGGTGGTGCTACGGGTCGTCGGTGACGCAGTCCCGTATCACTCGGCGAGTCACCCGCGGTGTGCTCAGCCCGCACCGCCGTGCCGCCGTTCATGTCGGTGCTCGCCTCCGGCGTCGGCTTCGGTGCACCCGTCACCCGCACCGACGCCACCGCCGTCTCCGGCAGGAAGCGTCCCACTGCCGCCACTGCCGGTGGGGAGGAGTACCGCCTTGGTCCCGTCGGTGAAGGGCCCGATGTTCTTGGTGCCCATGCAGACCCTGACGTTCTGGTTCCCCATGGGGACCCGGTCCGTGTCGATCGGCTCGAACGCGAGGGAGGGGGCGTGCGTCGCGTCGATGCCGCGGGTGTCGGCCGGGGCTGTCACTCCTGCTGTGGGCGTTCCGGGTTCGGCTGCGAGGGCGGTGACGGTGGGGGCCAGGAGACCGGCGCCGACGGCGGTGACGATGCTGGTGGCGAGGGTGAGACGGCGGATGCGGCCGCGGATGGCGGTGGGGGAAGACATGCTGAAGAACGCCTTTCCTGGCAGGGGAGAACTCTGACTGTTGGGGGATTCGGTGCGGAAGCGCAGCGCGTTCGGGGTTGCGTGATCCGCCACGCCGCCGTGCCACGGTGATGGCAGCAGCACGGCGCCACCCCGCTCATGGACGGTCCGGCCCGTCCCTTGCGCAGCAGCCGTGTACCAACGTAGGGAGCTGTGCCATCACCATGGGACGGCCGAGGGGGCACACAGCACCCCGACGAACGTCGGTCGCCGGTCGCACGGCGGCGGACGAAGGCACGCCGTCGTGCGCAGGGCCTCGGCGAGCGGGCTCGTGGCAACCGACGGATTGCGTGGGTGTGTGTCAGTCCTGGCCCAGGTTTGCGTTGCGGGCGAACAACGCGGCCTGGACCCGGTTCTCGACCGCCAGCTTGGCCAGGATGCGGCTGACGTGCATCTTGATGGTGCTCTCGCTGGCGAAGAGGTGCTTGGCGATGTCGGCGTTGGACATGCCCTGGGCGAGGAGGACCAGGACCTCCTGTTCGCGTGGTGTCAGCGAAGCCAGCCTCGTGCGCTCGTCCGCGCTGACGGTGTGCAGTCCACGGCGCACCGTGTCCAGGAGCTGCCGGGTCACCTCGGGGGAGAGCATCGCATCGCCGCCCGCCACGGTGTGCACCGCACGAACCAGTTCGGTGGGCGGGGTGTCCTTGAGCAGGAACCCCGCAGCGCCCGCCTGCACGGCCTCCGCCACGTACTCGTCCAGTCGGAACGTCGTCAGGATCACCACGGCCGGCGGGGCGGGGAGTGCCAGCAGGGCCCGGGTGGCGGCCAGACCGTCCATGTGCGGCATGCGGATGTCGACCAGGGCCACATCACACGCGTGGGCGCGGGCAGCCTCGACGCCCTGGCGCCCGTCGCCGGCCTCGGCGGCGACCTCGATGTCGGGGTCGCTCTCCAGGATGGTCCGCAGCCCATGACGGACGTAGGGGTCGTCGTCCACGAGCAGCACCTTGATCACGTCGCCTCCGTTTCGTGGCGTCCTTGGTTTCCTGCGCCACCGGGGCAGTGGACCGGGACCGTCGCCCGGTCCAGGAAGCCGCCCTCGGCTGCGCTCGGCGAGCCCCACCTCCCGCCCCGGCAGGGCGATCGGCCACACCGTCACCGTCTGGCCACCGCGGTCGACCCCGGTGCGAACCGGGGCTCCCGGAGCGTGCTCGAGCGCGTTGATCACAGCCTCCCTGACGACCCGGTCGGCGGCACTCCGGACCGTGCGGGCAAGGTCGTCCGGCCGACCGTGTTCGCCGTGCATCCGGATGATCCTCGTGGGTGGCGCAGTGGCCGTCCCTCTTGGGGGCGATTTCCTGGCGGGGCCGCCTCGGGACGGCCGTGCCGCAGCAGGGGCCGCCGGCCGGCGGCGGGTGGGTCGTACTTTCGTCTGCCCCCGGCGCAGCCGAACGACCGATCCGCCGGGAGGGGCCCGGCTCCTACCGTGGAGAGCAGATGGGGGAACGCACCACACATCGGGGGCCCATACCGGGCGGCAGCGGTGCGGTCACAGGACCGCCGGACCGCTCCCTCGCCCGACGATTCCTGGAGTGTTTTTTGATGCGTGTCCGACGCTTCGCCGACCTGCACCTACCCGCCTGCAAGCGCTCCGTCGGCCAAACACGCCGCGCCCTGGCCGCGCTGGTCCCCGAGGGTGACGTCGCCGACAACGGGAAGCTGCTGGTCTCCGAAGCGGTCGCCAACGCCGTCGAGCACACCGACAGCGAACAGGTACGGGTCATCCTCGACCACGACGACGCCTCCGGCGAACTCGTCTGCGCCGTCCGCGACACCAGCACTCACACCCCCGTCGCCACCCGAACCGCCGACATGGACGCCGAGAACGGCCGTGGCCTGTACCTGATCGACACACTCGCGGACGCCTGGGGCTACGTCACCGACAGCCACGGCAAATGGATCTGGTTCAGCCTCACCGTCGCAGCGTGAACCCGACGACCACGGAGACCACGGGCGGTTCGGAGCCGGCCCGGCCGGCACCGGGGACGGCACCGCGAAGACTCGGCAGTGCGCCGCCTCGGGCCGTGGCGTGCCGCTGTCGGCGGGCCGGCGGGTCCTGTCTACGGCTTCCAGCCACCTGCATGGGGTGCTTCCGGAGCGTGGGTAGGCGGGCGCCGCACGGCGAGGGCCGCGATGTCGTCGTCGAGCCTTCCGCCGCTGTAGTGGAGCAGGGCCCGGTGAAGCCGGTCGAGCAGCTCGCGGGGCGGCGTCGGGCCTTGCCGTCGCATCCAGTCCGGCAGGGGGAAGAATTCGCCGGTGCGGTCCCGGGTCTCCGTTACGCCGTCGGTGTAGAGCAGCAGTTGGTCGCCCGGGGCGAAGGCGACGGTGTCGACGTAGTACTGGTCCCCGATCAGCGTCGCGAGGTTGAGGGGCGGCGAGGGAGTGGTGGGCTCCAGGACGCGGATCTCCCCGAGGTGCGCGATGAGCGGCGGGGGATGCCCGCAGTTGAGAAGCCTGACGTGGCCGCCGCCGTGCGGGATCTCGGCGATAAGGGCGGTGGCGAAGCGCTCCGGCAGATCGTGGGCGGGGAACGTGGCGCTGTGGCGGTTGATGCTGGTGTCCAGACGATGGGTGATGCCCCTCAGATCGGGCTCGTCGTATGCGGCCTCCCGGAAGCAGCTGATCACCGCCGAGGCCGCCCCCACCGCGGACAGGCCCTTGCCGCGCACGTCGCCGATGAGGAGCCGGAGCCCGTACGGTGTGTCGGCCGCCTCATAGAAGTCGCCGCCGATCCGGGCCTGCTCCTGAGCCGCCAGATACAGCGACTCGATCTCGATGTTCTTGATGCGGCGCGGCAGGGGGCGCAGCAGCACTTTCTGGGCTGTGTCGGCGACGAGCCGGATCTGGAAGAGCGCCTCCTCCCGCTGGAGTCGGACATGGCTCGCGTATGCGGCTGCCAAGGTGACCGCGACGATCGCAGCCGCCGTGTACGGCGTCCCCAGGTCGGTGTACACGAAGCTGAGGCCGACCATCACCAGCAGGCAGAACGTCCCCAGCAGGATCGTGGGGAGCACGGGCCACATCGCGGCGGCGAGGGCGGGTGCGGCGGGCAGGAGGCGGCTGACGGCGATCTCCCTCGGTGTGGAGAACGCCAGGCCGGCGATGAGGAAGGTGAGGATCACCGGGGCCAGCGGAGCAGCTTCCCACCGGCCACCGTAGGGAGGACGACGGCGCCGCAGCTGCCCGGGCATGATCACAAAGCGCATCATATCGTGACGAACCACCCATCGAGCTTGATGGAACACAGACGCTCGGTGGGCTCAGGCAGCGTAGGAGACACCCCATCGGGGTACGGGCGTCAGTCACGCCCGCCCGCCCGCCTCATGGGCCGCCGGGCGCCGGTGCCGTACTTCCGCGCTCGATCAGCCCGGGCAGCGGTACCTGCACGGTGCGGGCCGCACCGCCGTCGAGCAGTGCGGTCAGCTCGCGTGCGGCGATCCGTCCGAACGCGACCGTGTCCCGGGACAGCGCGGTCAGCCAGGGCACCGTCAGCCGGCACAGCGCGGAGTCCTCCCACGACACGACCGAGACATCGCCTGGAACGGAGCGGCCGAGGCCCGCGACGACCGTGGCTCCGGCCGCAGCCATCACATCGTTGTCGTAGATGATCGCGGTCGGCGGCGTGGACCGCTCCAGGACTCTGCGCGTGACGGCCGCGCCCTCCGTGTCGGAGTAGTCCGTGGTCACCGAGTGGGCCTCGGCCAGCCCGCGCCGGTCGGCCTCGATACGCAGGGAGCGGATGCGCCGGTCGGTGTGGGCGAGGGAAGGCAGCCCCGCGATGTGCACGATGCGCCGATGGCCCAGCTCGTGCAGCCGGCCGACGATCGCCGCCATGGCGCCCGCATCGTCCGCGCGTACCTGCGAGAGCCCCGGGTGCGGACCCGTGTCGCTGCCGGGCAGAGCGCCGATCACGACTCCGGGCAGCCCGAGTTCGTCCAGCAGGCCGGGGCGGGGGTCGTCCGTACGGGGATCGACGACGAGTACCCCGTCGACGCGGTGCTCCGCCCACCAGCGCCGGTAGACGGCGCACTCGGCCTCCACGTCCTCCACCACCTGGAAGAGCAGCCCGAGTTGCCGCTCGGCCAGCACCTCCTGGATGCCGGAGATCAGCTGGAGGAAGAACGAGTCCACGCCCAGGCTCGCCGCCGGGCGCGCCACGACCAGCCCCACGGTGGCCGACCCCTCACCCGACAGTGCGCGGGCGGCGGTGCTCGGCCGCCAGCCCAACTGCTCGGCGACGCGCCGGATCCGGTCCCGGGTGATCTCCGAGACGCCGGGGCGGTCGTTGAGCGCGAAGGAGACCGCGCTCTCCGACACTCCGGCGCGCTGGGCGATGTCCTTCATGGTCGGCCGTCGCGCGGGTGTGCGCCTTGCCGGCCGGGTCTCCTCGGCCGGCAGCCCCTTCGGTGTCACCCGGTGCCCCTCTTCCTGCGTTCCCCGTCGCTCCTGGGAGGCGTGGTGCTCACTCGCCCCCGGTGCATCGTAAGCCTTGCCGGCGCTTTGGTCGACCGAAGTGCTCGGTCAACTAATGCGCTTGAGTGCATGACCCCTAAAGCGCATTAGTCAAGCGTCGTCAATAGCTCCATATACCGCTCTGACCTGCAAGTATCTGGAAAGTTGAGGCTAACTTCAAGCGAATGTATTGACTTTGCGCCGTGTGCATTGGAAGGTCTGCTGGGCGTACGCAGCCGGAGCGTCATCGGCCTCGGCCTGTCGTCCGCACGCCTGGTCCGAGCAAAGGAGCCGTTCACCGTGCGTATCTCCCGCAGAGCAGTAGCCGCTGCCGCCGTACTCGCCACCGTCCTGCCGCTGAGCGCGTGCGGAGG
Source organism: Streptomyces sp. NBC_00353 (assembly GCF_036108815.1). Taxonomy (NCBI): domain Bacteria; kingdom Bacillati; phylum Actinomycetota; class Actinomycetes; order Kitasatosporales; family Streptomycetaceae; genus Streptomyces; species Streptomyces sp. NBC_00353. Next base: position 2,694,841 of record NZ_CP107985.1, on the reverse strand, counting down.
CGGATCCGGCGACACCTCGTCCGACGCCTCCGGCAAGGTCGAAGGAAAGATCACCTTCCAGACCTGGAACCTGCAGGCGAACTTCAAGGACTACTTCAACGGGGTGATCGCGGACTTCGAGAAGAAGTACCCGGGCACCGAGGTCAAGTGGGTCGACCGGCCGGCCGAGGGCTACGCGGACAAGATCAGTGCCGACGCGGCCGGCGGCACGCTGCCGGACGTCGTCAATGTCTCGCCCGACCTGGTCGCACCACTGGCCAAGGCGGGGCTCGCACTGGACCTCGACAAGGCGGCGGCGAAGTACCGCAAGGAGTACCTGCCGGGCGCCTGGCAGAGCCACCGGATACCGGGCATGGAAGGGACCTACGCCTTCCCCTGGTACCTCAACACCGGACCGCTCTTCTACAACAAGTCCCTCTTCAAGGACGCCGGACTCGACCCCGAGAAGCCGCCGACCACCTACGACGAACTCTTCGACGCAGGTCTGGAACTGGCCACGAAGAGCAAGGGCAAGGTCGCCACGCTGGCCAACGTGCCCACCATCGAGGACTTCGGCCGCTACGGCGGACAGCTGATGAACAAGGAAGGTACGGGCTTCGCCTTCAATGACGCCAAGGGTGTCGAACTGCTCACCCACTACAAGGAGCTGTACGACGCCAAGGCGCTCGACCCGCAGGCGCTGACCGCGACCCCCGAGTCGTCCGGCCACAAGTTCCTCACCGGGTCCGTGGCGATGAACCCGGGCAGCGCACTGGACCTGGAGAACTTCAAGAAGCAGGCCCCGAGCCTCTACAAGAACATCGGGATCACCGACCAGATCAGCAGCACCGGCAAGGCCAACATGTACGTCATGGGCGTCATGGTGAACGCGCAGACGAAGCAGAAGCCGGCGGCTGTGGCCTTCGCCCACTACGTGACCGACGCGACGCGGCAGATGGACTTCGCGAAGCAGGTCGCCATCTTCCCGAGCACCGCCGGATCCCTCGACGACCCGTACTTCACCGAGGAGGACGGCACCGACGTGACCCGGGTCCGGATCGCCGCCGCCAAGTCCCTCAAAACGGCGGTCAATTACACGCCGGTGCTCTTCAGTGACCAGATGAAGACCGAGCTGCGCAACCAGGTGGCGAAGGCGCTGCAGGGCAAGCAGAGCCCCAAGGAAGCTCTTGACAACGCTGTCAAGGCCTGCGACCGGCTGCTGCAGCAGAGCTGAGCCCCCCGTGAAGACCCCCCTCATGAAATCGGCCACGGCATCTCCGCCGATCCGGGACAGCGGCACAGCGGTACCGGCGGCCCGGGGCGCACGTCCCGGCGACCGCCGGTCCGGCCGGCTCCCCGGTCACCGGATACGCCGCCATCTCCCCTCCAGCCCGTGGCTGTTCGCGGCCCCCGGCCTGCTCGTCGTCGGAACCTTCAGCCTCTTCCCGTTCTTCAGCACCCTGGTCAACGCCTTCACCGACCGCCGGACGCTGATACCCGGGAAGTTCGTCGGCCTGGCGAACTTCCAGGAGCTGATCCACGACGAGATGTTCTGGATCGGGCTGCGGAACAGCACGCTGTACGTGGTCGGGGTCGTCCCCGCCCTCGTTCTCCTGCCGCTGCTCCTGGCGATGCTCGTCCAGCGGAACATCCCCGGCATCACGTTCTTCCGCTCGGCCTTCTACACCCCCGTCGTCGCCTCCATCGTCGTCGTAGGGCTGATCTGGGTGTGGATGCTCGACGACCGGGGGCTGGTCAACGCGGTACTGGAGGCGGTGGGGATCGGCAGGGTCGGCTTCCTGAGCGACCAGTGGCTGCTGCTGCTCAGCGCGATGACGGTCACGGTCTGGAAGGGCCTCGGCTACTACATGATCATCTATCTGGCCGCGCTGGCCAACGTCCCCAGGGAACTCCACGAGGCGGCCTCCGTGGACGGTGCCGGCGCCGTTCGCCGGTTCTTCACCGTGACCGTTCCCGCCGTCCGCTCCACCATGGTCCTCGTCGGGGCGCTGGCGTCGGTCGCCGCCTTCAAGGCGTTCTCCGAGGTCTATCTGATGGCCGGTCCCTCCGGCGGCCCGGCCGGCGAGGACACCACCCTGGTGATGCTGGTCCAGCGCGTCGGCACCGGACTGACCGGGCGGGTCGGCTATGCCTCCGCGATCTCCGTGGTCATCTTCGTCGTGACGGTCGCCCTGATGCTCCTGGTGCTCCGCGCCGACCGCAAGGAGGACGCATGAGCATCCTGACCCTCACCGACGCCGACGGCCGCCGCATCCCGGTATGGCAGCTCCTGCTGCGCTACGTCCTGCTGCTCGCCGTACTCGCGCTGACCGTCGGACCGTTCCTGTGGCAGCTCTCGACCTCCCTCAAGGGGCCCGGCGAGGACATCTTCAGCTCCCCGCCGAAGTTCTTCCCCGGCCACCCCACCCTGGACAACTACACGCGGGTCGCCGAGACCATCCCGGTCTGGGACTACGCGCTGAACTCCGTCAAGGTGGCGACCGCCAATGTGGTCACCAACTGCGTCGGCTCCGCACTGGCCGGCTACGCGCTGGCCAGGATGCGGTACCGGGGGCGCAGGGCCGCGACGCTGGCGTTCATCCTCGCCATGCTCGTACCCGTCGAGGGCATCATCATCGCCCAGTTCACCACCATGCGTGAGCTCGGTCTGAACAACACCCTGATCGGTGTGCTGCTGCCGGGATCCGTCGCCGCGATGAACGTCCTGCTGATGCGCAACGCGTTCCTCAACCTTCCGCACGAGGTGGAGGAGGCGGCGTTCGTCGACGGTGCCAATGTCTGGCAGCGGTTCTTCTGGGTCGCCCTTCCCTCGGTCAGAGGAACCCTCGCCGTCGTAGCGATCTTCGCCTTCATGGGGGCCTGGGACGACTTCCTGTGGCCGCTGATCGTGCTGAGCGACCCGGCGAACTTCACCCTGACCATCGGGCTGAACTATCTGCACGGCACGTTCGCGAACGACGAACGGCTCGTCGCCGCGGGCACGATCATCGCCGTGCTCCCGCTCATCGTGCTCTTCGCCTGCCTGCAGCGTTTCTTCTTCCGGGGCGTCGGCGAAGGCGCCGTCAAGGGCTGACCGCCCGGCCTTCCCCGCTCCTTCGCACCACAGAACCAGGACACCCGTACCGTATGCCTCACTCCCCGCTGCGCTTCGGCGTCAACTACACGCCCAGCCAAGGCTGGTTCCACCACTGGCTGGACTTCGACCTCGACGCCGTGCGCGCCGACCTGGACTCGATCGCAGGCCTCGGCCTCGACCACATCCGGGTCTTCCCGCTCTGGCCGCTCTTCCAGCCCAACCGCACCCTCATCCGGCCGCGCGCCGTCGAGCAGCTCGTCCAGCTCGCCGACGCCGCGGCCGAGCGCGGCCTCGACGTCAATGTGGACGGACTGCAGGGCCACCTGTCGAGTTTCGACTTCCTGCCCGCATGGACGCAGACCTGGCACCGGCGCAACATCTTCACCGACCCGGACGTGGTGGCGGGCCAGGCCGAATACCTGCGAACGCTCGCCGCAGCCCTCGCCGACCGACCGAACTTCCTCGGTATGACGCTGGGCAATGAGATCAATCAGTTCTCCGGCCCCCCGCACCCCGACCCGGATATCATCACCCCCGAACAGGCAGGCCGTTGGCTTCGCACCCTGCTCGACGCCTGCGAGGAGGGAGCGCCGGGCAGGCTCCATCTGCACGCCGAGTACGACGCCGCCTGGTATCAGGACGACCACGCGTTCACGCCCGCCCACGCGGCCCGGATCGGCGCGGTCACCGCCGTGCACTCGTGGGTCTTCAACGGCACCGCCCAACGGCACGGCCGAACCGGAACCGCCACCGAGCACCACGCCGCCTATCTGATCGAACTGTCCAAGGCATGGGCCACCGACCCGCACCGGCCCGTCTGGCTGCAGGAGGTCGGCGCCCCGGCTCCGCTCGTTCCCGCCGAGCACGCGGCCGCGTTCACCGAGGCGACCGTGGCGAACGCCCTGGACTGCGAGGACGTGTGGGGCATCACCTGGTGGTGCTCCCACGACGTGTCCCGGTCGCTGGCCGACTTCCCCGAACTCGAATACAGCCTGGGCCTGTTGACCAACGACCGGCAGGTCAAACCGGCCGGTGAGGCCATCGCCGGGATCGTGGCGGACCGGCGGGGTACGGAGTACCGCCCGGCGCCCCGCACCACCGCACTCGTCGTCGACACCGGAGACGACGACACTGCGCCCCGGCGCTCCACGTGCGCCCCCGGCGGCGCGTTCTTCGAGGCGTTCGCCCGGCTCACCGCGGACGGGGTCCGGCCCACCGCCGTCCTCGCGAGCCAGGCCGGGAACAAGGAACACCTGTCCGCCCGCGGGATCACCGAGGTCCTCACCCCGGACCAGGTCCCCTGACGCACCCCGGCCCCACGCAACCGGATCCGCACCCCAACCCACCACGGAGTCACCCTCATGCATGACGACCGCACCCTGGTCGAAGCCCGTCTCAAGCGCGTTCTCGACGAGCGCATCCGGCCCGCCGTCCACCCGGAGTCCGTACCGCTGGACGTCGCCGTCTGGACCGCGCCGGGTGAGCCCGTCCCCGTCGCCGAGGGCCTCGCGGCCCCGGCCGTGTCCATCGCGGTCGGCGACCGGTGGGGCGCGCCCTGGGGCACCAGTTGGTTCCGGGTCTCCGGAACCGTTCCGCAGGCATGGGCGGGCCGCACCGTCGAGGCGCTCCTCGACCTCGGCTTCGACGAGAACATGCCCGGCTTCCAGTGCGAGGGCCTTGTCTACCGGCCCGACGGCACCCCGGTGAAGGGCCTCAACCCGCGCAATCAGTGGGTGCGCATCGGCGCCCCCGTCGCGGGCGGCGAGGACGTGCTGCTGCACATCGAGGCCGCATCCAACCCGGTCATACTCGACTACCACCCCTTTCTGCCGACGCAGCTCGGTGACAAGGAGACCGCGGGCAGCGAACCGCAGTACACCCTCGCCCGGATGGATCTCGCCGTCTTCGACGAGAACGTGTGGAACCTCGTCCAGGACCTGGAGGTGCTCGGCGAACTCATGGCGGAACTTCCGGTCGAGGGCGCCCGCCGCTGGGACGTCCTGCGTGCCGTCGGCCGGGCTCTCGACAGGGTCGACCTGCAGGACGTGAACGGCACCGCGGCCGCCGCCCGCGCCGAGCTCGCCACGGTCCTCGCCGCCCCCGCCGAGCCGTCCGCGCACCGGATCAGCGCCGTCGGTCACGCGCACATCGATTCCGCCTGGCTGTGGCCGCTGCGCGAGACGGTCCGCAAGGTCGCCCGCACGACGTCCAACATGACGGCCCTGCTGGAGGACGAGCCCGACTTCGTCTTCGCGATGTCCCAGGCCCAGCAGTTCGCCTGGATCAAGGAGCACCGCCCCGAGGTCTACGCCAAGGTCAAGAAGGCCGTGGCGGACGGACGGTTCGTGCCGTCCGGCGGCATGTGGGTCGAGTCCGACACGAACATGCCGGGCTCCGAGGCGATGGCCCGTCAGTTCGTGCACGGAAAGCGGTTCTTCCTCGACGAGTTCGGTGTCGAGAACGACGAGGCCTGGCTGCCCGACACCTTCGGCTTCGCCGCCGGTCTGCCGCAGATCATCAAGGCCGCCGGCTCCAAGTGGCTGCTCACCCAGAAGATCTCGTGGAGCCAGACCAACAAGTTCCCGCACCACACCTTCCAGTGGGAAGGCATCGACGGCACCCGGATCTTCACCCACTTCCCGCCCGTCGACACCTACAACTGCTCGATGAAGGGCAGCGAGATCGCCCACGCGGCGAAGAACTTCAAGGACAAGGGCGTCGCCCGGCACTCCCTCGCGCCGACCGGCTGGGGCGACGGAGGCGGCGGCACCACGCGCGAGATGGTCGCGAAGGCGGCCAGGATGCGCAGCCTCGAAGGCTCGGCCACCGTGACCTGGGAGACGCCCGCCGACTTCTTCACCAAGGCGGAGGCGGAGTACCCGAACGCCCCGGTGTGGGTCGGCGAGCTCTACCTGGAACTGCACCGCGCCACCCTCACCAGCCAGGCGAAGACCAAGCAGGGCAACCGTCGCAGCGAGCACCTGCTGCGCGAGGCCGAGCTGTGGGCCGCCACCGCCGCCGTGCGCACCGGGTTCCCCTACCCGTACGCGGAGCTGGACCGGATCTGGAAGACGGTGCTGCTGCACCAGTTCCACGACATCCTGCCCGGTTCGTCGATCGCCTGGGTGCACCGCGAGGCCGAGAAGACGTACGCGGCCGTGGCCGATGAACTGAACGGCATCGTCGCCGCCGCGCAGCGCGCCCTGGCAGGGGACCCCGCATCGGGGGAGCTGCTCGTCTTCAACTCCGCGCCGCACACCCGCGGCGGGGTTGCGGCCGGTGGCGCCGGGGCCGTCACGGTCGGCAGCCCGGGCCGGCAGGCACCGCGCGAGGGCGGCGGCTACGTGCTCGACAACGGCCTGCTCCAGGTGGAGATCGACGGCCGCGGTCTGGTGGTGTCCGCGTACGACATCGGCGCCGAGCGCGAGACCGTGGCGCCCGGGCAGGCCGCGAACCTGCTGCAGATCCACCCGGACTTCCCGAACATGTGGGATGCCTGGGACGTCGACGCGTTCTACCGCAACACCGTCACGGATCTGACGGAGCTCGACGAGCTCACCCCCGTCGAGGACGAGGGCGCGGTCGGCGTCCGTATCGTCCGCAGCTTCGGCGACTCCCGGGTCACCCAGGTGCTGACGCTCTCCCCGGGCGCCAAGCGGCTCGACATCGACACCGAGGTCGACTGGCACGAGACGGAGAAGTTCCTGAAGGCCGCGTTCCCGCTGGACATCCACGCCGAGCGGTACGCCTCCGAGACCCAGTTCGGACACTTCTACCGGGCCACCCACACCAACACCAGCTGGGAGGCCGCCAAGTTCGAGGCCTGCAACCACCGCTTCGTCCACCTGGAGGAGCCGGGCTGGGGCGTCGCGCTCGTCAACGACTCGACGTACGGCCACGACGTGACCCGTACCGTCCGCGACTCGAACGCCGGGACGACCACCACCGTCCGGGTCTCACTGCTGCGCGCCCCGCGCTTCCCCGACCCGGAGACCGACCAGGGCGTGCACCGCTTCCGCCATGCGCTCGCGCCGGGCGCCACGATCGGTGACGCGGTCCGTGAGGGCTTCCGGATCAACCTGCCGGAGCGTCGGGTCGCCGGTGACCGTACGGTGGCGCCGCTGGTGACCGTGGACAACGACGCGGTCGTGGTCAGCGCCGTCAAGCTGGCGGACGACGCGAGCGGCGATGTCGTCGTACGGCTCTACGAGTCGACCGGCGGCCGTGCCAGGGTCCGGCTCGGCATCGGCTTCGAGTTCGCCGATCCGAAGGTGACCGACCTGCTGGAGCGGCCGCTCGCCGAGGGCAACGTGCCGGTGCGGGTGGACGGGGGCGTACAGCTGTCGCTGCGCCCGTTCGAGCTGGTCACGGTGCGTCTGACGCGCCGCTGAGCCGGGCCGGGACGGGGCGGGGTAGGGCCCCGACGGACCGGCGGAAACAGGCCGGGCGGACTGGCCTCGATGTCGTAACAGGGCATCCAGGTCAATCCGCCCGGCCCGTGTGTGTCCTACACCTTTCCGTTATCCGATCGTCAGTGAAAACCGTCCGCCATATGGACACCCCCCTTGCCCTGCGGACTGTATGCGAAATACGGTCGGCGGTATTCCTTGATCATCCTCTGGCGGGAGGTAGGCCCTCGTGCGCCGAAAAGCGGTTGCCCTGGTGGCAGTTGCATTGGTGTCCCTCACCTCGGGCTGCGCGTCGTTGCAGTCCTCGGCGACCGAGGTCGGCGGTGTGCGGAAAACCGATGAACGGCCCGTACGCGACGGCGGGACGCTCACCGTTGCTCTCAACTCCGACCCGGACAAACTCGACCCCACCCTGGCCCAGACCCTCGTCGGCCGGACGGTCTTCGCGGGCATGTGCGAGAAGCTCTACGACATCGACGAGGACGGCGTGGTCGTGCCGCAGCTCGCCGCCGCACTGCCCGCCACCTCGGCCGACGGTCGCACCGTCAGCGTCCGGCTGCGCCACGACCTGAAATTCAGCGACGGCACGAGGCTCGATGCCCAGGCCGTCGTCACCTCGCTGCTGCGCCACCGCGATCTGCCCGGCTCCGCGCGCGGCACCGAACTGGCCCCGGTCAAGTCCGTCCGGGCCACCGGCCCGTACACCGTGCGGATGGAGCTCGACCACCCGTACGTCCCGCTCACCGGTGTGCTCGCCGACCGGGCCGGGATGGTGATGTCACCGACCGCGCTCAAGAAGTACGGGAAGAACTTCACGAACCACCCGTCCTGCGTCGGACCGTTCCGGTTCGTCGAGCGGGTCGGCGGCGACCGGATCGTGCTGAAGAAGGACCCCAACTACTACGACGCGGACAAGGTCCACCTCGACGGGGTCGTCTACAAGCCGATCCCCGACGGCAACGTCCGGCTCGCCAACCTGCGCTCCGGCGACCTTCAGGTCGGCGACCAGATGGGCCCCATCGACGTCCGGAGCGCGCTGACCGAGCCCAAGCTCCAGCTCTTCAACTCGCCGTCGCTCGGCTACCAGGGCATCGGACTCAACGTCGGCAATGTGCACGGCCTCGGCAAGAAGCCCGGCAAGCTCGACACCCCGATCGCCCGGGACGTCCGGGTCCGTGAGGCGTTCGAGCTCGCCATCGACCGCGAGACACTCAACAAGGTCGTCTTCCAGGGCATGTACGAGCCGGCCTGTGGGCCGATCTCCCCGCAGTCCGCCATCGCCCCCGGCGTCAAGCCCCAGGACTGTCCCGGGCGTGATGTCGCCGAGGCGAAGAAGCTGCTGAAGGAGGCCGGGGTGAAGACCCCGGTGAAGATCGAGCTGAAGACCTCCACCACCCCCGAACAGGGACGCGTCGGGCAGGTCCTCCAGGCCATGGTCAAGGAGGCCGGCTTCGACCTCTCCCTGCGGCCCACCGAGTACGCCACCATGCTCTCGGAGACCGACGCCGGGCACTACGACGTCTTCACCAGCGGCTGGTCCGGCCGGCTCGACCCGGACGGCAACGTCTCCAACTTCCTCAGGACAGCGGGCGCCATGAACGCCTATGGCCTCGATGACCCCGAGATCGACCGGCTGATCGACGAGGGCCGCACCGTCGCCGACCCGGCCCGGCGCACCAAGATCTACAACGAGCTGACCCGGCGCGTTCAGGACGCCCACACGATGATCTACCTCTACCGGCAGAAGAACTACGTCGTCGCCACCAAGTCCGTCGCGGGTATCCGCGTCTACGGCGACGGTCTGGTCCGGGTCAAGACTGCGGGGTACACCCGATGACGAAATACCTGCTGACGCGCCTTCGTCAGTCCCTCATCACGCTCTTCCTCGTCTCCATCGTCGTGTTCGCCGGCATCCGGGCCCTGCCCGGCGACCCGGCGCTCGCCCTCGCCGGTGAGGAACGCAGCCCCGAGGCGCTCGCCGCGATCCGTGAGGCGTACGGGCTCAACGACAACATCTTTGTGCAGTACGGGCGGTTCATCGGCCACGCCCTCACCGGCGACCTCGGCACGTCCTCCCGTACCGGACTCCCGGTCGCCGACGCCATCGGCCAGGCCCTGCCCGTCACCCTGGAACTGGCGGCGCTCTCCCTGCTGCTCGCCGTCGTCCTCGGCATCGGCGCCGGAGTCGTCGCCGCCGTGCGGCGCGGCAAGCCGGAGGAATGGCTCGCCAACGTCATCGCGCTGATCGGCCTCTCCGTCCCGACCTTCTGGCTCGGCATCGTGCTGGTCCTCGGATTCGCCATCGCCGTACCGGTGTTCGCCGCTTCCGGCTACGTACCGTTCGGCACCGATCCGATCGACAACCTGCGCCGCATGGTGCTGCCCGCGATCGTCCTCGGCTCCGGACTCGCCGCCGTCGTGATGCGGCAGACCCGGGCCGCGATGCTCGACTCGCTCTCCGCCGACTACGTCCGTACCGCCCGCGCCAAGGGGCTGTCGAAGCGGTCCGTCGTCGGCGGGCACGCCCTGCGCAACTCGCTCGTCACCGTCGTGACCGTCCTCGGTCTCCAGCTCGGCCATCTGATCTCCGGCGCCGTGGTCACCGAGCAGATCTTCGTCCTGCCCGGCTTCGGCAAACTCACCATCGACGCCGTCTTCACCCGCGACTACGCGACACTCCAGGCCGTGGTGCTCTGCACCTCCGCCGCGTACATCCTCATCAATCTGCTGGTCGACGTGGTCTATTCGGTCATCGACCCGCGCATCCGGCTCGGAGGTGCCCGGTGACCACCGCGACCACAGCGCTCCCCACCACCCCGGAGGCCGCCAGGAAGCGGCCCAGCAGCGGCCGGCTCCGCGCCCTGCGCAAGAACCGGCTCGCCCTCACCGGCGGCATCATCGCCGCCGTCTTCGTCCTCGCCGCGCTCCTCGCGCCACTGATCGCCCCGTACGACCCCGCCCAGCCGAATTTCGGGAACGTACTCGCCGAACCCAGCTGGGCCCACTGGCTCGGCACCGACGACCTCGGACGCGACCAGCTCTCCCGCATCGTGTACGGGGCACGCGCCTCCATGCAGGTCGGCCTCGTCGCCGTCGTGCTGGCCTTCGTCATCGGCGTACCCCTCGGACTGGTCGGCGGCTACTACGGCCGGTTCGCGGACAGCACCATCTCCCGGCTCACCGACACCATGCTGGCGTTCCCGTTCCTGGTGCTCGCCGTCGGCCTGGCCGCGATCCTCGGCCCGTCGCTGACCAACGCCACCATCGCCATCGGCATCTCGCAGATCCCCGCAGTCATCCGCATCACCCGGGCCGAGACCCTGCGGCTCAAGCACGTCGACTACGTCGGCGCGGCCATCGCCAACGGCGGTGGAGACGGCACCGTGCTCTTCCGGCACATCCTGCCCAACGCCACCTCGGCACTGATCGTGCAGGCGACCGTCGGCATCCCCGCCGCGATCATCGGCGAGGCGCTGCTCAGCTTCCTCGGGCTCGGTGTCCAGCCGCCGGCCCCGTCGCTCGGCGTGATGCTCTCCGGCGCCCAGTCGTTCCTGGCGCCCGCCCCCTGGCTCGCCGTCTTCCCCGGCCTGGCGATCGTCGCGGCGACGCTGGCCTTCAACCTGCTCGGCGACGGACTGCGTGACGTCCTCGACCCCCGCGGAGGCACCCGATGACCGAGACCCTTCTCGAACCCGTACGGGAGCCGGTGCGCGAGCCGGTCCTGAGCGTCCGCGACCTGTCGGTGTCGTTCCGCTCCGACACCCGGACCGTGCACGCCGTCGACGGTGTCTCCTACGACCTCGCCCCCGGCGAAGTCCTCGCCGTGGTGGGGGAGTCGGGGTGCGGCAAGTCCGTCACCTCCATGGCAGTGATGGGCCTGCTCCCGTCCACCGCGCACATCGGCGGTTCCATCAGGCTCGGCGGCCGGGAACTGGTCGGCACCCACGAGAAGGAGCTCCAGAAGGTCCGCGGCAAGGACATCGCGATGATCTTCCAGGAACCGATGACCTCGCTCAACCCGGTCCTCACCATCGGCCGGCAGATCGGCGAAGTGCTGCGCAGGCACCAGGGGCTGAGCAGGAAGGACGCCAGGGCGAGGGCCGTCGAACTCCTCGAACTGGTCGGCATCCCGGCCCCGCAGCGCCGCATCGACGAGTACCCGCACCAGCTCTCCGGCGGTATGCGGCAGCGCGTGATGATCGCGATCGCCGTCGCCTGCGACCCGTCCGTACTCATCGCCGACGAGCCGACCACCGCACTCGACGTCACCGTCCAGGCCGGCATCCTCGAAGTCCTCCAGTCGCTGCGCGAACGGCTCGGTACGGCGATCGTCCTGGTCACCCACGACCTCGGCGTGGTGGCGGACGCCGCCGACCGGGTGCTGGTGATGTACGCCGGACGCTCCGTCGAACAGGCGCCGGTCCACGACCTGTTCGCCTCCGCCCGACACCCGTACACCCAGGGCCTGCTCGGCGCCGTCCTGCGGCCCGGCGGCGAGGGCAAGCGGCGGCTGCCCGAGATCCCCGGCCTGGTGCCGAGCCTCGACAGCCAGCCGGACGCCTGCACCTTCGCCCCTCGGTGCAGCCGCGCCGACGACACCTGCACCGCTGGCCGACCCGGCTTCAAGGCCATCGATCCGAAGGCGGGCGCGGACGCCCTCCACCGGGCGGCCTGCTGGCACCCCTACGGCGCCGACGCCGCCGCGGACACCACCCCCGCACCCGACACGACCGACACACCTGACCAGGAGGCCGGAGAGTGACCACCGCACAGACGGTCCCCGCACCGCGCGGCAGCGACGGAGCCGCCGGAGAGAACATACCGGTGCTCGAAATCACCGCCATGGAACGGCACTTCGGCGCCTCCGGCGGTGGCACCGTCCGCGCCGTCGACGGTGTCTCGATCACCATCGGCCGCGGCGAGGTCGTCGGCCTGGTCGGCGAGTCCGGCAGTGGTAAGTCGACCGTCGGCCGCTGCGCCGTACGCCTCGACGAACCGACCGGCGGCACCGTCCGCATCAACGGCACCGACGTCACCCACCTCTCGCGCCGCGCCCTGCGCCCCCTGCGCAAGGACTTCCACCTGGTCTTCCAGGACCCGTCGTCCTCGCTCGACCCACGCATGACCATCGGCCAGATCATCGCCGAACCGATCAAGCTGCACCGCCAGGCCCGGGGCGAGGAGGTGCGCGCCAGGGTCGAGCAGCTCCTCGGTCAGGTCGGCCTGCGCCCCGAGCACGCCGACCGGCATCCGCACGAGCTCTCCGGCGGCCAGCGCCAGCGCATCTCCATCGCCCGTGCACTCTCCTGCGACCCCGATCTGGTCGTCGCCGACGAACCGACGTCCGCGCTCGACGTCTCCGTGCAGGCGTCCGTCCTCAACCTGCTCGCCGACCTGCAGCGCGACCGCGGGTTCGGCTGCCTGTTCATCACCCACGACCTGGCCGCCGTCGAGTTCCTCGCCGACCGGATCGCCGTGATGTACCTCGGGCAGATCGTCGAACAGGCCCCGACCGCCGACCTGTTCGCCTCCCCGAAGCACCCCTACACCCAGGCGCTGCTCTCCGCCGCGCCCGTCCCCGACCCGGTCGAGCAGCGCTCCCGCGAACGCATCGTGCTCCACGGCGACCTGCCCAGCCCGCTCGATCCCCCGGCAGGCTGCCGCTTCCACACCCGCTGCCCGCTCGCCACCGACCGCTGCCGCACCGAGGTACCGGCCCTGCGCGAGCTGCCCGGCGGACGGCAGGTCTCCTGTCACCTCGTCGAAGCGGACGGGACCGCCCCGGACGCGGCCTCCTGACCTTCCGTACATACGATCCGAACCACACACAAGTACGTCGCACAGCACGTCGCAGCTAGGAGCCGCATCCGTGTTCACCACCCGGCCGACCCTTCAGGGCACCTTCGGCATGGTGTCCTCCACCCACTGGCTCGCCTCGCAGTCCGCGATGGCCGTCCTGGAGGACGGCGGCAACGCCTATGACGCCGCCGTCGCCGCCGGATTCGTCCTGCACGTCGTCGAACCGCACCTCAACGGCCCGGCCGGTGAGGTGCCGATGATCCTGGCGCCGAGCGACGGCGACGTGCAGGTCCTCTGCGGCCAGGGCCCGGCCCCGGCCGGCGCCACCGTCGCCCACTACCGCTCCCTCGGTCTGGACCTCGTCCCCGGCACCGGCCCCCTCGCCGCCGCGGTCCCCGGTGCGTTCGACGCCTGGATGCTGCTGCTGCGCGACCACGGCACCAAGTCCGTCGCCGAGGTGCTGCGGTACGCGATCGGCTACGCGGAGGACGGCCACGCACCCGTCGAGCGGATAGGCCAGACCGTCGAGACGGTCCGCGAACTCTTCGAGACCGAGTGGCAGTCCTCCGCCGACGTCTACCTCCCGGGCGGCAAGTCCCCCGAGCCGGGCGAGCTCTTCCGCAATCCCGCCCTCGCCGCGACCTGGCGCCGCCTGATCGCCGAGGCCGAGAAGACCGGCGGCGACGACCGCATCGCCCAGATCGACGCCGCACGGAAGATCTGGAGCGAGGGCTTCATCGCCGAAGCCCTGGTCCGCCAGGCCGCCCGCCCCACCATGGACACCAGCGGCAGCCGCCACACCGGCACCCTCACCGCCGCCGACCTGGCCGGCTGGTCCGCGTCGTACGAGGCGCCCGCCACGTACGACTGGAACGGCTGGACGCTCGCCAAGGCCGGCGGCTGGAGCCAGGGCCCCGCCTTCCTCCAGCAGCTCGCCCTGCTCCCCGCCGAGCTCCCGCAGTACGGCTCCGCGGAGTACGTACACCTGCTCATCGAGGGCTGCAAGCTCGCCATGGCCGACCGTGAGGCCTGGTACGGCGACGCCGCCGACGTGCCCCTCGACGTGCTGCTCTCGGAGCCGTACAACGCCGAGCGGCGCGCACTGATCACCGACGAGGCGTCGCGCGAGCTGCGCCCCGGCAGCCCCGGCGGCCGCACCCCTGTCCTCAGCGAACACGCGCACGCCGTCGCCTCCGGCGAGGGCGGGTTCGACGCCATGGGCATCCCGGCGGCGGGCGTCGGCGAGCCGACCGTCGCCAAGGACGGCGCGACCCGTGGTGACACCTGCCACGTCGACATCGTCGACCGCTGGGGCAACATGGTCTCCGCGACCCCCAGCGGTGGCTGGCTCCAGTCCAACCCGGTCGTGCCGGAGCTCGGCTTCCCGCTCGGCACCCGCCTCCAGATGGCCTGGCTCGACGAGGACCTGCCGAACTCCCTCACCCCCGGCCGCCGCCCCCGCACCACCCTCACCCCGTCCCTCGCCCTGCGCGACGGCGTCCCGGTGATGGCCTTCGGCACGCCCGGCGGCGACCAGCAGGACCAGTGGCAGGTCCACTTCTTCCTCGCCGTCGCGCTGCGCGCCGAGGTCCGGGGCGGGCTCGACCTGCAGGGCGCCATCGACGCACCGAACTGGCACAACGACAGCTTTCCCGGCTCGTTCTTCCCGCGCGGTATGCGGCCCGGCAGCGTCACCGTCGAGGAGGGCATGGACCCGGAGGTCGTCGAGGAGCTGCGCCGCCGGGGCCATGACGTCACGGTCGGGGATCCGTGGTCCGAGGGCCGGATGTGCGCCGTCGCCCGCGACCCGGAGACCGGCGTGCTCTCCGCCGCCGCGAACCCGCGTGGCATGCAGGGGTACGCCGTAGGCCGCTGACGGTCACCTACACGTCATGACCAGGTCGTCAGGGACCCGGTGGACCGTGCTTAGCTGGAGTCATGATCGATGACTTCCTTGCCGGGGACCTGACCGAGGTCGAGGCAGCGGTCCGCGCAGCGGCCGCCGCCGAGATCATGCCGCGCTACCGGCAGCTCGCCGCACACGAGATCGTCGAGAAGAGCGGTCCGCACGACCTCGTCACCACCGCCGACCGCCTCGCCGAGGAACACCTCACCGCGTCCCTCACCCGCCTCCTGCCCGGCTCGGTGGTCGTCGGTGAGGAGTCGGTCCACGCCGATCCGAAGGTGTACGACGCCCTGGGCGGCGAGGCACCGGTCTGGATCGTCGACCCGGTCGACGGCACCCGCCAGTTCGTCCGCGGCGAGCCCGGCTTCTGCACCCTCGTCGCCCTCGCCCACCACGGCGAACTCCTCGCCTCGTGGACGTACGCCGCGGCCCTGGACAAGATGGCGGTCGCGGTCCGCGGCCGCGGCGCCACGCTGAACGGCGTCCCGATGCGTTCCGGATCGCCCGCGCCGGGCGCCGTGCTCGAGGTGGCCATGTCGCACCCCGACTACACCTCCGACGCCCAGAAGCACGCCCTGCTCGGGCTGCGCACCGAAGGCATCAACGCGCGCCCGTGCGGCGCTGCGGGCCTCGAATACCTGGCCGTCGCCCGCGGCGACCAGGACGCGGTCGCCTTCAACTGGGAGTACGCCTGGGACCACGCGGCGGGCCTGCTCCTGGTCACGGAGGCGGGTGGCGCGCAGGCCACGCTCTCGGGTGCCCCGTTCCGTATCACCGGCGGCAACGCCCTGCCCTTCACGGCCGCCCGCGACGAGGCGACGGCCGAGCGGATCCTGGAGGCACTGCGCGCCGGAGGATGATCCTGCTCACCTGGAGCGGCGGGTCTCGGTGCGGCTCGCCGACGCGCAGGCGCTGCGGCACAGCCGTCCGCGACGACCGGGCTACGGCTGCGTCACCCGGTGCAGGACCAGACAGAACGGATGCCCCGCCGGATCGGCATAGATCCGCCACGGCCGCTCGGCCCGCTCCGGGTCCGCCTCCCCGACGCCGTCCGCGCTCCCGTCGTCGAGTACGGTCGCGCCGGCCGCGACGACCTCAGCCTGCGCCGCGTCCAGGTCCGGCACACCGAAGTCCAGATGGAACTGCTGGGGCCGCGCCGGGTCCGGCCACTGCGGCGGCCGATAATCCGCCGCCCGCTGGAACGCGAGGACGAGACCGGCGTCGGTGTGCAGCGTCGCCCAGTTCTCGTCGAGCCCCCACCGGCGGTCCGGTTCGTTGACCCGGCCGCCCACGACCGACCGGTAGAACTCGGCGAGACGTACGGGATCGGGGCAGTCGAGCACCACGCACTGAAGTTCGGCGATCATGACCGGATCCTAAGCCGGACCCGGTCACCGGAACACTGCCCGCACATCCCGCACCACAGCGGCCGCCGTCTCCACCGCCGCCACGTCCAGCCCCCGCAGCGCCACGCCCACCCGCTCGGCGAAGTCCGCCGGAGTCTGCGGCAGCAGCGCGGCCGCCGCCAGCGCGCCCTTCTCGTTCAGACACCAGGTGCGGTGATGGGCGTGGAGGGACTGGACGAGGATGCCGAACGCCCTCGACAGGCA
Organism: Streptomyces sp. NBC_00353; assembly: GCF_036108815.1. Classification (NCBI taxonomy): domain Bacteria; kingdom Bacillati; phylum Actinomycetota; class Actinomycetes; order Kitasatosporales; family Streptomycetaceae; genus Streptomyces; species Streptomyces sp. NBC_00353. The sequence continues at coordinate 2,678,041 of NZ_CP107985.1, read as the reverse complement.
CAGTGCGACATGCAGGGTGTCGCCGGAGGAGGCCGATTTTCGTGCCGCGGCCACCGAGAAGTCCGCCTCCCAGGCGGCGTCGGCGAGCGCCTTGCGCAGCGGCTCCGGGTAGCTGCGGGTCTCCTGTTGAAGCTCCGTCAGTTCACCGGAAGGATCGGCCAGTACGCGGCTGAGCGCCACCTCGCCCGGATAGCAGGGGGACCAGAACCCCAGCGGATGGCCGGGCTGGATGCCCACCTCGAAGCGGCCCTCACGGCAGTCGGACCAGACCTGCTCGACCCGGTCCAGGTCGCGCAGGATCCAGTCCACCGGCGTGCCGTCGACCCGCAGCCACGCACCGCCGTTGACCCACGGCCCCCAGCCGCCCGGACCCGCCACCTCCACCGGGGAGCCCGTCACCTCGCACGCGAGTGCGGTCAGCGCGGCCAGGTCGGGAGCACCCCGGTAGTAGACGCCGAGGTCCCAGTCGGAGTCCGGGCGGTGTGTGCCACGGGCGCGGCTGCCACCGAGGACGACTGCCCGGACACCGGGCAGTTCGGCCAGCCGCGCCGCCATGTCGCCGATGAGTGATACATCTACTGAAACCCTGTTCATCGGCACGGACGTTACCCGCGGCCCGGCTGTCGATGCGGCGGAATATCCTTGAGTCTCTTGGCTGTCGGCTGACAAAGGAGTCCGCAGGTGCCGTCGATGCTCGATGCCGTCGTCGTGGGGGCGGGACCCAACGGACTGACCGCCGCCGCCGAACTGGCCCGCCGTGGCTTCTCGGTGGAGGTGTTCGAGGCGGCAGAGACCGTCGGAGGCGGCGCCCGCACCGAGGAGCTCACCCTCCCCGGCTTCCGCCACGACCCGTGTTCCGCCGTGCACCCGCTGGGCATCGGCTCGCCCGCGTTCGCGGCCATGCCGCTCGCCCGGCACGGCCTGGAGTGGCTCCAGCCCGAGCTGGCGCTCGCCCACCCCTTCCCGGACGGCTCCGCCGCGATTCTCACCGGGTCGGTGGGGGAGAGCGCCATGTCGCTGGGGCCGCAGGACGCGGGGGCGTACCGCAGACTGCTCGCCCCGTACCTCGGCCACTGGGACACGCTCGCCCAGGACTTCCTGCGGACCCCGTGGGACGGGCTGCCGCGCGATCCGTACCACTGGGCGCGGTTCGGACTGAATGCGATCCAGCCCGCCACGCTGCTCTCCCGCCGGTTCCAGGGCGCGAAGGCGCGCGGCCTGTTTGCCGGGCTCGCCGCCCACGCCATAGCTCCCACCAGCGGAATCGCCACCGGCGGCATCGCGCTGCTCTTCGCGCTCGCCGCGCACGAGAACGGCTGGCCGGTGCCGCGCGGCGGCTCACAGGCCATCTCGGACGCCCTCGCCTCGTACGTACGCGAACTGGGTGGCGCGATCCGTACCGGCACGGAGGTCAAGCGCCTCGACGAGCTCCCGCCCGCGCGGGCCTACGTCTTCGACACCTCGCCGACCGCCCTCGCCCGGATCGCCGGACTGGGTCACGCCTACCGCGGCTACCGGTACGGCGCCTCCTGTTTCAAGGTCGACTATGCCCTGTCGGGCCCCGTCCCCTGGACCGCGAAGGAGGCACGGCGGGCCGGCACGGTCCATGTCGGTCCCACGGCCGGTGAGATCGAGGGCGCGCTGCGCGCCGCGGTGGCGGGCCGCGACCCGAGCGTGCCGTTCCTGATCACCGCGCAGCCCAGCCTCTTCGACCCGTCGCGCGCGCCGGAGGGCCGTCACGTCTTCTGGGCGTACGGGCATGTCCCGGCGGGCTGGGAGGGTGACGCCACCGAAGTCATCGAGCGGCAGCTGGAGCGGTTCGCGCCCGGCTTCCGCGATCTGGTGCTCGCCCGTGCCGTCGCCGGTCCGCCACAACTCGCCGTGCGCAACGCCAATTACGTCGGCGGTGACATCGCCTGCGGCGCGTTCGCCGGACTGCAGACGGTGATCCGGCCGAAGCTCGCCCGCGTGCCTTACGCGACGGCGCACCCGGCCGTGTTCCTGTGCTCCTCGGCCACCCCTCCCGGGCCCGGGGTGCACGGGATGTCCGGTCACCATGCGGCGAAGGCGGTCTGGCGACGACTCCGGGCGGCCTGACCCACCGGAGCCGCCCGGTGACGACATCATGGCCACATGCACACACCTGAGGCCGTCACCGTCACCCTGGTACGCGGTGACATCACCCAGCAGTCCGCCGATGTCATCGTCAACGCGGCGAACTCCTCGCTCCTCGGCGGCGGCGGGGTCGACGGAGCCATCCACCGGCGAGGCGGTCCGGAGATCCTCGCCGCGTGCCGGGAGCTGCGCGCCTCGCAGTACGGAAAGGGGCTGCCCACCGGCCAGGCGGTCGCCACGACCGCCGGCAGGCTCGACGCCCGATGGGTGGTCCACACGGTGGGACCGGTCTGGAGCAGCACCGAGGACCGGTCCGCGCTGCTGGCCTCCTGCTACCGCGAATCGCTGCGGGTGGCCGCCGAGCTGGGCGCCCGTACCGTGGCCTTTCCCGCCATCTCGACCGGCATCTACGGCTGGCCCATGGACGACGGCGCGCGCATCGCCGTCCATACCGTGCTGGCGGAGGCTGCCGCGCCGGTCGAGGAGGTGCGGTTCGTGCTCTTCGACGCACATGCGTTCGTGGAGTTCGAAGAGGTCCTGGCAGCGAAAGGCTGATGTCGGATTCTCGCCAGCCCCCACGTGTCCGGTGACCCATGCTTGAAGCATGTACACCGACACCGAGCGCTGCGTACGGGCCGTCCTGTCCAAGGACGCCCGCTTCGACGGCTGGTTCTTCACGGCGGTCCTGACCACCCGGATCTACTGCCGTCCGAGCTGCCCCGTCGTGCCGCCCAAGGTCGAGAACATGACCTTCTACCCCAGCGCCGCCGCCTGCCAGCAGGCCGGATTCCGCGCCTGCAAGCGGTGCCGGCCCGACACCAGCCCCGGCTCCCCGGAGTGGAACGCCCGCGCCGACTCGGTCGCCCGCGCGATGCGGCTCATCGCGGACGGGGTCGTCGACCGCGAGGGCGTGCCCGGGCTGGCCGCCCGGCTCGGCTACTCCGCCCGTCAGATCGAACGCCAGCTCCTCGCCGAACTGGGCGCCGGCCCGTTGGCCCTGGCCCGCGCCCAGCGCGCCCAGACCGCCCGGCTGCTCATCGAGACGACCGGACTACCCATGGCCGACGTGGCGTTCGCGGCCGGGTTCTCGTCCGTCCGTACCTTCAACGACACCGTCCGTGAGGTCTTCGCCCTCGCGCCCGGCGAGCTGCGCACCCGTGCCGCCCGGTCCGTGAAGACGTCGGCGACACCGGGCGTGATCGCGCTGAGGCTGCCGTACCGGGCCCCGCTCAACCCGTCCAACCTCTTCGGCCACCTCGCCGCGACAGCGGTCCCCGGCGTCGAGGAATGGCGCGACGGCGCCTACCGACGCACGCTCACCCTTCCGTACGGGCACGGCATCGTCGCCCTCACCCCGTACCCCGACCACATCGCGTGCCGGCTCTTCCTCACCGATCCGCGCGACCTCACCCTCGCCATCAGCCGCTGCCGCTGGCTGCTCGACCTGGACGCCGACCCGGTCGCCGTCGACGACCAGCTGCGGGGCGATCCGCTGCTCGCCCCGCTGATCGACAAGGCCCCCGGGCGGCGGGTGCCGCGTACCGTCGACGGCGCGGAGTTCGCCGTACGGGCAGTGCTCGGCCAGCAGGTCTCCACGGCCGCCGCCCGCACGCACGCGGCCCGCCTGGTCACCGCGCACGGCATCCCTGTCGACGACCCGGAGGGCGGCCTCACCCACCTCTTCCCCACCCCCGAGGCGCTGGCATGCCTCGACCCGGAGCAACTCGCCCTGCCCCGCAGCCGCCGCACCACCCTCACCACACTGGTCGGTGCGCTCGCCGACGGCTCGCTGCAGCTCGGCACCGACAGCGAGTGGGAGAGGGCCCGGGCCGAACTCATCGCACTGCCCGGCTTCGGCCCGTGGACCGTCGAGGTCATCGCCATGCGGGCGCTCGGCGACCCGGACGCTTTCCTCCCCACCGACCTCGGAATCCGGCGGGCGGCGGCGGAACTCGGCCTCCCGTCGACACCCGCGGCGCTCACCGCACGAGCGGCAGCCTGGCGCCCCTGGCGGGCGTACGCGGTCCAGTATCTGTGGACCGTCGACGACCACCCCATCAACCACCTGCCCGTATAAGCCCGTATAAGGGAGTTCCCGCATGACTGCGACACATCTCGCGACCCGTCGGCACACGGTCGTCGACAGCCCGTACGGCCCGCTCACCCTCGTCGCCACCGACGGCGTGCTCTCGGGCCTCTATATGACCGAGCAGCGGCACCGGCCGCCCGAGGAGACCTTCGGCGACCCCGATCCACGCCCCTTCGCGGAGACGATCCGCCAGCTGGATGCCTACTTCGCGGGCGAGCTGCGGGAGTTCGATCTGCCGCTGCACCTGGACGGAACGCCGTTCCAGCGCAGCGTGTGGGAGCAGCTCCGGCAGATCCCGTACGGGGAGACACGCTCGTACGGAGAACTCGCCGAGCACCTGGGCAAGCCGGGCGCCTCACGCGCGGTGGGCCTCGCCAACGGCAAGAATCCGGTGGGGATCATCGTTCCGTGCCACCGGGTCATCGGAGCCTCCGGCAGCCTCACCGGCTACGGCGGCGGTCTCGACCGCAAGCAGCGGCTGCTGGCCTTCGAGAACGGCACGGGGGAGGACACCCCGGCGCTCTTCTGAGGGCTGTGATCCGGACACGGCGAAGCCCGACGGTCGCACGGGGCGACCGTCGGGCTCCGTCGTGGCCTGCTGCGTTGCGGAACCGGCTCAGGCCGTGAAGATCTCGACCACCGACCAGATCGCCAGCCCCAGCATGCACAGCCCGCCGATGCGCTGGACCGTCCCCAGCGGAACCCGCTTCGCGATGAAGCGTCCCGCGAGCAGCGCCAGCGCGGAGACGGACATCAGCGCGGCCAGGGATCCGATGGCCGTGGACCACGTGCCGTTACTGGCGGCCAGGTTGGCCGTCGTGATCTGGGTGAGGTCGCCCCATTCACTGATGAACACGGCCATGAACGCGGTCGAGTAGACCGGCCAGAAGCCGGTCACGGTCTTGACTTCGCTGTCCTCGTCGCCGTCGTCACCCCCGCCGCGCAGCAGCATGAACGCGCCGAACGCGAAGAGGGCCGCCGAGACGAGCTTGACGATCCAGTCGGGCAGCAGCCCGATCAGACCGCCGGCGCCGACGGCGATCGCGACATGCACGAGGAACGCGGACGAGGTACCGAACCAGACATAGAGCGGCCGCATGCGTGTGCCCATGGCCAGCGACGCGAACATGGTCTTGTCGGGGAGCTCCGCGAGGAAGATCAGCCCGAAGGCGGTGATGATCGCCAGGGGGTCGAGATGCATTCCGGGTGGCTTTCTGTGAGAGCCGGGCCCCGGGTCTTTCCGCGAAGCGCCACTCGGGCTTTTCGGAGGACCACTCGGCCCGGCATGACTGCAGCGCCCACAGGGCGCGGGCGTGTCATACCTGACCGAAGGTCTCGCCCGCCCGTAACCATCTACGAGCCCGGCCACCGGGAACCCGAGGGTTCCAGTGTGTCGACGACCGGTTTGCGGGGCTACTCCCCTTCGCAGCCACCCACTTTACCGCACCCCCGCACAGCCACCGGCGCCAGAGGGGCTCAAGTGTTCGACTTCACTCCGCTCTCGGTACAGTCCCACAGTGATCATCCGCGCCCTCACCTTCGCCCGCGTCACGACCGGAAGCGTCCCCGCATGAGCCGCCGCACCCGCAAGGCCGACACATCCGCCCCGGGCGCACCCCGGCCCACCGTCAGTGTCTGCCGGGGCTGCTGCTGCGGTACGCCGAAGATCCCGGACGTGGACCATGCCGGTCAGCTCGCAGCTCTGCGCCGGTCCCTCGGCGAGATCGCCGCGGTGCGCGCCGTGGAGTGCCTGGACGCCTGCGAGCAGGCCAACGTCATCGTCGTGCAGCCCTCGGCCGAGGGCAGGAAGGCGGGTGGCCGTCCGGTCTGGCTCGGCCTCGTCAACGACCCGGATGCCGTCGCCGACATCGTCGCCTGGGTCGATGCGGGTGGCCCCGGCCTCGCGGACGCCCCCGACATCCTCGACCTCTACACCTTCCGACCCTCGCGCCGCGTACAGCAGGAACTCGGTTCGTCCTAGCCTCCGTTGGCCCGCAGCACGCGGCCGAGCAGCTCCATCGACGTACTGCGTTCGGACTCGGTCAGTACGCCGAGAAACTCCCGCTGCGAGTCCTGGGCCAGCTGCTGGAGCCGCTGTTGGGGGGCTCTGGGCGTCATCCATGTGCGAAGGCCAGCCGGGCGTGATCGCCCGCAGAGGCAGGCCGCCGCCCCTCGCCCGTCAGCCGTCAGCCCCCGCTTCGGCGGACAGCCGCGCGAGCAGTGACGGCAGCGCGGTTCCGATGGGCTCGCGGATCGTCTCCTCGGCCAGTTCGTCGTACGGCGTCGGCTCGGCGTTCACGACGATCAGCCGCGCACCGTACTCCGCCGCGATCCCGGCCAGCGACGCGGCGGGCTGCACCTGCAGCGTCGTACCGACTGCGATGAACACCTCGCAGGCCTTCGCGATCGACATCGCCTCGCCCAGCACCACCGGATCGAGCCGCTCACCGAACATGACCGTGGCCGACTTCAGGATGCCGCCGCAGACCGTGCACACCGGGTCGGCCTCGCCCTCCTCGACCCTGGTCAGCGCCTGAGCCATGGGTGACCGGGCGTGGCATCGGGTGCAGACCACCTCGCGGGCGGTGCCGTGCAGTTCGAGGACCTTGCGGGCGGAGACACCGGCCAGCTGATGCAGCCCATCGACGTTCTGCGTGATCACCCGCACCGGAACCCCGGCCCGCTCCAGGTCCGCAACGGCCCGGTGGGCGGCGTTCGGCTCGGCGTGCCAGGTCGCGCTGGTGCGGCGCATCTGCCAGGAGCGGCGCCGGATCTCCGGATCGGCCATGTAGAAGTCGTACGTGACGAGTTTCTCGGCCTCGGGGTCCTTCCGCCAGAGGCCGTTCGGCCCGCGGTAGTCGGGGATGCCGGAGTCCGTGGAGATGCCGGCGCCGCTGAGTATCGCGACGAGAGTCATACGGCGAGCGTACGCAGCGACGCCCGCCGCCCGCGAGGCGTTTTGATCACGCTGTCAGGGCCCTCCCGTGGCCGAGGCCACCGTCGGTCCCGATGCGGCACGCGTGGTGGGTCCCCGCCGTCGTCGGCAGCCCCGGAACGCCGTCGAACGGTACGGTCAGGGGGTGACCGGCCTGCCGTCCTCCAGCTCCACGGCGCCGGTTCCGGAGTCGCGCACCTCAAGTGCCGCCCGCACCCGGTGTCCGAGCGAACCGGGCAGATACTGGTCGAGCGCGTCGCGCTCCACCAGCTTCCAGGACAGGAGCTCCTCCTCCTGCAGCCGGATCGCCTTCAGCTGGACGTCGTCCAGGACTCCGCCGTCGTACAGATACGCGGCGATCGGTGGCCGTGCGGGGCTGCGCGCCCAGTCGACCGCGAGCAGCCGTCCCGGCTCGAGATCGAGCCCGATCTCCTCGGCCGTCTCACGGCGCGCGGCCCGGCGCGGGGTCTCGCCCTCGTCGGACTCGATCGTTCCGCCGGGCAGCGCCCAGCCGTCCCGGTAGTTCGGCTCGACGAGCAGGACCCGTCCCTCCCCGTCCTGGAAGACGGTTGCCGCGGCGGCCAGCACCCTGGGCAGTCCTGCGATGTACGTGGCGTAGTCAGTGGTGGTCACGTGCGCAGCGTAGTAGGGGCATCGGGCCGGCCACCGGAGCCCGGTCCAGGGCCCGGACACCCATGGGCACGGGGCGGGTGCTCCGGATAGGGTCGGGGCGGCGCGACTGCCTGTTCGAAAGCAAGGGATGCAAGGTGACGGACGGAGCAGTGATGGAGACCGCCCGCGTGCTCGTCGCGGCGGACAAGTTCAAGGGATCGCTCACCGCGGTACAGGTCGCGGAGCGGGTGACAGCCGGGCTGCGGCGCATCGTCCCCGAGGTGCAGGTCGAGACCCTGCCGGTGGCGGACGGCGGCGACGGCACGGTGGCGGCGGCGGTGGCCGCCGGCTTCGAGCGGCGCGAAGCGCGTGTGACCGGGCCGCGCGGGGAGACCGTGACCGCGGCGTACGCGCTGCGCGACACCACCGCGGTGGTGGAGATGGCCGAGGCCTCGGGCCTCCAGCACCTTCCGGCAGGGGTCTTCGCCCCGCTCACGGCCACCACGTACGGCTCCGGTGAGCTGCTTGCCGCGGCGCTGGACGCAGGCGCCCGGACCATTGTGTTCGGGGTCGGCGGCAGTGCGACGACCGACGGCGGCGCGGGCATGCTGGCCGCGCTCGGCGCCCGATTCCTGGACGCGGACGGCAAGCCCGTCGGCCCCGGTGGCGGCGGCCTCGCGGAACTGGCCGAGGCGGATCTGTCCGGCCTCGACCCGCGGCTGGCCGACGTGGACCTGATCCTCGCCAGCGACGTGGACAACCCACTGACCGGTCCGAAGGGCGCCCCGGAGGTCTACGGGCGGCAGAAGGGCGCGAGCGAGGACGACATCGCGATCCTCGACGCGGCGCTCGCCCACTACGCGTCCGTCCTGGGCCCGGACCACGCGAAGCTCCCCGGTGCGGGTGCCGCGGGAGGTATCGGCTACGGGGCGCTGGTAGCGCTCGGCGCCCGGTTCCGCCCCGGCATCGAGGTCATGCTCGACGTACTCGGCTTCGCGCCGGCGCTGGCCCGCGCCACGCTGGTGATCACCGGTGAGGGCTCCCTCGACGAGCAGACCCTGCACGGCAAGGCCCCGGCCGGCGTCGCGGCGGCGGCCCGCGCGGCGGGGCTGGAGGTGGTGGCGGTCTGCGGCCGTCTGGCACTGCCTCCGGAGGCGCTGGGCAGGGCCGGCATCCGGCGCGCGTACGCCCTCACGGAGCTGGAGCCGGACCCGGCCGTGTGCATGGCACAGGCGGGCCCGCTGCTGGAGCGGGTGGCGGAAGGGATCGCCCGCGACTTCCTGTCGTGAGCTGAACCGAGCCGGATCGAGCCGGGCTGAGCCGGGACGGGCCGTGGCCCGCCCGGAACGTCCGACCGGCCGCCGGACGGGCCCGGACCCGTCCGGCGGCCGGTCGCATCATCAGCTGGTGTACACCTCCAGTTCCGAGAGCTGACCCGCGGGCCACCCCGTGTTCGCGGTGAACGTCAGCCGCAGATAGCGGGCCGATGTACCCGGCAGAGTGACCGTTGCCGTATTGCCGCCGGCCGGGTCGAAGACGTAGCCGGCCGACCCCTTGAGCGAGCTGTACGAGGAGTTGTCGGCGCTGCCCGACACGCTCAGCGTCTGCGTGCGGGTCGCCCATGCCGTCGCCGGGGGCAGCTTCAGGACCACACGTTTGACGGCCCGGGGAGCGCCGAGGTCCACGGTGATGGTCTGCGGGAAGGCGTGGTTGGTGCTCTCCCAGTAGCTGTTCGCATTGCCGTCCACGGCGTTTGCCGCACCATAGACGTCCGCGTGCCCCGATTCGGTGACCGGCCGGCCCAGGGCAAGGTTGCCGGGATCGGTCGGAGGGTCGGTGGGCGGGTCGGTCGGGTCGGTCCCGCCTCCCGGCACCCCGCCGTTGGTCCACACCGGGTCCGGCCAGGTGCCGGTGCAGACCGGCGGGTCGGCGTACCAGCCGGAGTTTCCGCTGCCTCGGGTGATCTGGAAGCCACTGCCGACACAGTTGTGGATCGGGTTCGACTGGGCGATGTGCGTGGCGACGACATTGGTGAACGTCGCCGTCCCCGGAGCCTGGATCTGCAGGGCGTAGGTACCCGCGCCGTCGATCCTGACGTTGTCGAAATGCAGCCCGTTGGTCGCACCCTCGATCAGATGGATCGCGGCGTACGAACTGTCGAGTATCTCGGTGTCGGTGATGTTGATCGTGGCGTTGATGGGTTCGTTGAGTCCGCTGAACCAGATCGCGCCGACCCCGAACCGCCAGTTGAAGTCGTTGTTCCCGGTACGGATCAGAGTGTTCCGGGCGGCTGTCGTGATGCCGGAGACCGCCGTGCCCCGACCGGAATTCACACCGGGATAGCGATTGGCGACATGAAGGCCGCCGCCATTGGTGATCGTGTCGGACATGACGTTGTCGGAGATGGTGATGTCCTTGCCGCCGTACGTCACGATGTTGTTCGCGAGGATCGGCAGGATCACGGTGTTGAACGTGAACTTGTTCTTCACATTCGGTACGTTCTCCGCCCACATCGCCAGGCCGTCGTCACCGGTGTTGCGGACGAATGTGTTGGTGACGGTGGAGTTCGTGACGCCGTAATGGAAATTCACACCGTCGGCGGTCTGGTCCAGAATGCGGCTGTTCTTGACGGTGAAATTGTCCATAGGCCCGTCCATCCAGGCGCCGCACTTGGTGTGCTGCATCCAGATGTTGTCGACAACCGAATTGGACATTGCCCCGCCGATGGCGTTGACCTGGTCGTTGTCCACCCGCTCACGGATGTCGCCGATGATGGCGAAGTCCTTGAGGGTGACATCGGTGCTGCCGCCGTCCGCGGCGTACTTGCCGTAGACCCCGACCGCCTTGCTGCGGTTCGACGGATCCCGCCCGGTCAGCACGCTGTACCAGGGACCGGCCCCGCGCAGTGTCACCTTGTCGACGACGATGTGATCGCGGACCTGGAACGTTCCCTGTGGGATGTACACCTCCTTGCCCTGGGCCCGGCCGGCGTCGACGGCCGCCTGGATCCTGCCGGTGGAGTCGGTGGCGCCCGTCGGGTCGGCGCCGAAGTCGCTCACGACGTCCAGCGCCCCCGACGGCCTGCCGACCGGGGCGCCGACCTGCTCGAAGTCGGCCAGGTCGATGGTGAACGTCGGCGAAGCGGCCGTGGAGGCGACCTGGAGCCGCACCTTCGTGCCGATGGGGAGAGTCGACCCGAACGTGGTCCGGGCCTCGTCGTAGAAGTGGTGCGGGTTGGTGTCGCCCGGGTTGTTGTTGAACGGGTAACCGCCGTAGTACCAGCCGTACTTCGATGTGACCGGGACGCTTTTCGGCGCCCCGTCACCCACGCGCACGTCGATCGAGGCGTCCCGTCCCGTTCCGTCGGCGCTGTCCGGCAGCGAGTACCGGAAGGACATCGCGTTCGCCGGGGCGGTGAGGGTGAATTCCACGTACTCGCCGACGGCGTCCAGCGTCACGGCCTGCCGGCCCGAGGCCTCGGAGGGCAGCGTGCCGTACAGCCGGTTCGGTCCGATCAGCGTGCCGTTCGTGGCCGCGTACTCGGCTTCCTGTTCCTTGAACGGAACGGTCGCACCGCGGCCGGGGACCGCGAGGGGGGAGGGTGCGGGGACACCCGCGGCCCGGGCGGGCGGGGCGCTGGACAGTACGACCGCGGCGGCGGTGCCGAACGCGGCGAGGGCCAGGGAGAGGGAGGCGGACAGAGAGCGTCTGAGCAGGAGGCGTTTCGGTGGTGGGGTCACGTGATCGTCGTCCTTGCGGCTCGTGGGGGCTCTTCGGACGCCCCACAGGCTAGGAGTGGACCGCAAAGACGTCTATGCCGTTTGCAAAATAGCGTCATGATCGCTCAAAATTGAGACTTGACTTGGCGCCTTTTGCGAATAACGCCCAAAAATGTGGGCGCGTGGAGCGGATGGGTCCGAGCTGTCCCATGACATGTTGCGACTCCAGACACATGACGCAGCTTCCATAGGACGCAAAAGACTCGCATGGTGTTGGAAGATGTCGTTCATTGCCGGACCGGGTTCACCGGGTGCGCTGCAGGGCCGCCGGGGCGCATCCTGACTGTGTGACCTGGTACGGCGCTACCCGGCACAGTCCGCAGGATGAAGGCGGGACGGTGCCCGGGGCGGCGAACGGCGGCCGAGTGCCGGGCGAACTCTCGCTGGCGCTCGCGCAGGCCGCAGTGAGCGCGGTCGAGTCCGTCGGCGGGTACGCCGGCGGCGTATATCTACGCTCCGGGAACCCTGAGATGCTGCGGCTCGCGGTGCTCGCGGGGCTGCCGGGTCGGCTGTTCCGCCCCTGGTGGCGCATGCATGTGAACCGGCCCTTCCCGGTGTGTGAGTCCTACCGCTCGCACCGGTCGATCATGCTCCCCGATGCCGAGGAGGCCATGCGCCGCTTCCCGCAGCTGATGGCGGGCCTGCCGTTCCCGTTCGGGTCGCTGTTCGTGCCGATCGGCGGCCCCGAGAGGTTCGGGGTCCTGGCGGTGCTGCGCCCGGCCACCCCCGGGAAGCCGGTGTCGTCGGCCCACCGGCACAGTCTTGAGCACGTGGCCCGGCAGCTCGGCACCGACCTCGCGGAGCTGGCGGGCGAGGGCACCCAGGTCGTGTGGGACGGTGAGCCGGTACCCGTCCAGCTGCCCTCGGCCGTCGCACCATCGGTCAGGATCGGACACTTCGAGTGGGACCTCGACACGGGCGCCGTCGACGCGGACGCGGAGCTGTGCGCGATCCTCGCCACGGATCCCGCACAGTTCGCGGGCACCATCGACGCGCTGACGGCGCTGTTGGCCCCGGAGGACGTGTGCGGGCTGTGCGCCGTCGCCCGCCGGGCGGCCGGATCGCCCGGCCCGGTCGTACGCCGGTTGCGGCTGCGCGGCCCCGACGGCCGGACGAACTTCCTCGAACTCTCCAGCCGCCGGACCGGGCCGCCCGGTGACGGCGCGGCCGGTCGTCTCACCGGCTTCCTCGTCGACCTCGGCGCCGGAGCGATCGTCGGGGAGGCGGCCGACCGGCTGCCGCGCGGCATCATGTCGTTCGACCGGCTCGGACGGATCACCTACGTCAACCCTCTCGCGGAGGAGCTGCTCGACCGGGCAGGCGCCGACCTGGTCGGACGCGTCCTGTGGGAGGTCCTGCCGTGGTTCGGACACCCCGCGTACGACGACCACCACCGGGCCGCGCTGCTCTCCCACGACCCGGTGCACTTCCTCGCGCGGCGCGACGCCGACGACTGGCTGTCGGTGTCCCTGTACCCGGGCCGCGACGGAGTGACAGCCACGCTCGCCGCCACGGAGCCGGCCTATACTCCGGGGTCCGTCGTCACGCCGGGCGTGGGGCTCGGCTCCCCGGCCGACCGGGCGTCCGCGCTCTACCGGCCGGTCGCCCTCGCCATCGCGCTGACGGAGGCCGTCACGGCACGCCAGGTCTCGGTGGTGGTCACTGAGGAACTGCTGCCCGCGTTCGGCGGCAGGCAACTGGCCATCTACCTGCTGAACGAGCGGCACCTCTACCTGGCCTGGGAGACCGGCTTCCCGCAGGGCTTCCTGGACCGCTTCGACGGGGTGTCCCTCACTGCCCACCTGCCCGGCGTCGAGACGCTCACCACCGGCCGCCCGATCTTCTTCGAGTCCATGCAGCACCTGGCCGCCGCCTACCCCGGCATCCCCCTGGACGCCGACGTCGGCGCCCGCGCGTTCCTGCCGCTGATCGCGTCCGGGCGGCCCGTCGGCTCCTGCATCCTCGGCTTCGACCACCCGCGCGGCTTCACCCCCGAGGAACGCACGGTCCTCACCGCGCTCGCCGGCCTCATCGCCCAGTCCCTCCAGCGGGCCCAGCGATACGACACGGAATCCGCCCTGGCCCGTGGCCTGCAGAACGCCCTGCTGCCGCACCGGCTGCCCGTACTCGAACACGTCGACACCGCCGGGAGGTATCTCGCCGGCACCCAGGGCATGGATATCGGAGGCGACTGGTACGACGTCGTCGAGACGGAGCGCGGCCTGGCCCTGATCGTCGGGGACGTCCAGGGGCATGGAGTCGCCGCGGCCGCGACCATGGGCCAACTGCGCAGCGCGGTAAGGGCCTTCGCTCTCAGCGGGCACGATCCGCAGGAGGTGGTGAGCGGCACCAACCGGCTGCTCATCGACCTCGACCCCGGCCAGATCGCCAGCTGCTGCTACGTCGTCCTCGACCCCGTCACCGGCCGGACCCAGGCGGTCCGGGCCGGGCACCCGCAGCCCCTGCTCCGCCATCCCGACCACACGACCGAGGTCCTGGACCTGCCAGGCGGCATCGTGCTCGGTGTCGCCCCCCGTGCGTCCTACCCGGTCAGCGACTTCCTCCTGGACCCCGGCGCGATCCTGGCACTGTTCACCGACGGACTGGTCGAGCAGGCAGGGGCCGACATCGATCTGGGCATCGAACGGCTGCGCTCCACGATCGAGCGAGCCGATGTGCCGTCGCTCGCCGACATGGCGGACCTGGTCATCCGGGAGGCGAAGCAGGAGTCAGACCGGCCCGACGACATCGCGCTCCTGCTCGCCGCCCGCTGGGACCCGGCGTAGCGGGGGCCGCCCGCACAGGACACGGGGCACGCACGAGGGCCCGGGCCCCGATCGCGGCGGTGGCTGCTCGTCACGGGTGCCGTAGGACATGCAGGAGGGCCCGGGTGCTGGGGAAGCACCCGGGCCCTCGTACGTCTTGTGCTGTACCGCTAGGGCAGCTGAGCCGCCCGTGCCTCGCGTCGGTTGTCGCGGAAGGTGTTCACCCGCCGTGCCGTCGCGAAGAGCGGGATGACCGCTCCCAGGACCACCTGCAGCGCGCAGCCGGTCTGCAGGAGCAGCTGACCGCCGGGGGCGTCGAACGCCCAGGCGGCGAGCAGTCCCATCGCGCCGACGATCCAGCTGAGCATGGCCACCGCGAGGACACCCCGCGGCTTCGGGTACTCGACCCGGCTGACCATCAGCCACGCCACTCCGACGATCGCGAGCAGCGTGGGTACGAAGGGCAGCTCCAGGAGGACGATCGAGACGACCGTGAGCGCTCCGAAGGGGCTCGGCATGCCCTGGAACATGCCGTCCTTCATGGTCACGCAGGAGAATCTGGCCAGTCTCAGCACCACGGCCAGCAGCACGACGATCGCCGCGAGCGCCGACACCCTCTGGTGTGCGTCGTCCGCGACCATGCCGTACACGAGTACGAAGTACGCCGGGGCGAGGCCGAAGCTGATCAGGTCCGAGAGGTTGTCCAGCTCCGCGCCCATCGGCGAGCTGCGGAGCTTGCGCGCCACCAGCCCGTCGAAGAGGTCGAAGACCGCGGCGAGGAGCATCAGGATCACGGCGGTGGCCGCGGAGTGCCGGGCCATGCCGCTCTCGTCGCTGCCCGTGAGGTGCGGGATGAGGATCCCCGTGGTGGTGAAGTACACCGCCATGAAACCGCACGTGGCGTTACCGAGAGTGAGGGTGTCCGCTATCGACAGCCGCAGAGAGAGCGGCATGTCCTCGACGTCGTCCTCGGCCTCGGCCTCCGGCACCCAGCCGGCCTGTGTGTCGGGATCAATCACGGTCAATTCGAGTCACCCCCGCGGTGGTGGCCTGGCCGACCTCGACCGCGACATCGATACCTTCCGGAAGGTAGATGTCGACCCGGGAGCCGAAGCGGATCAGGCCGATGCGCTCGCCCTGCTCCACCTTCGTGCCCTGCGGGATGTACGGGACGATGCGACGGGCAACCGCACCCGCGATCTGCACCATCTCGATGTCACCGAGCTCGGTGTCGAAGTGCCAGACAACGCGCTCGTTGTTCTCGCTCTCCTTGTTGAACGCCGGGACGAACCCACCGGGGATGTGCTCGACCGATGTCACCGTGCCGGCCAGGGGCGCGCGGTTGACGTGAACATTCAACGGGCTCATGAAGATCGCGACGCGGGTGCGCCCGTCCTTCCACGGCATGATGCTCTGCACCACACCGTCGGCCGGAGAGATGACTCGGCCCTGGGTGATCTCGCGCTCGGGGTCGCGGAAGAACCACAGCATGCCCGCCGCGAGGGCGGTGGTGGGCACGGCCACGGCGGCCCAGCGTCCGGACTTGCGGGCCCGGGTGAGGCTGAGCGCCGCGGTGGCGACGGTCGGGAGGAGCCACGGCGAAGCTCCGCGCGCAAGGCGGACTCCGCCGCGTGATGCAGAGGTTTGGCTGTCGGGCATGGATGACCTTCGTAGCGGATGATGCCGCGCTGGCAACGGGGGACGGCGGCTTTTCCGGCGATGCTATCGGGTGCGAGCCGCAACTGGGCAAGCCAACAGCCGAGTCGGACGGCTGGAAGGCACCGGCTGAGGATGACAGGGTGTGATCTTCTTCGCGGCTAAATCACCTCGAAGGGGACGATCAGCCCTGGAACCGGTACTCCTCGAGGAGTCGGCGCCCAATGATCATTTTCTGGATTTCGGCGGTACCTTCACCGATCAGCAGCATCGGGGCCTCCCGGTAGAGGCGCTCGATCTCGTACTCCTTGGAGAAGCCGTAACCGCCGTGGATGCGGAAGGCGTCCTCGACGACTTCCTTGCAGTATTCGGAGGCGAGGTACTTCGCCATCCCTGCCTCCAGGTCGTTTCGTTCCCCGGAGTCCTTTTTGCGTGCTGCATTCACCATCATTGCATGCGCCGCTTCGACCTTGGTGGCCATTTCGGCCAGCTTGAACTGGATCGCCTGGTGCTGGGCGATCGGCTTTCCGAAGGTGTGACGCTGCTGAGCGTAGGAGACGCCCAGCTCGAATGCACGCTGTGCGACGCCGCAACCACGCGCGGCCACATTCACCCGGCCGACCTCGACACCGTCCATCATTTGGTAAAACCCTCGGCCGGTGGTGCCGCCGAGTACACGATTGGCCGGAATGCGTAGTCCGTCCATGATGAGTTCCGTCGTGTCGACGCCCTTGTAACCCATCTTGTCGATCTTCCCGGGAATGGTGAGCCCCGGCCGGACCTCGCCGAAGCCCGGCTCCTTCTCCACCAGGAAGGTCGTCATCGACTTGTGCGGGGCCGTTCCCTCGGGGTGGCCTTCGTCACTTCGGCACAGCACGGCGACGAGCGAGGACGTACCGCCGTTCGTCAGCCACATCTTCTGGCCGTTCAGGACGTACTCGTCGCCGTCCCTGACGCCCTTGGAGGTGATCGCCGCGACGTCGGAGCCCAGTGCCGGCTCGGACATCGAGAACGCGCCCCGGACCTCGCCCAGTGCCATCCGCGGCAGGAACGTGTCCTTCTGTTCCTGGGTGCCGTGCTGCTTGAGCATGTACGCCACGATGAAGTGCGTGTTGATGATTCCCGACACGCTCATCCAGCCGCGCGCGATTTCCTCCACGCAGAGCGCGTATGTGAGAAGCGACTCACCCAGGCCCCCGTACTCCTCGGGGATCATCAGCCCGAACAGGCCCAGTTCCTTGAGCCCCTCGACGATCTCCGTCGGGTACTCGTCGCGGTGCTCCAGCTGGGTCGCGACCGGAATGATCTCCTTGTCGACGAAATCCCGGACCGTGGAGAGGATTTCCTGCTGGATGTCGTTCAGACCGGCGGTCTGGGCGAGTCGCGTCATGGCTACTTCTCCACGTTCTTCTGCGAAGGCTGGTTCAGCTCCGGGCGGCCGGGCTGCTCGCCGCCGCGCTCCTTGATGTACGTCTCGGTGGGGACCATCACCTTGCGGCGGAACACGCAGACGAGTGTTCCGTCCTGCTTGTAGCCCTTGGTCTCCACGTAAACGATTCCGCGGTCACTCTTGGACTTTGACGGAGTCTTGTCGAGGACGGTCGTCTCGCCGTAGATCGTGTCGCCGTGGAAGGTCGGCGCGACATGCTTGAGCGACTCGACCTCCAGGTTGGCGATCGCCTTTCCGGACACGTCGGGGACGGACATGCCGAGCAACAGCGAGTAGATGTAGTTGCCGACCACAACGTTCTTGCCGAAATCGGTCGTCTTCTCCGCGTAGTTGCTGTCCATGTGCAGCGGGTGATGATTCATGGTGAGCAGACAGAAAAGGTGGTCGTCGTACTCCGTGACCGTCTTTCCGGGCCAGTGCTTGTACACCGCACCGACCTCGAACTCCTCATAGGTGCGTCCGAACTGCATGGTCAGGCCTCCGGAGCTTCGAACTTGGAGGTGCGCTGCATACCGGCCGCGCGGCCCTTGCCCGCGATGACCAGGGCCATCTTCCGGCTCGCCTCGTCGATCATTTCGTCGCCGAGCATCGCCGAACCCTTCTTGCCGCCCGCCTCCGAGGTGCACCACTCGTACGCGTCGAGGATCAGCTCGGCGTGGTCGTAGTCCTCCTGCGACGGCGAGAACACCTCGTTGGCCGCGTCGACCTGGCCGGGGTGCAGCACCCACTTGCCGTCGAAGCCGAGTGCCGCCGCGCGGCCGGCGACCTCGCGGTACGCGTCCACGTCACGGATCTGCAGGAACGGACCGTCGATCGCCTGGAGGTCGTGCGTACGCGCCGCCATCAGGATGCGCATGAGGATGTAGTGGTACGCGTCCGCGCCGTAGCCGGGCGGCTGCTGGCCGACGACCAGGGTCTTCATGTTGATCGATGCCATGAAGTCGGCCGGGCCGAAGATCAGCGTCTCCAGGCGCGGCGAGGCGGCGGCGATGTCGTCGATGTTCACCAGGCCCTTGGCGTTCTCGATCTGTGCCTCGATGCCGATCTTCCCGACCTCGAAGCCCATGGTCTTCTCGATCTGGGTGAGCAGCAGATCGAGGGCGATGACCTGCTGGGCGTCCTGGACCTTCGGCAGCATGATGCAGTCGAGGTTCTGGCCGGCACCCTCGACCACCGTGATCACATCGCGGTACGTCCAGTGCGTCGTCCAGTCGTTGACGCGCACGACCCGGGTCTTGCCCGTCCAGTCGCCGTTGTTCAGCGCGTCGACGATGTGGTGCCGGGCGCCCTCCTTGGCGAGCGGGGCGCAGGCGTCCTCGAGGTCCAGGAAGACCTGGTCGGCCGGGAGGCCCTGGGCCTTCTCCAGGAACCGCGGGTTCGAGCCCGGCACAGCCAGGCAGGAGCGACGCGGACGCAGACGGTTCACGGGCTGGGTCATGCGGGGACCTCCAGAGGGTCGAGCTTGTTCGCTTTCCGGATCTCGTCGACGATACGGCCGATGATCTCCGTGATGCCGAAGTCCTTCGGGGTGAATACGGCGGCGACGCCCGCCTCGATCAGCGCGGTGGCGTCGGCGGGCGGAATGATCCCGCCCGCGATGACGGGTATGTCGTTGGCGCCGGCTTCGCGCAGCCGGTTCAGCACGTCCGGCACCAGCTCGGCGTGCGAGCCGGACAGGATCGACAGACCGACGCAGTGCACGTCCTCGGCGAGCGCGGCCGAGACGATCTGTTCGGGGGTCAGTCGGATCCCCTGGTAGACGACCTCGAACCCGGCGTCACGGGCCCGTACGGCGATCTGCTCGGCGCCGTTGGAGTGCCCGTCCAGGCCCGGCTTGCCGACCAGCAGCCGCAGCCGTCCGGTGCCGAGGTCGCCGGCGGTGCGGGCGACCTTCTCGCGGACCAGGGCGAGCGGCGTTCCCGCCTCCGCGGTCACCGCGACCGGTGCGGACGAGACGCCCGTCGGGGCCCGGAACTCGCCGAACACGTCGCGCAGCGCCCACGACCACTCGCCGGTGGTGACACCCGCGCGGGCGCACTCCACGGTCGCTTCCATCATGTTGTCGGTGCCGGCCGCGGCCTTCTTCAGCGCCGCCAGTGCCTCGGAGGCGCGCGCCTCGTCACGGTTGTCGCGCCACTCGTGGAGCGCCGCGACCACCCTGGCCTCGTTGGCCGGGTCGACCGTCATGATCGCGCCGTCGAGGTCCGCGGTGAGCGGGTTCGGCTCGGTCGTCTCGTAGATGTTGACGCCTACGATCTTCTCCTCGCCGCCCTCGATGCGGGCCCGCCGCTGTGCGTGCGAGGAGACCAGCTCCGACTTGAGGTAGCCGGACTCGACGGCCGCCATGGCGCCGCCCATCTGCTGGATCCGGTCGATCTCCGCGAGCGACTCGGTGACCAGGGCGTCCACCTTGGCCTCGATCACATGCGAACCCGCGAAGATGTCCTCGTACTCCAGCAGATCGCTCTCGTGCGCGAGAACCTGCTGGATCCGGAGCGACCACTGCTGGTCCCAGGGCCGGGGGAGCCCCAGCGCCTCGTTCCAGGCGGGCAGCTGGACGGCCCGGGCGCGGGCGTCCTTGGAGAGGGTGACCGCCAGCATCTCCAGGACGATGCGCTGGACGTTGTTCTCCGGCTGCGCCTCGGTCAGCCCGAGGGAGTTGACCTGGACGCCGTAGCGGAACCGGCGCTGCTTGGCGTCGGTGATGCCGTACCGCTCGCGGGTGACCTGATCCCAGATGCGGCCGAAGGCGCGCATCTTGCACATCTCCTCGATGAAGCGGACGCCCGCGTTCACGAAGAAGGAGATACGGGCGACGACATCGCCGAACTTCTCCTCGGGCACCTGCCCGGAGTCACGGACCGCGTCGAGCACGGCGATCGCCGTCGACATGGCGTACGCGATCTCCTGGACCGGAGTGGCCCCCGCCTCCTGCAGGTGATAGCTGCAGATGTTGATCGGGTTCCACTTCGGTATGTGGTTGACCGTGTACGTGATCATGTCGGTGGTCAGCCGCAGCGAGGGACCGGGCGGGAAGACATGCGTCCCGCGCGAGAGGTACTCCTTGACGATGTCGTTCTGCGTCGTGCCCTGGAGCTTCGTGGCGTCGGCGCCCTGCTCCTCGGCGACCACCTGATAGAGCGCCAGCAGCCACATCGCGGTGGCGTTGATCGTCATCGAGGTGTTCATCTGCTCCAGCGGGATGTCCTGGAACAGCCGCCGCATGTCACCGAGGTGCGAGACGGGCACGCCGACCCGGCCGACCTCGCCGCGGGCGAGGA
Source organism: Streptomyces sp. NBC_00353 (assembly GCF_036108815.1). Lineage (NCBI taxonomy): Bacteria > Bacillati > Actinomycetota > Actinomycetes > Kitasatosporales > Streptomycetaceae > Streptomyces > Streptomyces sp. NBC_00353. The sequence goes on along the minus strand of NZ_CP107985.1, from coordinate 2,657,359 downwards.
TGTGGTCGGGGTCGTAACCCGTCTGGGTCGGCAGGTCGAAGGCGACCGACAGACCGGTCTGGCCCTTGGCGAGGTTGCGCCGGTAGAGCTCGTTGGACGCCTCGGCGGTCGAGTGGCCGGCGTACGTCCGCATGAGCCACGGGCGGTCCTTCTGACGCCCGCTCATGTCAGACGTCCCGGAAGCGATTGATGGCGTCGATGTGCTGCTCGCGCAGCTCCTCGTTGCGCACACCCATACCCTCGCGGGGGGCCAGTGCGAGCACGCCGACCTTGCCCTGGTGGAGGTTGCGGTGCACGTCGTACGCGGCCTGCCCGGTCTCCTCCAGGGAGTAGACCTTCGACAGCGTCGGGTGGATCTTGCCCTTGGCGATCAGCCGGTTGGCCTCCCACGCCTCGCGGTAGTTGGCGAAGTGCGAGCCCACGATCTTCTTCAGCGACATCCACAGGTAGCGGTTGTCGTACTCGTGGTTGTAGCCCGACGTGGAGGCGCAGGTGACGATCGTGCCGCCCTTGCGGGTCACGTACACCGAGGCGCCGAACGTCTCGCGGCCCGGGTGCTCGAAGACGATGTCCACGTCCTCGCCGCCGGTCAGCTCACGGATGCGCTTGCCGAACCGCTTCCACTCGCGCGGGTCCTGGTTGTGCTCGTCCTTCCAGAACTTGTAGCCCTCGGCGTTGCGGTCGATGATCGCCTCTGCGCCCATCTTCCGGCAGATTTCCGCCTTCTGCTCGCTGGAGACGATGCAGATCGGGTTGGCGCCACCGGCCAGCGCGAACTGCGTGGCGTACGAACCGAGTCCGCCGCTGGCGCCCCAGATCAGCACGTTGTCGCCCTGCTTCATGCCGGCGCCGTTGCGCGAGACGAGCTGGCGGTAGGCGGTGGAGTTGACCAGGCCGGGCGCGGCGGCCTCCTCCCAGCTCAGGTGCTCCGGCTTCGGCATCAGCTGGTTGGACTTGACGAGCGCGATCTCGGCGAGGCCGCCGAAGTTGGTCTCGAAGCCCCAGATCCGCTGCTCGGGGTCGAGCATCGTGTCGTTGTGGCCGTCCGAGGACTCCAGTTCGACCGAGAGGCAGTGCGCGACGACCTCGTCACCGGGGTGCCAGGCGTTGACGCCGGGGCCGGTGCGCAGGACGACGCCCGCCAGGTCGGAGCCGATGACGTGGTACGGCAGGTCGTGGCGCTTCGTGAGCTCGCTGAGCTTCCCGTAGCGCTCCAGGAAGCCGAAGGTGGACATCGGCTCGAAGATCGAGGTCCAGACCGAGTTGTAATTCACCGAGCTGGCCATGACGGCGACCAGTGCCTCGCCGGGCCCGAGCTCGGGCACCGGGACGTCGTCGAGGTGCAGTGACTTGCGGGGGTCCTTGTCGCGGGAGGCGAGCCCGGCGAACATCTCCGTCTCGTCCTTGTGCACGGTCACCGCGCGGTACGACTCAGGGATGGACAGGGCCGCGAAATCTGCGGCCGTGCTGTCCTGCGATTGGATCGCGTCCAGGATTTCCTTCACGGTGTGCCTCCGGGATGGTGTCTCCCCTGCTCGGCCGGGGCCGGGTGCGCGGGGAATGCTCGAGGGACGCCTGAGGGTCCCTGCGGGGGTGGGGTGCGTTGTGGAGGTGCTGCCGTCGGTTCGGCTGGTAAGGCTTCGGCCTGCTCTGGTGGAGCAGAAGGGTTTGCCTGTGACGCAGGCGTCCGGGCGCGCAGGCACATGGCTTGCGGGGACAGCCGGCGTACGTGAGGTCTCTGCACGCCGGCCGCCCGGACAACTTCAACGTATGGCACTCCGTGACACCTGGCAAGGCACTGGGTGCCAACAATTTCTCTCACATGTCATCTGCCCGGCACGGATGAGCAACATGAGAGGTGGTTCGGGCTGTTCTGTGCCGCTCGGTGGGGTCAGGTCGTGCGCCGGTGGACATACGGCGTGGTGGTGCTCAGTGCGGTGAATCCGAGCCGCTGGAGGATCGGACGGCTTTGGTCGGTCGCGTCGACCTGCAGATATGTGTAGCCACGCTCGGTGGCGATCGCGGCACGGAAGGCCACCAGCGCCCGGTAGATGCCCTTCCCGCGCCACGGCTCGACCGTCCCGCCGCCCCAGAGCCCCGCGAAGCCGGTGCCGGGGTACAGCTCCATGCGGGCCGAGCTCACCGGCTCGTCGCCCACCATGGCCAGCACCCCGACGAAGCTGTCCGGGGCCTCGGTCAGCCGAGCCAGCACCTGATGCCGCAGCCGCGACCAGTCCGAGCCGAACGCCCGCTCATGGGCCCGGGCCATCAGCTCCACATCGGCCGCATCGGTCACCGTACGCAGCCGGACGCCCTCGGGGAGCTCCACCGCGGTCGGGAGGTCCGCGACCGGAGCGATCAGCAGGGTCTCCGGCTCCTCCGCGACGAAGCCGGCCGCCCGCAGCCGCTGCCCCAGGTCCGCCGGCCGGTCGTGCGCGTACAGCTTCCACTCGAACTCGTCGAGGCCGAGCGCGGTGAAGCGTTCCACCTGAGCCGCGATCGCCGCATCCGCCCGGACGGCGTCCAGATCCGGCGCCGACCAGACCACGCCGTTCCAGTCGTCGGCCGCGCCGACCTGACGTACGACATCGGCGGTGCGCTCGACGCGGACACCGGGGCCGTCGGGTCGGGCATGCTCGCGCATCTCGTGGTCGAAGAGGGACAGCAGGGCGTCGTGATCATGAGTCATGCGCCCACCACAACACCGGCGTGTACGGACTGCAACCAGGTTTCGGCGCTCGGGCACGCGTATGCCGGACGGGCTTCGACAGCGAGCCCGTCCGGCATGCGGGGGTCGACGGAGCGGTTCGGCCGGCAGGCTCCCGCTCAGTGGTCCTTGAGCGCCTGCTGGATCGTGCGCATCACTTCGTCGAGCGGTGCGTCGGTGCGCGCCACCGCGACCAGCACCTCGCCCTCCGTGCTCACGGAAGCGGCGGCCGGCGGGGACGCGGGCTCGGTCCCGGCGATCCGGCCCGCGCCGATCCCGGTCCCGAACGTGTCCCGGACGATGGCGAACGCGTGGTCGAGCTGGGCCTCCACGTCACCTTGGCCGCCCGCCCGCAGCCAGCGGCGCAGCACATGGTTGTGCGCGGTGACGACGGCGGACGCCGCGACCTCCGCCAGCAGCGGATCGTCATTGCCGACGTGGTGGTCGCGCTCGTCGAAATGGCCCAGCAGATAGCGCGTGAACAGCCGCTCGTAGCGGGCCACCGAGGCGATCTCGGCCTCCCGCAGGGTGGGGACCTCACGGGTCAGCTTGTAGCGGGCCACGGAGACCGCGGGCTTCGCCGCGTACATCTTCATGACTTCCTTGATGCCGCGGCAGACGGTGTCGAGCGGGTGCTCGTGCGCGGGGGCGGCATTGAGGACGGCCTCGGCCCGGACGAGGGTGTCGTCGTGGTCCGGGAAGATCGCCTCTTCCTTGGAGCGGAAGTGCCGGAAGAAGGTCCGCCGGGCGACGCCCGCGGCGCCCGCGATCTCGTCGACCGTCGTCGCCTCGTACCCCTTCGTGGCGAAAAGCTCCATCGCTGCGGCGGCCAGTTCGCGGCGCATCTTGAGCCGTTGGGCGGCGGCGCGCGTGCCTGCGGCACTCTCCGGGGCGTCGGGTGCGGTGGAGACACGGGGGGACCTGGCGGGCTGGGACATGGTGTGAACGTACTGCATCGGCGCAGGAGAGCGCGCCTGCGGGGGCGGGCCGCCGGGCGGCGCCTCCCATGTCGAAGGCGGTGGCGGCGGATCGAGCAGCCCGCCCCAGCCGGCTCCCGGCCCGGGAGCCGGCTGGGGGTCGGCCGGGCGGTCCCGCCCGGCCGGATGCCCGGCCGGCCGGGCAGGAGCCCGCCGGCCCTCAGCGCCGGGCATATTCGCGGAAGCCGCGCCCCGTCTTGCGGCCGAGGCAGCCGGCGGCCACCAGATGCTCCAGCAGCGGCGCCGGGGCCAGACCCGGGTCGCGGAACTCGCTGTGCAGCACCTTCTCGATGGCGAGCGAGACATCGAGCCCGACGACGTCGAGGAGCTCGAACGGACCCATCGGGTAGCCGCCGCCCAGCTTCATCGCGGCGTCGATGTCGTCGAGGCTCGCGTAGTGCTCCCCGACCATCTTGATCGCGTTGTTGAGGTACGGGAACAGCAGCGCGTTGACGATGAAACCGGCCCGGTCCCCGCAGTCCACCGGGTGCTTGCGGATCTTCCCGCACACCTCACGGACGGTGGCGTGGACGTCGTCGTCCGTGAGCACCGTACGGACCACCTCGACCAGCTTCATCGCGGGCGCCGGGTTGAAGAAGTGCATCCCGATGACGTCCTGCGGACGCGAGGTGGCCCGTGCACACGCCACGACCGGCAGAGACGACGTGGTGGTGGCGAGCACCGCACCCGGCTTGCAGACCTTGTCCAGCGTGGCGAACAGCTGCTGCTTGACCGCCAGGTCCTCGGCGACCGCCTCGACCGCGAGATCGACGTCGTCGAACGAGTCCAGCGAACCGGCCGCGGTGATGCGGGCGAGGGTCTCGTCCCGCGCCTCGGCCGTCAGCCGCCCCTTGGTGACGGAACGCTCCAGCGACTTGGCGATCCGGCCCCTCGCCGTGTCAGCCTTCTCCTGGCTGCGCGCGGCGATCACCACGTCGTAACCGGCCTTCGCGAAGACCTCCGCGATGCCCGAGGCCATCGTTCCGGAGCCGGCGACACCCACCGACCGCACGGTGCGCCCGGCCGTCGCTCCGGTGCTCTCCTGCGGCGTCTTCGCGTCCGGCACCACGGTCTGGCTGCCCGGCGTCGCATACGTGTAGAAGCCACGGCCCGACTTGCGGCCGGTCAGCCCGGCCTCGCTGAGCTGCTTGAGGATCGGCGCAGGGGCGTGCAGCCGGTCGTGCGACTCGGAGTACATCGCCTCCAGGACGGTACGGGCGGTGTCGACCCCGATCAGGTCGAGCAGGGCGAGCGGGCCCATGGGCAGCCCGCAGCCCAGCTTCATGGCCGCGTCGATGTCCTCACGGGAGGCGTAGCTCGCCTCGTACATCGCGGCGGCCTGGTTCAGGTAGCCGAACAGCAGCCCGTCGGCGACGAACCCCGGCCGGTCGCCCACCGCGACCGGCTCCTTGCCCAGCTCACGGGCGAGCGTGGTGACCGCCTCGACGGCCGGCGGCGCGGTCAGCACCGAGGAGACCACCTCGACCAGCTTCATCGCGGGCGCCGGGTTGAAGAAGTGCAGACCGATCACGCGCTCGGGGTGCTGCGACTCGGCGGCCAGCCGGGTCACCGACAGGGCGTTGGTGCCGGTCGCCAGGATCGCGGTGGGGGAGGTGATCGCGTCGAGCTCCCGGAAGAGCTGCTGCTTGATCTCGTACGACTCGGGCACGACCTCGATGACGAGCTGCGCGTCCGCGGCGGCCTGCAGATCGGAGAAGGTACGGAACCTGGCGAGGACGTCGTGCCGCTCGCCCTCGGTGATCCGCCCCTTCTGCACTGCGCGGGCGGTGGAGGCTTCGAGGGCGGCAACGGCCTGACGCGCGGCCGCCTCGCTGATGTCGATACCGATGACCTCGCGGCCGGCCCGGGCGAGGACCTCGGCGATGCCGGTGCCCATGGTGCCGAGGCCGACGACGGCAATGGTGGAGAGCGGGGTGTCCATCACGGGACTCCAGGGATGAGTGACGACTGTGTGGGCGCACGACGCGCACGGATCTGGTGGGGCCGTGGGGCCCGACCGGCGCATGGCGTGCGGAAACTGCATGTCGTGGTGCTCGGGGCCGGGGGTGTACCGAACACACCCGGACCGGGATGGGGGTGACGGACTCTGTCCCGGAGTCACGTCTCGCAAAGCTGCCGAACCGACAAGCACTCCGGGTGGCTGCGTCACCAGGCCACTGGAGTCGGCGGGGAGTGTGTCCCGCTCATATGAGGTTAACCGGCGAGTAACGAGCGCGCCAGCCCCGAGTTGTTGTGTGCCCGCTCACACTCGCCGTGTCCGCCGATACGCTGACGGTCATGGACGAGGAGTTCCGGTCGCTGGCCGACCGGCTGGGGGACGAGGCGGGGGAGTCGGCGGCGTACCGCAGGCTGCTCGCCACCGAGGACGACGAGGAGCTGGCTCGGGTCCTAGTGGAACGCGAACGCCCGCTCTGGGCGCGCGAGATCGCCGCGTTCCGGCTCGGCTGCGGCGGCGACAGACGGGCCTTCGAGGCGCTGGTCCTGCTGCTCAACCACCGCGACCCGGAGCGCTGTGTCTCCGCCGCCCATGCTCTGGTGCGCCTCGGCGACCCGCGCACGCCCCGGGCCGCCGCCGCCCTCGCGACCAACACCCTGCGCACCGCCTACGCCCTGCACCCGGTGCGGCTGCTCACCGCCCTGCGGGCCCCCGAGTCCGTCCCGACGCTGATCAGCACCCTGGAAAGGCTGCTGGCACCGGACGAGCCGCACTGGCGGGTCGCGCTGGCCTGTGTGGAGGGGCTGGGGCAGCTCGGCGACGCACAGGCCCGCCCGGTCCTGCAGGCGGCGCTGCCGCACCCGAGGCTCGGCGGCGCGGCCGAGGAGGCGATCAGCCGGCTGCCGGCGGGCTGAGCGGACGTACGTAACGCACCTCGGGCACGAGGACGCCGCCGACCTGGAAGGGTTCCTCGGCGCCGTCCGGAGCGAAGCCCGCACGCTCGTAGAAGCGGCGGGCCGGTGCGTTCTCCTTGAGGACCCAGAGCGACAGATCGGGGAACCCGTCCGCGGCGGAGCGCGCCAGGATCTCCGCCATCAGGGCGCGGCCGACCCCGGTCCCGCGCTGCTCGGGCAGCACATAGATGGCGTACAACTCGCCGCGGGCGAGCCGCCTGCCGTCCGCGCGGTACGGGCCGTAACAGGCCCAGCCGATCACACCCGGGCCAGGCCGCTCGGCCACCACATTGACGACCGTGTTGCGTTCGGCGAAGAAGCCGCGCCGCCGCTGCGCGTCCTCGGCGATGTCCATCGCGTCCAGATACGCCTGCGGGATCAGCCCGGTGTACGCGGCCTGCCAGCCGCGCACCCGGATCGTCGCGACGGCCTCGCAGTCGTCGATGGTCATGGATCTGACGGACAGGTCGGGGGCGTACGCGGAGGTGGGCCGTGTCGTCATACGGACCATGGTGGCGTACGCCCCCGAGGGCGTGCGCTCGGGTCACGGCGGCCGGAGTCCGGCCCCTCTCCCGTCATCTGCGGAAGCCGAGCATCCCGTGCAGCGCGCCGCCTCCGTCCGCCGTCGGGCTCCGCAGCGTCTTCGCCGATGCCCCGGCGGCCGGCGGCTCCGGGTCGGGCGACTTCGGGCAGACCGCGTCCGCGTCGGCACTGCTGCCGTTGCCGCGCGGGACGGTGCCCTTGTCGAGGTAGTCCACCAAGTACCCGTCCAGGCACTTGTTGCCGCTCAGCGTGATGCCGTGGTTGCCGCCGCCCTGTTCGACGACCAGGCTGGAGCCGCGGAGTTTGCGATGCAGGGTGACCCCGCCCTCGTACGGCGTGGCCGCATCCTCCGTGGCCTGGAAGAGCAGCACCGGCGGGAGTGCGTCGTTGGAGACCCGTACCGGGTTGAGCGGCTCCACCGGCCAGGATGCGCACGGCGCGTTGTACCAGGTGTTGTTCCAGGTGTAGAAGGGTGCCTTGCTGTGCACCTTCCAGCTCTCGCTGCGCCAGGTGTTCCAGTCGCGTGTCCATTCGGCGTCGTGGCACTGCACGGCCGCGTAGACCGAGTAGCCGTTGTCGCCCTTGTCGTCGACGGCGCCGAGCGTCTTGTACGCGCGGACCAACGCGTCCTGGTCCTGGTGGTTCACGTACGAGGCGAACGTATCGGCCAGGTAGGGCCAGTACCCGTTGTTGTAGCCGCCCGGCAGGAACGTGTCCTGCAGCTCGCTCATGCCGACCGTGCCGCCCGCGGGTTCCTTCCTGACCGCTTCGCTCATCGCGTACCAGGCGGCCTCGACCTTCGCAGGGTCGCTGCCCAGTCCGTACGTCGAGTTGTGCTTCGCGATCCAGGCGGCGAACGCCTTCTGGCGGGCGTCGAACGCGTAGTCCTGGCCGATGTTGTCGTCGTACCAGACCCCGTCCGGGTCGACGTTCGAGTCGAGCACCAGACGCCGTACCCGCTGCGGGAACAGCTTGGCGTACACCGCGCCCAGATAGGTGCCGTACGAGTATCCGAAGTAGTTGATCTGTGGGGAGCCGAGGGCCTGCCGGATCACATCGAGATCCTTGGCGGTGCTCACCGTGTCCATGTACGGCAGCAGATCGGGGTACTTCGCGCCGCACGCGGCGGCGAAGGACGCGGCGCGGTCGCGGTTGGCCTGCTCGGTCCGGAGGTCCAGCGGCACCGGGTCGGGGCGCAGCGGCTCGAAGTATTTCGGTACACAGTTCAGTGCCGGGGAGCTCTTCCCGACCCCGCGCGGGTCGAACCCGATCACGTCGTACTGTGCGGCGGTCTCCTTCGGCAGCGAGGCCGCCACGTAGCCGGCCATCGTCAGCCCGCTGCCGCCGGGGCCGCCGGGGTTGACGAGCAGGGGGCCCTGCGACGTCTTCGCGGTGTGCGGGATCCGAGACAGGGCGAGGGTGATGCTCCTGCCCGACGGGTCGTCATGATTGAGCGGGGCGCGCACGGTTGAGCACTGCAGCGTCGGATACGACTTCGTGGCGCAGCCGGTCCATGTGAGCTGCGCGGCAGGCGGCGCGACTCCGTCGGCTGTCGCCGGGGAAGGAACGCCGGTCAGCAGACCGGCGACTGTCGCACCGATGGCGAACAGAATTCCTGAACGATTCGTCATATGGCCTCCCGTGGTGGAGGGAACGCGGCTGCGGGTGGTGCAGCCCCCGCCGCATGCTCCCCACATTCGGACACGGAAGGACATGTTCTGATGAGAGTTGACCCATTTGGTCAGATAGATGCGGGTTGTCTGGGGACGTCGAACGTGTTGCTTCGCAACTGTCAGGGTGAAGCTGCACTGTATCTATACTGCTTCCTGTGACTCTATTTCGTGCAGGCGGGCTGTACCTCCGGATCAGCAAGGACGAAGAGTCCGGAGAAGATGGCGTGACCAGGCAGCGCGAAGACACCGACGAGTTGGCCATGGCACGCGGCATTCCTGTCGCCGCCCATCATCGTTATGTCGACAACGATCTGAGCGCCTCCCACGGGAAACCTCGGGAGGCTTACGGGCGGTTGATGGAGGCGGTGAAACGGGGCGAGATTGACGTCATCCTGGTGACGTACCTGTCCCGGCTGTGGCGCAACCGGCGCGAGCGCGCCGAGGGAATGGAAATTCTGCGCAAGCACAACGTCAGCGTCCTGTGTGTCAAGGGACCTGAATTGAACCTGTCGACGGCGTCGGGTCGCATGCTCGCAGGTGTCCTCGGTGAAGTGGACACGTTCGAAGTCGAGCAGATGGCAGAGCGCCAGCAGCGCGAGACGCTGCAGCGCATTGAGCGCGGTGTGGCGCCCACGGGGCCCCGTTGCTTCGGATACACGCCGGACGGCAGCGAGCTGGTCCACTCCGAAGCGTGGGAAATACGTGGGATGTTCGAACAGCTGCTTGCCGGGGCGACCGTTTCCGGTATCGCAGCCGGGCTGAACGAACGCAAGGTAGGGAACCGCAACGGCAAGCCCTGGTCGCATAACGCGGTACGCGGACTGCTTCTGAACGAACGTGTGGCCGGTCTGCGCGAGTACCGTGGCGAGACGTATGCAGGGACGTGGCCGACGGTTGTCGATGAGGTGACCTGGCGGGAGGCAGTGGCCATCCTCACGGACGAAGCGCGCCGGACGTCACCAGGGCCCGCACGGCGCTGGCTGCTCTCCGGTATCGCTTTGTGTGGCGTGTGTGCCGATGGCACGACGATGACCAGTGCTCAGCGCGGCTCGAAGAACGGCCCCGGCGAGAACCGCATCTACCGGTGCCGGAGGGTGAAGCACGTTGCGCGACTGGCGGAGCCGATCGACCAGCTGATTGCCGGCACGGAGCCGGGCGAGCCGCTGGGGGTCGTGCTGCAACTCCTCATGCGGCCGGATGCTGCGGCGCTGCTGGTGGACAGCGACAGGCCGGACGCTGAAGACCTCAAGCGCACTGCCGCGACGCTGAGGGCGCGTCTGGACGGTCTGGCGGACGCGTTCGCGGATGATGACGAGGCGGACCCGCAGGACTTCAAACGGGCGGCACGGCGCATCCGGGGGCGTCTGGCGGAGACCGAGGCCAAGATGGCGCACCCGCAGCGGGCGTCCATCCTGGCCGACCTCGTGACAGCTGACGATGTTGTGACGGAGTGGCAGGGGCTGGTCCTGGACCGCAAACGGGCTGTGGTGGACACGCTCATCACCATCACCATCCATCCGGCGGGACCGGGCCGCCGGGCCTTCGACCCGCGGTCGGTCAAGATCGAGGCCCGATTTTGAGCGGAGTGCCCGAAGTGATTGGCTCAGCACACCCCGAACAACCGAGTGGTGGAGGAGCAGCCATGGCGCAGGTCGAGGCCACGACAGAGCGGATCATCGCGGCGGACGCGGAAACGGTGTTCGACGCGCTGGCCGACTACAAGGAGGTCCGGGGCAAGGTGCTGCCCGGTCAATTCAGTGAGTACGAGGTGCGCGAGGGCGGTGACGGCGAGGGCACGCTCGTCCACTGGAAGCTTCAGGCCACCAGCAAACGGATCCGCGACTGTCTGCTGGAGGTCAGTGAGCCGACGGAAGGTCAGCTCGTCGAGAAGGACCGCAACTCGTCGATGGTCACCACCTGGACCGTCACTCCGTCCGGCGAGGGCAAGTCCAAGGCTGTCGTGTCGACCGTCTGGAACGGTGCGGGCGGCATCGGCGGATTCTTCGAGAAGACCTTTGCGCCCAAGGGACTTGGGCGCATCTACGACGAGCTGCTGCAGAACCTCGCCACCGAGGTCGAGAAGTAGCACCGGGCATCCCTGACCGGCCTCACCGGTTCGGGTGGTTTTCCCGGCCCGCCAGTTGCGCGCCGTAGTGGCTCCCACCGGGGCATAAGCCCCCCGAGTGCGCCGTCAGCGCCCCCCGTCGCGTTTGCCTCTCTATGTCGCGCAATGCGAGAAATGGGCGGCGCAGATGCGACGAGGGGAGCGGCACGTGGTGGGCGGTATCACTCTGGTGAAGGACGAGCCGGACGGTGCGGGCGGCGCCGGGGAGCAGACGGCCGCCCCTCCCGGCGCGACGACCGAGCCCCCGTCCACATCGCCCTCAACTGCTTCCACCGCCACGGATCCCGCCGCCCAGGAGATCAGCCCCCGAGGGATCCGGCTGGTCTTCCTCGGGCTGATGCTCACCCTGCTGCTCGCGGCGCTCGACCAGATGATCGTCGCCACCGCGCTGCCCAAGATCGTCGGTGAGCTGCACGGCCTGGAGAAGATGTCCTGGGCGGTCACCGCCTATCTGCTCGCCTCCACCATCGGACTGCCGATCTACGGCAAGCTCGGCGATCTCTTCGGCCGCAAGAGCGTCTTCCAGTTCGCGATCGTCGTCTTCGTCGTCGGCTCCGCGCTGGCCGGCTGGTCCCGCACCATGGACGAACTGATCGCCTTCCGTGCCATCCAGGGCGTCGGCGGCGGCGGACTCATGATCGGGGTCCAGGCGATCATCGCGGACGTCGTACCGCCTCGCGAGCGCGGCCGCTTCATGGGGCTGATCGGTGCCGCGTTCGGTCTCGCGTCCGTCGCGGGTCCGCTGCTCGGCGGCTTCTTCACCGACCACGCCTCCTGGCGCTGGTGCTTCTACATCAACGTTCCGTTCGGCCTGGTCACCCTCGCCGTCATCACCGTCGTACTGAAGCTCCCCAAGCCCACGGTCCGGCCCCGCCTCGATGTGCTCGGCGCCCTGCTGCTGGCCGCCGCCTCCACCTGCGTGGTGCTGCTGACCAGCTGGGGCGGCACGGAGTACGCCTGGGGCTCGCGCACCATCCTCGGGCTGGCCGCCGGAGCTGCCGGAACGACCCTGCTCTTCCTCGTGGTCGAGCGCCGTGCCCCCGAACCCGTCATCCCGCTGCGGCTGTTCCGCGACTCGATCTTCAATGTCACCGCGCTCGTCGGCGCGGTCGTCGGCGTCGCCCTGTTCGGCGCCGCCAGCTATCTGCCGACCTTCCTGCAGATGGTCGACGGCGCCACCGCCACCGAATCGGGGCTGCTGATGCTCCCGATGATGGGCGGCATCGTCGGGGCGTCCGTCGTCTCCGGCCAGCTGATCTCCCGTACCGGCCGCTACCGCGTGTACCCGATCCTCGGCAGTGCGATCTCGGTGCTCGGCATGTGGCTGCTCTCGCGTCTCGAAACCGACACTCCGCGCCTCGAGTACAGCATTGCGCAGGCCGTGCTCGGCATCGGGATCGGCCTGATCATGCCGGTGCTCGTGCTGGCCGTGCAGAACTCCGTACCGCCCGCCGACCTCGGCGCCGCCACCAGCGCGAACAACTACTTCCGGCAGATCGGCGGCAGCGTCGGCGCCGCCGTGTTCGGGACGCTCTTCGCGGGCCGTCTCGCCGACGCTCTCGCCGTCCGCCTCCCGTCCGGAGCCGACCTCCCCGACCCCGAGTCGATCACCCCGCAGCTGGTCCATGCCATGGAGCCCGCGCTCCGCGACAGCTACATCCAGGCGTACGCCGACGCGATGCCCCGGATCTTCCTCTACCTCGTGCCGGTGCTCGCGCTCGGCCTCTTCATCGCCTTCTTCCTCAAGGAGAAACCGCTGGTGTCCCACCACAGCCCCGATTCAGCTGCCGAGTCCGCCTCGATCCCCGGCGCACGTACCACCGCCGCCCCGCCGCCGCCCGTCCACCTCTCGGGCGTGCCGGTGTGCGGCAGCGTCCAGCACGCCGACGGTTCGAAGGTCCCGCGCGCCGCCCTCACCCTCATCGACGTCCAGGGGCAGCAGGTCGGAAGGGGCGCGAGCGGTGACGACGGGCGGTACGCGCTGAGCGTGCCGGGCTCCGGCAGTTACGTCCTGATCGCGGCGGCCGGCGGGCACCAGCCGCAGGCCGTCAGCGTCACCGTCGGCGAACGGCCCGTCGAGCTCGATGTGGTGCTCGGCGGCGCGGGCAGGCTCGCCGGGACCGTCGTCACGGCCGACGGGATCCCGGTGCGGGACGCCGCCGTCACCCTCACTGATGTGCGCGGCGAGGTCGTCGCGTCCACCCGCAGCGGTCGCGAGGGCGGCTATGTGATCTCGGAGTTGGTGGCCGGCGAGTACACCCTCGCCGCCAGCGCCCCCGCCTTCCGGCCCGCTGCGCTGCCGGTCAGCGTGCAGGCCGCAAGAGAGACCCGGCAGGACATCGAACTGGCCGGTGGCGCTGTGCTGCGCGGCATCGTACGGGCGAGCGGCGGACGGCCGGTCGAGGACGCCCGGGTCACGCTCCTCGACGCGGCGGGCAATGTCGTCGACACCCTGACCACCGGGCCCGACGGGGCGTTCCGCTTCGTGGACCTGTCGACCGGCGAGTACACGGTGATCGCGGCCGGGTATCCGCCGGTGGCGACCGTCCTCCAGGTCGCGGGCGGCGGACGCACCGAACGCGACCTCCAGCTCGGGCACGAGGACTGACGGAGAGGGCCAGGGCCGCGGCCCTGGGCCAGGGTCTGGTGGCAGGACCCGGTTCCGGTTCCGGTTCCGGTTGTCCGAGCGCCTCCCGCCTGCCCGGTTGTGCGCGGCGGGGCACGCGGGGCGCACCACCCCTGGGGTCGATTCCGCCGATGACCGGCGAGGGCCGGACCCGGAGCCGTACCGTGGAGTCACATGCCGCAGAGCCTTGCGGTAGGGAAGGAGCCTTCCACCCATGGACCTCGGTGTGCCGCCGCAGAGGGCACCACAGTCGCGCGACGCCACTGCCGGACGGGTGCCGCTCGCCGTGGTCGTCGTCGACGCGGCCGGACTCGTGTCGCACTGGTCCACCGGGGCCAGACGGCTCTTCGGCGTCGCCAGGGAGGAAGCCATCGGCTGCCCGGCCGGTGAACTCCTGCCGGTCTCCGGGGCGTTGCGACAGGACGGGGAGCCCGGGCCGGACGGTACGTACGCCGGGTTCGGCCACGGACTCGACAGTTCGCTCAGCGGGAGCGTCGCCTATCCGGCGGCGGGACGGGCCCGGGTCGACGAGCCTCGACGCGGCCGGATCGACGTTCTGTGGTGGGCCTACCCGCTGGTCGGCCCCGGCCCCGAGCGGCTCCTCGTACTTGCCGCGGACGCCGGGCAGTTGCGCGACGCCGATGCGAACGGCAGCCGGGACAGCGAGACGATCGCCCCCGGCTTCGCACTCCACACCGACTTCCCCGGCTATCAGGACCTGGCCGGCCGGCTCCCCGAGATCCTGCCCAACATGAGCGTCCACCAGGCGACCCGGATCGTCTCGCAGGTCCTCGAACTGGGCTATCCGATCCTGGAGTTCAGCCACCGCGACCGGGTCCCGGTCACTCCCGACTGGGGTGTGCCGCGCCGGACGCCGCGCCGTCCGGCCGGGGATCCGGAGGCCACCGCCGACGGTTCGCACGCACATCGCGCCGTGCCGCGCCCCGAACTCGACCTCGAATACGGCGCGGTCCGCGAACGGCTGGAGTTCCTCAACGAGGTCAGCGGCCGCATCGGCACCTCCCTCGATCTCGAACGCACCATCCGCGAGGTCACCAGAGCCGCCGTCCCCCGCTTCACCGACTTCGCGGGTACGCATCTGCGCGCCGCGGTCCTCGCCGGTGAGGGCTTCCCGGACGGGCCGCCCGACGTCACCACCGTCTGGCACCGGGTGTGGGTCGAGCACAACGACGAACCAGGCCGCTGGGACGACACCGTCCCGGTCGGCGAGTCCATCGCCTTCCCCGAGCACACACCGTTCTTCCAGTGCATGGTCACCGGTGAGCCGGTCCTCATCCCGTACGTCAGCGAGGAGATGAGCAACCGGATCTCGGGCGAGTTCGAGAAGCGCGACCTGCGTCCCCTGATCACCCACCGGTCGCTGCTCATCGTGCCGCTCAAGGCCCGTGACGTGGTGCTCGGCTTCATGGTCCTGATGCGCCGTCCCGGCCGTGAGCCCTTCGACGACATGGACCGCACCACGGGCGCCGAACTCGCCGCCCGTGCCGGGCTCGTACTCGACAACGCCCGCATGTACACGTACCAGGAGAATGTCGCCGACACCCTCCAGGACAGCATGCTGCCCCAGGTGGAACCGCGTATGGCGGGCTGCGACATCGCCACCCGCTACCTGCCCGGCGCCCGGCTCGGCCGGATCGGCGGCGACTGGTTCGACTCGGTGAAACTGCCCGGCTCCCGGACCGCACTCGTCGTCGGCGACGTCATGGGGCACGGACTCAACTCGGCCGCGATGATGGGTCAGTTGCGCACCGCCGTACTGACGATGGCCACCATGGAGATGCCGCCCGCCCAGTTGCTGCGCAACCTCGACGACCTGGCGCAGCGCCTCGGTGAACAGTATCTGGCGACCTGCCTCTACGCCGTCTACGACCCGATCCACTCCGAGCTCCAGATCGCCAACGCCGGGCACATCCCGCCCGTACTGGTCCGCGCCGAGGACGGCCGGGCGGAGCTTCTCGACCTGCCGACCGGTGCGCCCATCGGCGTCGGCGGTGTCGCCTTCGAGACCGCGACCGTGCAGGTGCGGCCCGGCGACCGGCTGGTTCTGTGCACCGACGGCCTGGTCGAGGTGCGTGGCCAGGACATCGGCGCGGGACTCGCCGCACTCTGCGCCTCCGCCGCGCACCCCGCCGCCTCGATGGACGACGCCTGCGACACGATCATCCGCGCCCTGAACCCGAAGGGCGGCCGCAAGGACGACGTGGCACTGCTGATGGCCCGGCTGAACGGCATCCCGGACGGCGACGTCGCCGAGTGGCAACTCGCCCTGGACCCACGCGAAGTGGCCCGCGCCCGGCGGCTGGTCCGCGGCAAGCTCCTCGACTGGGAACTGCCGGAGGCGGTGGAGTCGGCCGAACTGATGGTCAGTGAACTCGTCACCAACGCCGTGAAGCACGGGCGCACCCACCACATCGGGCTGCGCCTCGTCCGGACCGGCGCCCTGCTCTGCGAGGTCAGCGACGACGAACCGGCCCCGGCCGCGCTCCTCAACGCCTCCGCCCACGACGAGTTCGGCCGCGGACTGCTGGTGGTGAGCGGCCTCGCCCGCGAGTGGGGGACGAGCACCACGGCACGGGGCAAGACCGTCTGGTTCGAACAGGCACTCACCCGCTTCCCGCGCCCCCGGTCGAACACCAGGTGAAAGACGCCGCCACGGACGACGGATGATGCGCACACCCTTGCCCCGGGACGCTCCGGGCGGTAGTCCGTTGCTGAGCAGCGGTGGATACAACGGAGTCGGGAGTGCGTATGGACGTGTCGCAGGGCTACCGCGAGTCGTGGGAAGGCTTCTGGTCGGCCACCTCCGACGCCCCCGGCGAGGCGATCTGGGACTCGGACCCGTCCCTCACCTCTGTACCCGACAGCGAGCTGCTGCTTCCGTACGCCGACGCCTCGCTGCCCGTCGTCGACCTCGGCTGCGGCAA
This sequence comes from Streptomyces sp. NBC_00353, assembly GCF_036108815.1. Classification (NCBI taxonomy): domain Bacteria; kingdom Bacillati; phylum Actinomycetota; class Actinomycetes; order Kitasatosporales; family Streptomycetaceae; genus Streptomyces; species Streptomyces sp. NBC_00353. The sequence continues at coordinate 2,640,853 of NZ_CP107985.1, read as the reverse complement.
CGGCACCCAGACCCGCTACCTCGCCACCTGCTTCGCCCGCGCCATCGGCGTGGACCTCTCGCACGCGGCCATCGAGCACGCACGCCGCGCGGACACCGCGGGCGTCGCGGAGTTCGCCCAGCTCAACCTCGTCGACGGTGACGCGGTGCGGGCTCTGCACGAGCGGATCGGCGACACCAACGTCTATATGCGGGCGGTGATCCATCAGAGCGAGCCGCCGGCCCGGGCGGCGGTCGCCGCGGCCGTCGCGACGCTGATCGGGGAGCGTGGCCGGGCCTTCGTCGCCGAGCTGACCCCCGCCTCCAGGACCGTGCTCCAGCAGGCCGCCCAGGCGCCGGGCGGACCGCCCCGGAAACTGCGGCGGGTCTTCGAGCACGGGCTCAAGCCGGCCGGCGCCACCGAGGAGGAAATTCCGGATCTGCTGCGGGCGGCCGGGATGACGACACTGGCCACCGGGGACACCTCACTCGCCCAGACCGAGTACCTGCCCGACGGCACCCGCATCGACCTGCCCGCCCGCTGGTTCGTCCTCGCCGGCGGCTGACACGGGGATCACGGCAGCAGTCGTGGCCCCCGTTTCGCTGCGATGTCCTCGACCCAGCCGAACAGGGCCACGGCCGCCGCGATCAGCACCCAGGCGACCGTGAACTGGAACCACATGCTGTCCAGCGGCAGATCCCGTTCGAACGCGGGAACGTTCCACATCAGATCGATCAGCGGGACGCTCGCCATCAGTGCGACCTCGTGCCACAGATAGATCGTCACGGCACGGGCATTGAAGACCTTCACGATCCGGTCGGCCACGCGATGCCGGGCGAGCCCGGCGAAGTCGGGCCGGAAGCGGAGCAGCAGGAGCACGAATCCCGCGGACCACAGCGCCTGGGCGAGCGGGATGTCGTCGAGATCGTAGGAACCGTCGATCCGGTGGTGGAAGGCCCACCAGGCGCCCGCCGCCAGCAGGACCGGCGCCACGGTGACGACGAGTGCGGGGCGCATCCGGTCGAGTACACCGTCGCGGTGGGCGAAGCCGAGCAGCCAGCAGAACAGGAACACCGACAGGTCGCTGAGGGTACTGCCGAGGCGACCGTCCGGCACACTGCCCACGGTCTCCAGGGCCAGGACAGGCACGAGGGAAAGCGCGAGCACGGGCAGCGGGGCCAGGCGAAAGGCGCGCAGCAGCACCGGGGACAGCAGCACGAACCACAGATACGTGCGCAGGTACCAGAGCACCGCCCACGCCTGCTCGCCCCACGCATTGCCGGGGGGATCACCGACCGGCAGCACCCAGTACAGGACATCGGGTCCCGGCAGCCAGCCGTGCAGCAGCATCGCCGTACCGATGACCAGCGCGAACACCCAGAGGGGGATCAGTAGTCTGCGCAGCCGGCCGCGGATGACGCGCAGCGTGGGCCGCTCCAGCGAACGAGCCATGAGCGATCCGGCGAGTGCGAACATCACGCCCATGGACGGGAAGACCAGCCCCAGCCAGGGCCACTCGAACGTGTGGTACGTGATGACGCGGACCAGTGCGAAGGCCCGCAGCGCGTCGAAGTAGCGGTCGCGGCCGCCTTTCGGGGCAGCCGGGACCACAGGCTCGGCGGCGGCCTCTTCCGCATGGACCGCGGTCTGCGGTCCGCCCTTGCGGTGTGCGCCTCCCATCAGCGCACCCCCGTGCCGGGGGCCGGTGTACCGACCTCGCCGGTGCGCTTCAGCTTCTGCCAGCGCAGCCGGCCGCCGGTCGCGGCGGTGACGCACGAGTGGATCAGCACCAGATACATCAGCTGACGGTACGCGATCTGCTGCAACGGCAGCATGAGCAGATACCGGTACCGCTCGCGGTCGAGACGGAACGCGTAGCCGGCGCAGACCAGTTGGACGAGCAGCACCGCCAGCCAGGCGAGCAGCGACGCCTTGAAGTCCACAAAGATCATCGCGTAGACCGTGAACACGTCGATGAGCGGTGCGAAGACCGGCGTGACGATCTGGAAGAGGACCACCAGCGGCATCCCGACCCGGCCGAAGCGACCGGACGGCCCCCGGTCGGTGACCGATTTCCGGTGCTTCCACAGCGCCTGCATGGTGCCGTAGCTCCAGCGGTAGCGCTGCCGCCACAGCTGCCCCAGCGAGGCGGGCGCCTCGGTCCAGGCGCGCGCATGCTCAGCGTAGACGACGCGCCATCCGGCGCGGTGCAGCGCGATCGTGATGTCGGTGTCCTCGGCGAGAGTGTCCTCGCTCATCCCGCCGACCTCCAGCACCGCATCGCGGCGAAACGCCCCGATCGCGCCCGGGATGGTGGGCATGCAGCGCAGCAGGTCGTACATCCGGCGGTCGAGGTTGAAGCCCATCACGTACTCGATGTGCTGCCAGGCGCCGATCATGGTGGTGCGGTTGCCGACCTTGGCATTGCCGGCGACCGCACCGACCTCCGGGTCGCCGAACGGCTGCACGAGTCGCTGAACGGTGTCGGGTTCGAAGACGGTGTCGCCGTCCATCATCACCACGATGTCGTAATGCGCGTGCCGCACACCGTTGTTGAGCGCGGCGGGCTTGCCCGCGTTCGGCTGGCGGATCACCCGCACGTTCGGCAGCCCCAGGGACTCGGCGATCTCGGCGGTGCCGTCGGTCGAGCCGTCGTCGACGACCACGATCTCGATGGGATGGGTGCTGGCGGCCAGGGAGTTGAGGGTGTTGGCGATGCACTCCTTCTCGTTGTACGCGGGCACGATCACGCTGACCGGTTCGGTGACCGAGGGCCCCCAGGTGAACCTGCGTCTGTTGCGTTGCCGGTAGTGGCGTCGTGCGAGGACGAGCATCATCGCGAACCTGCCCAACACGGCTACGCCCACGACCGCCAAGACCGCGGCCAGACCGGGCACGGTCCACTCCGCGACGGCGACCGCACCGAGGAGGGCGCGGCCCTCCCAGAGCGTAGCGGTGTCGGCCGTGCGGTGCGCGGCCTGCTCCGGGTTGCTCTGCAGGGTGTTGCCCGCGGTGCCGGGAGTGCCCTGCGGCGCCTGCGTCTGCTGTCCCTGTGCCTGCTGCCCTTGTGCCTGCTGTCCCTGTCCCTGCTGTCCCTGTGCTCGTTGCTGGGCGCCGCTGACCGTGGTGAAGGTATAGCCCTTCGACTTCATCTTCTTGATGTACTGGGGCAGCGCTTCGAGGGTCTGGGCGCGGTTGCCGCCCGCGTCGTGGAAGAGCACCGAGGCGCCCTTTCCGCTCTTCGGTGTGGCCCACTTGATGATCTTGGAGACGCCCGGCTGCTGCCAGTCCTCGCTGTCCGTGTCGATGAAGACACTGGTGTACCCCATCGCGCCGAGCTTCTTGTAGACGGGCCAGCTGTAGTTGTCGATCGCGTCGTTCGTCGACGAGTACGGGGCGCGGAAGAGGGTCGTCGTGATGCCCGCGGCTCCCGCCAGCGCGAGCTGTGTCTGTGCGATCTCCCGAGTGACGCGGGCCGCGCTCTGGTACGAGAGATCGACATGGGTGAAGGTGTGGACGCCCACCTCGTTGCCGTCGTCGACCATCCGGCGCACCACATCCGGGTAGCGCGAGACCATCGAGCCGACCAGGAAGAACGTGCCGGGCACATCGTTGTCGTCCAGGATGTCGAGCACCTTCTGGGTCCACTCGGGGTCCGGGCCGTCGTCGAAGGTGAGCACGATCGTCTTGTCGGGTACGGACCGGGTCCGCGCCGTGCCGCCCTGGAAGCTGAGGAACGGCCCGCCGTCGAGGACGCTGTCGGGCACCTTGCTCGCGCTCGCGTCGGAGCGGACACGCTGGTCGTTTCCGACCTCGGCCCGCAGATAGCCGTCGAGCAGCATCACGGAGACGAGGCCGAGCAGGAGCAGCAGGGCGATGATCACCCGCGGCTTGGGAACCGCCTGGCGGCGGACGCGTTCGATCCGGCTCGGCGTGGCATGCCGTCGCTGGGGTCGTACCTGATTCCGGTTCATCATGGATCAGCCGGTCCCCGTGGTCGCGGACACCGACACGGACACGGATGCCGAGGGCGACGGGCCCGCCCCGTCGGCGGGAGGACCGCTCGGGGGTGCGCCGGTGACTCCCGGTGGGGTGATCCCGTTGGGGCCGCCCTGGGCGGAGGGCGCGCCGTCGAAGGGAAGCAGCTCCGAGGGCGACATGGAGATGCCGCCCATGAAGGCGAGGCCCAGCACGGCCGCGTAACCGACACAGGCGATGCCCAGGGCGATACCCGCACGGCGGAGCAACCGGGCCCGGCGCCCGGAGGTGTCCACGAAGACGGGACCTTCCTGCGCTGCGGTGCCGGCCAGGGGCCTGCGCAGGCCGGCGTGTTTGCGCCGGCCGTGTCCGGTCGGATTTTTCTCGATGGCGGTGTCGGAATGCATTTGCGCATGCTGACGAACTGCGATGTGCGAAGTCTGAGCCGTTTCTGGCCGAACGCTGTGAGAAAGCGGGAAGTCTGTGGATGAACTGAGAACGCGACCGCGAGCCGGGCTCCGTGCGGGATATATGATGCATCATCATATCCCTTTTGCCAGAGGGCGAATGAATAATCCCGGGGTGGATCTTCGGTGGGCCCGAGGGGAAAACATCCGGGTTCGGACACATGGCGATGTGTGAGAGGTTTTCGGTGTTCCCCGTTCTTCATTGTTGCTGTTTCGGGACAATTCTCACGAGAGCAGGTGCAAACTTTATGCGCATTTCACCGAAGGGCTCTCCGAAGGGCGCGGCGGGGCGTGCGAGGCGGGCGACCGCCGTCGTGGCCGGACTCGTCGCACTCGGGCTCGCCTGCTCGGCGTGTACGACGGGCGCGGCGGCGAACCAGGGCGGCGACTCCCGCCCGGGCGGCCCCACGGCCTCCGCCGCCACGACCGCCTACACCCCGTACGTCAGCGCGACGACCGCGGCCGATACCGACTCCGTCGGTTCCCCGGACACGTACAACCTCGCCTTTGTCGTCGCCGACGACGACACCTGCACCCCGCTCTGGGGCGGCACCGCCGAGCCCACCAGCCATGCGGTGGCCTCACGCGTCGCCGCACTCACCGCCACCGGTGCGGACATCCGGGTCTCGTTCGGCGGGGCCGCGGGGACCGAGCTGGCACTCGCCTGCGACAGTGCCGAGGAACTGGCCGACGCCTACGCCCAGGTGCTCGACGCCGTGGGCGCCACCAAGGCCGACTTCGACATCGAAGGTGACGCGCTGACCGACCGGGCGTCGCTTACCCTCCGCGACAAGGCGCTCCGCCTGCTCCAGAAGAAGCGGCACCTCGACGTCACGTACACCCTGCCCGTGATGCCGGACGGCCTGGAGACCACCGGCACGGACCTCCTGAGCGACGCCGCCGAGCAGAAGGTCGACCTCTCCGCGGTGAACATCATGGCCATGAACTACAGCACGTCCCACGACGGCGACATGAGCGACTATGCGCAGCAGGCCGCCGAAGCCACCCACGATCAGCTCACCGACGTACTCGGTCTGTCGGACTCCGAGGCCTGGCAGGCCCTGCACATCACGGTGATGCTCGGTGTCAACGACATGGCCGGAGAGACGTTCACCCTCGCCGACGCCGCCTCTCTGCGCGCCTTCGCCCGGCGGACCGGCGTCGGTGCGCTCTCCATGTGGGCCACCTTCCGCGACCGGGAATGCACCGACGAGGACACCACGAAGGCGAGCGACACGTGCAGCGGGGTCGAGCAGAAGGCGGGAGCCTTCGCGACGGCGCTGGGCGGGTGACCGCGGTCAGCGCGTGGCGCCGTCGCGCACGTCGCTGCGCACCAAGGTCATCAGCGAGCGGGCGCCGGGGCTCGTCGCCCCGGCGGCCGGAAGCACCACGACGCTCTCGTAGAAAGGCTGGTCGGCCCCGTCCAGCTCCACCGCGACCAGCCCCAGGGCCTCGGGCTTGCGCGAGAAGTGGTGCGGCACCACGGCGATCCCCAGCCCCTCGTGCACCAGCTCCAGCAGGCTGTGCACGTCGTTCACCTCAAGGCCCACCGTGCGGCGCACCCGCGCCGTCGCGAACGCCTCGTCGGCTGCGCGGCGCGGCCCCCAGTCCGGATGGAAGTCGATGAACGACTCACCGGGAAGCTCGTCGAACGGGACGCGGGGCGCCTGCGCGAACCGGTGACCGGGGGCGCACAGGACGACCATGCGCTCCCGCGCCAGCGGGATCAGCTTGCCACGCCACTCCCCGGCACTCACCGCCGCGGCGAACGCGACGTCGAGCCGGCCACCCGCCACCCCGTCCAGCAGACTCGACGTGCCCTCCTGGCGGAGCCGGATCTCCATCTGCGGGTGTTTGCGGTGAAAGGCCGCGAGCAGCCGCGGGACCCGCACACCGGCCACACACTGCTCGACCCCCACCGTCAGCGTGCCGCGCAGCAGTCCCCGCACCGCATCGACGGCGTCCTTCGCCGCCCGTGCGCCCGCCAGCGTGCGCTCCGCCTCCACGAGCAGCGCGCGGCCCGCCTCGGTCAGCCGCACGGTGCGGGTGGTCCGGCTGAACAGCGGGGTCTTCAACTCCTGTTCCAGGGAGCGGATGGAGGCCGACAGCCCGGACTGCGACACGGCGACCCGTTCGGCGGCACGGGTGAAGTGCTGCTCCTCGGCGACGGCGATGAAATGTTCCAGCTGGCGCAACTCCATGATTGAGAAACATAGACGATAAATCCAACCTGAATCTTCTGTTGGACTGCTGGATCGATGTCGGGGAGCCTGGAGACCGGCGCATTCCCGCACCCCTTCCTCTCTCCGTGGAGCCCCGCATGTACCTCCCGTCGCCCGACCGCTACCAGGCCATGCCGTACCGGCGCACCGGACGCAGCGGTCTGCTGCTCCCCGCGCTCTCGCTCGGCCTCTGGCACAACTTCGGACGCGACCGGACCGCGGACACCCAGGGGCAGATCCTCCGCCGGGCGTTCGACCTCGGCATCACACACTTCGATCTCGCCAACAACTACGGCCCGCCGCCCGGCGCCGCCGAGAGCGCGATGGGACGCGCCCTGAGGACGGACTTCGCCCGGCTCCGGGACGAGATCGTCATCTCCACCAAGGCGGGCTACCTGATGTGGGACGGGCCGTACGGGGAGTGGGGATCGCGCAAGTCCGTGCTCTCGTCGCTCGACCGGAGCCTCACCCGGCTCGGCCTCGACTACGTCGACATCTTCTACTCCCACCGGCCCGACCCGGACACCCCGCTCGAAGAGACCATGGGGGCGCTGGACTCCGCGGTACGGCAGGGCAAGGCGCTCTACGTCGGCCTCTCCAACTACTCGCCGGAGCAGACCCGGGAGGCGGCCAGGATCCTCAAGGACCTCGGCACCCCGCTGCTGATCCACCAGCCGCGCTACTCGATGCTGGACCGCTGGGTCGAGGACGGCCTGCTCACGACGCTGGACGAGCTGGGCGTCGGCTCCATCGCCTACTCGCCGCTGGAACAGGGCATCCTCTCCGACCGCTATCTGCAGGGGATCCCGGCGGGCTCGCGCGCGGCGGGCGACAGCCCCTTCCTGACGCCCGAGTCGGTCACCCCGGAGCTGATCAGCCGGCTGCGCGCACTGGACAAGGTCGCCTCCGAGCGCGGGCAGTCCCTGGCGCAGATGGCGCTGGCCTGGGTGCTGCGGGGCGGACGGGTCACGTCGGCCGTGGTCGGGGCGAGCAGTGTCGCCCAGTTGGAGAACAGCGTCGACGCGGTGCGTCACCTGGAGTTCAGCGACGAGGAACTGGCCCGGATCGAGGTACTTCTGAAGACCTCCTGAGGGGGGCGCTGTCCTTCGGAGGAGAGCGCGGACCGGGCAGCCCGCCCGGTCCGTCCGGGAACGGAGCCGTACCCCGGGCCGGCAAAAGGTGACCCGATCCGCCGGTCGCCATGCGGTCAGGAGCTGTCTTCACCCGGACGGTCGGCCGATGTCACTCCGCTGCTTCCCGGGCCGCGCCGTACCTGCCGACTCCGGAAACGCTGGGTGCGTCGTCCCCCTCCTCCCGAAGAGAGAACCGCATGACTGTGTCACCCGTTCTCGCACCGCGGCACCGGCGAATACGTCCGACACGTTCCCGTCGTGGGCGTGCGATCGCCGCGGCGCTGACCACGACGGTCCTCGCCGGAGCCGCCGGATCGGCAGCGGCCGACACGGGTACCACAGTCGTGACCAGGCCGACCGTGGTGCTGGTGCACGGTGCGTTCGCCGACGCCTCCAGTTGGAACGGCGTGGCCGAACGGCTGCAGCGGGACGGGTACAGCGTCGTCGCCCCGGCCAATCCGCTCCGGGGACTGGCGGGGGACTCCGCGTACATAGCCAGCTTCCTCAAGAGCATCCAGGGACCGATCGTGCTGGTCGGGCACTCCTACGGTGGCGCGGTGATCAGCACCGCCGCCGCCGGGAACTCCCAGGTGAAGTCTCTGGTGTTCGTGAACGCGTTCATGCCGGACAAGGGCGAGGCCCTCGGCGCACTGGGCGACAGGTTCCCGGGCAGTGAACTCGCCGCGGCCCTCAGGCCCGTACCGTTCCGCAACGCCGACGGCACCAACGGTACCGACCTCTACCTGCAGGCCGCCAAGTTCCACCAGGCCTTCGCCGCGGACCTCCCCGCGGCCGTGGCGGCCGTGATGGCTGCCACCCAACGCCCCATCGTCGCCTCCGCGTTCATGGACAAGGCTGCCGAAGCCGCGTGGAAGACCATCCCGTCCTGGGCCCTGGTCTCCACCAGGGACAAGGCCATCTCCCCGGCCCTCGAGCGCTTCGAGGCGCAGCGCGCCCACGCGCGGACGGTCGAGGTCGACGCCTCCCACGTCGCCCTGGTGTCGCACCCGGACGCCGTCGCCGATCTCATCCGCCAGGCAGCCACCGGCGGCGGGCCATCCGCACAGCCGGCCCTGGCCGGCACGGGCCTGAGCACCCTGGTCCTGGCAGGCCTCGGGGTGCTCGCGGGCGGGACCGTACTGACGGGCTGCGGCCTCATCGGGGCAGCCCGCAAGCGACGCGAACCCGGGCGCTGACCCGCACCGCCGAGCCCCGTCGCCGGTGCAGTCACCGACCTCGTACTGCGGGCGCCGAACTCACCGCACGCCCGGCTCCGAGATCCCAACGATCTTGCACTGGACTGGACCTCTGGAGCTGAAAACACCTCTGGCCTGGGACTCCACCGCCGCGTACGGTGTTGCGGCAGGAAGATCGCAACGACTTCTGACCTGTGAGAGGACCGGTACATCGTGAAGATCCTCATCAGCGCGGACATGGAAGGTGCCACGGGGGTGACCTGGCCGGCCGATGTGCTGCCCGGCACCCCGCAGTGGGAGCGCTGCCGCTCGATGTTCACCTCCGATGTGAACGCGGCGGCTCTCGGCTTCTACGACGGGGGAGCCGATGAGGTGCTCGTCAACGAGGCGCACTGGTCCATGCGCAACCTCCTGCTGGAGCGGCTCGACGACCGGGTCCAGATGCTCACCGGCAAGCACAAGTCCCTCAGCATGGTGGAGGGCATCCAGTACGGGGACGTCGACGCGATCGCCTTCGTCGGCTACCACACGGGAGCCGGTACGGAGGGCGTGCTCGCGCACACCTACCTCGCCAACTCCATCACCGGCGTCTGGCTGAACGGCGTCCGCGCCAGCGAGGGGCTGCTCAACGCCCATGTCGCCGCCGAGTACGGCGTGCCCGTCGTCCTCGTCACCGGCGACAACCTGACCTGCGTGGACGCGGACGGATATGCCCCCGAGGCCTGCAAGGTCGCCGTGAAGGACTATGTGTCGCGGTATGCGGCGGTGTGCCGCACCCCGGCCCGTACCGCCGCCGACATCCGTGCGGCCGCGAAGGAGGCGACCGCGCTCGCCGGGCGCCGTGATCCGGTGCGGGGCGGCTCGTTCACCGTGGAGCTGGAGTTCGACGCCGAGCATCTGGCAGCGGCTGCGACCGTCGTCCCCGGCGTGGCGCCGAGCGGTGAGCGGCGCGTCGCCTACACCAGTACGACGATGTACGAAGGTATTCGCACGTTCAAGGCGGTGACGACGATCGTGTCGTCCGCTGTGGAGGAGCAGTATGGCTGAGGTGACCACGCCCCAGGAATCCGTCGACGATCTGGCGCTCGACGAATCGGTGACGTTTACCTCCGAACTGATCCGGATCGACACGACGAACCGGGGCGACGGCGACTGCAGGGAGCGCCCCGCCGCCGAGTACGTGGCCGAACGGCTGGCCGCCGCGGGACTGGTGCCCACGCTGCTGGAACGCACCCCGGGCCGCACCAACGTGGTCGCCAGGATCGAGGGCACCGACCCGTCCGCCGACGCGCTCCTGGTGCACGGGCATCTCGACGTCGTGCCCGCCGAGGCCGACGACTGGACCGTGCACCCCTTCTCCGGGGAGGTCCGTGACGGGGTCGTCTGGGGCCGTGGCGCGATCGACATGAAGAACATGGACGCGATGGTCCTCGCGGTCGTCCGTGCCTGGGCCCGGGCCGGCATCCGGCCCCGCCGGGACATCGTGATCGCGTACACCGCGGATGAGGAGGCCAGCGCCGCCGACGGCTCCGGCTTCCTCGCCGACCAGCACCCCGAACTCTTCGAAGGGTGTACGGAGGGCATCAGCGAGTCCGGTGCCTTCACCTTCCACGCCGGACCGAGGATGCCGCTCTACCCGATCGCCGCGGGCGAACGCGGCACCGGATGGCTGAAGCTCACCGCACACGGCAAGGCGGGCCACGGCTCCAAGGTCAACAAGGCGAACGCGGTCAGCACACTCGCCGCCGCCGTCGCCCGGATCGGCGCGCACGAATGGCCGGTGCGGCTCACCCCGACCGTACGCGCGGCGCTCACCGAGATCGCCGCTCTGCACGGGATCCAGGTGGATGTCGACGCTCCCGGATTCGACGTGGACGAACTCCTCGGCAAGCTCGGACCGGCCGCAGCACTGGTCGAACCCACCGTCAGGAACAGCGCCAACCCGACGATGCTGGAGGCCGGCTACAAGGTCAACGTGATCCCGGGCCACGCCGTCGCCTACATCGACGGCCGCATGGTGCCGGGCGGCGAGGACGAGTTCCACGCCACCCTGGACCGGCTGACCGGACCCGATGTCGACTGGGAGTTCCACCACCGCGAGATCGCCCTGCAGGCCCCGGTCGACTCGCCGACCTACGCGAAGATGCGCGCCGCCGTCGAACGCTTCGACCCGGACGGTCATGTCGTGCCGTACTGCATGTCGGGCGGCACGGACGCCAAGCAGTTCTCCCGCCTCGGCATCACCGGCTACGGCTTCTCGCCGCTGAAGCTCCCGGTGGGCTTCGACTACCAGGCGCTCTTCCACGGCGTCGACGAACGCGTGCCCGTCGAGGCGCTGCACTTCGGCGTCCGCGTACTCGACCACTATCTGCGCACGGCCTGACCCGCACGGGGGGATTTGATCATGGTGTCCACAGGGGCCTACGGAACATGGCCGTCACCGATCGACGCACGGCTGGCCGCGTCGCACGACGGCCGCCCGGAATACGTCGGCGTGGTCGGCGACGAAGTGTGGTGGACGGAGCCGCGCCCCGCCGAGGCGGGGCGCCGCGCCCTGGTCCGCCGCCGGGCGGACGGGACCACCGAGTCCGTGCTGCCTGTTCCGTGGAACGTCCGCAGCCGCGTCATCGAGTACGGCGGACGGCCCTGGGCCGGCGCCGGGCGCACCGACGGCGGACCGCTCGTCGTCTTCGTGAACTTCGCCGACCAGCGGCTGTACGCGTACGCGCCGGACGGGCCCGGAGAACCGTGGCCGCTCACCCCGCTGTCGGACGTCGGCGGCGGACTGCGCTGGGTCGACCCGCAACTGCACCTCGACCGGGGCGAGCAGGGCGAAGTGTGGTGTGTCCTGGAGGAGTTCACCGGCGAGGCGCCCACCGAGGTGCGACGGGTGATCGCCGCCGTGCCGCTGGACGGATCGGCGGCCGACAACCGTGGCGCGGTGCGCGAACTCTCCGACGACCGGCACCGCTTCGTCACCGGACCGAAGGTCTCGCCCGACGGGCGGCGGGCGGCGTGGATCGCCTGGGATCATCCGCGGATGCCATGGGACGGCACCGAGGTGATGCTCGCCGACATCGCCGACGACGGCACGTTCCACAGCGCCTGGAGCTTCGGCGGCGGACCCGAGGAGTCGGTGCCACAGATCGAATGGACCACCGACGGACAGCTCCTCTTCGCGAGCGACCGCAGCGGCTGGTGGAACCTCTACCGCGCCGATCCGTACCGGGGCACGGTGGCGCTCTGCACACAGGAGCAGGAGTTCGCCGGACCGCTCTGGAAGATCGGGCTCGGCTGGTTCCGGCCACTGGAGAACGGACTGATCGCCACCATCCACGGCAAGGGCACCACCACCCTCGGCATCCTCGATCCGGAGACCGGCGAACTCGCCGACATCGCGGGGCCCTGGACCGAATGGGCCGAGACGCTCGCCGTGCACGGCAGCCGGGTCATCGGTGTCGCCGCGAGCCCGCGGAGCGCGTACGAGATCGTGGAGCTGGACACCACGACCGGCCGCAGCCGGATCATCGGCGCCCGGCACCGGGACGAAGTCGATCCCGCGTACTACCCCGAACCTCACCAGCGCACCTTCACCGGGCCCGACGGCCGCGACATCCACACCCACATCTACCCGCCGTGCAACCCCGAACGGATCGGTCCGGAAGGCGAGTTGCCGCCCTACGTGGTGTGGGCGCACGGCGGTCCCACCGGGCACGCCGCGCTCGTCCTCGACCTGGAGATCGCCTACTTCACCTCGCGCGGCATCGGCGTCGTCGAGGTCAACTACGGCGGCTCCACCGGCTACGGCAGGACGTACCGCAACCGGCTGCGCCAAGAGTGGGGCGTCGTCGACGTGGAGGACTGCGCCGCCGTCGCCCAGGCGCTGGCAGCCGAGGGCGCGGCCGACCCGAACCGGCTCGCCATCCGCGGCGGCAGCGCCGGTGGCTGGACCACCGCCGCCTCGCTGACCAGCACCGATGTCTACGCCTGCGGCACCGTCAGCTACCCCATCCTCGACCTGACCGGCTGGGGCACCGACGAGACCCATGACTTCGAGTCGCAGTACCTGGAGTCCCTGGTCGGCCCGCTCGCCGAGGTCCCGGACCGCTACCGCGAACGGTCGCCGATCAACCGGACGGACCGGCTGACCACCCCGTTCCTGCTGCTCCAGGGGCTCGACGACGTGATCTGCCCGCCGGCCCAGTGCGAGCGGTTCCTGGCTGCGATCGAAGGCCGCGGCATCCCGCACGCGTATCTCGCGTTCGAGGGAGAGAGCCATGGATTCCGGCGCGCCGACACCATGATCGCCGCGCTGGAGGCCGAACTCTCCCTGTATGCACAGACCTTCGGGATCGACCGCCCCGACGTACCGCAACTGGAGCTGAAGAAGTGACTCTGACTCCTCTGACACGTGCCGCCCGCCTGCGGCCCGGTGCCAGGGTCGCCGTCGTGTCGCCCAGCGGACCGGTGCCCGTCGGCCGCCTCGAAGCAGGACTCGATGTGCTGCGCGGCTGGGGCCTGGAGCCCGTCGAGATGCCTCATGTCCGCGCCTTGCACCCGGAGTTGGGTTATCTCGCGGGTACGGACGAGGAGCGTGCCCGGGACCTCCAGGAGGCCTGGTGCGATCCGTCGGTCGAGGCGGTGCTGTGCGCCCGCGGCGGGTACGGGGCACACCGCATGGTCGACCTGGTCGACTGGGCGGCGATGCGCGCGGCCGGGCCCAAGGTGTTCGTCGGCTACAGCGACATCACGGTGCTGCACGAGGCGTTCGCCGCGCATGGGGCTCTCGACGCTGCACGGCCCGATGGCCGCCACGGAGGCCTTTCTCAAGGATCCGGACACCCAGGAATCGCTGCGGGCCACCCTGTTCGAGCCGGAGTCGGTACGGACCCTCGGCCTTCGTACGGCCGGGGTGCTGGTGCCCGGCCGGGCCCGCGGCATCACATACGGCGGCTGTGTGAGCCTGCTCGCCGCCGACATCGGCACCCCGCACGCCCGGACGTCCGCCCGGGGCGGGCTGCTGATGATCGAGGACACGACGGAGGATCCGTACCGCCTCGACCGCATCTTCACCCAACTCCTGAGGGCCGGGGCGCTGTCCGGGATATCCGGGGTCGCCTGCGGCTCCTGGAAGGGCTGCGAACCGTACGAGGAGGTGCGTGCGGTCCTCGCCGACCGGCTCGGCGGGCTCGGCGTGCCCGTCGTCGAGGAGCTGGGCTTCGGGCACGGCCCGACGGCGCTGACGGTCCCACTCGGTGTGCCCGCGGTGCTGGACGCGCCGGACGACGGCGGTCCGGGCACGCTCACGGTCGAGGTGCCCGCGCTGGTCTGAACGTACTGCGGATGCGAAGAAGTTGAACATCCTTCAGGAAACGCTGTCGCGAGCGTTGACACCGTTATGACACGTATCACAGCATGAGCGCGCCCCAGTACCTACTGGTCGGTAAGCTGCCCTCGCTGTGGAGGTCTTCGTGGCACGCGCTGTTCGCAGATCCCGGTCCCGTAAGTTCTTCGCCTACGTAGCCGGGGTGGCGCTCGCCGCACCTCTGGCCCTCACCGGCGCGGCACACGCAGCCACCACGGCCACCGCCTCCGAATACACCGTCACCGCACTGAAGTTCACGGTCACGGCAGGCGGTCGCTCCTGCGCCGTCGACGCCGACCTCTACCGCCCCGCCGGGGCCGACGCCGCTCACCCCGCCCCCGCCGTCCTCGCCACGAACGGCTTCGGCGGCAGCAAGTCGGACGGCTCGACCGACGCCATCGGCAGGGCCTTCGCCTCCCGCGGCTATGTCGGACTCGTCTACTCCGGCCTCGGCTTCGGCAAGTCCGGCTGTCTGATCACACTCGACGACCCGCTGATCGACGGCAGGGCCGCCACCGGACTCATCGACTTCCTCGCCGGGACCCGCGCCGCCGACGACGGGACGAAGGCCGACTTCGTCTCCAAGGACGGCAAGGGCGACCCGCGCGTCGGCATGATCGGCGGCTCGTACGGCGGCGCCATCCAGCTGGCCACGGCAGCCGTCGACCGCCGCGTCGACGCCCTGGTTCCGCTGATCACCTGGAACGACCTGTCGTACGCGCTCGATCCAAACAACACGGCCACGAGCAAGGGCGTCTCCTCGGACACCCCAGGTGTCTTCAAGTGGCAGTGGACCAACGGCTTCTACCTGATGGGGGAGGGGCAGACGATTCTCGCCCCCAGCCTCGACCCGTCCCGGTTCGGCAACCTCACCTGTCCGCACTTCGCCCCGCAGGCCTGCGACACGATCCGGCTGCTCAACTCCGGCCGCTACCCGGCCGACAGGACCGGCGCGATGCTCGACTACGCGCGCAGCGTCTCCCCGGTCTCCTACCTCGGCAAGGTCAAGGCGCCCACCCTGCTGGTCCAGGGCCAGACCGACAGCCTGTTCAACCTGAACGAGGCCACCGCCACGTACCGGACGCTCAAGTCGCAGGGCACCACGACAAAAATGATCTGGCAGTCCTGGGGTCACAGCGGCGGTCAGGTGCCCGGTGAACTCGACCTGAATGAAGGCAACCTGGAGACCAGTTACGTCGGACAGCGCGTCCTGGCCTGGTTCGACCGTTACCTCCAGCACAGGAAGAACACCGACACCGGCCCCGAGTTCGCCTACTACCGTGACTGGCAGAGCGGCTACGGCACCGCGGCCGCCGTGCCCGCGCTGTCGCAGAAGGTCTACCTCTCCGGTGACGGCAAGCTTGTCGACAACCGTTCCGAGGTCACCCGCGGCAGCCGCCGGTACGCCAACTGGCCGGTGCCGACCAGCCACTCGGAGAACTCGCTCGCCGGCATCATCGGACTGCCCGACCCCGAGCCGTACGACACCCACGGCACCTACCTCGGCTGGACCAGCGCCCCGCTGACCTCCGCCGTCGATGTCGTCGGCGCGCCGAGGGCCATCCTGAAGGTCGTCTCGCCGAAGACGGAGCGCGTACAGAACAGCGGTGACGCCGCCGACAAGCTGGTCCTGTTCGCCAAGGTGTACGACGTGGCGCCGGACGGCTCCAGGACGCTGGTGAACCGCCTCGTGTCCCCGGTGCGGGTACCGGACGTCACCCGGCAGTTCACCGTGCAGCTGCCGGGCATCGTGCACCGGTACCGGGCGGGGCACCGGCTCGAGTTCGTGATCGCGGCCAGCGACGGCGCGTACTTCGGCAACCGCGGCATCAAGCCGGTCAGGGTCGTCAGCGCCCCGGACGACACGGGGGTGCTGGAGCTGCCCCTGGTCGGCGGCCGGGTGAACTGAGACCTGGCAGGCCGACGCGGGCCGGTCCGTCACCCGTACGGCCGCTCACCACCGCCCCCGGGCGCCGGATGGAGACATCCTGGTACCGGGGGCGATGACGTATCAGGACCAGAGAAGGGGCCGGACCATGAGCCCGAAGGACGTGTCGAGCGGCGGCAAGGGTGCCGTGGGAGCGTTCTCGCCCTCCCGCATCGTTGTTCTCGTCATCGCGATCCTGTCGCTCGTCTTCATCGTCGAGAACACCGGTGAAGTCACGATCCGTCTGCTGATCCCCCTGGTGACGATGCCGCTCGCGGCGGTGCTGCTGGCGATGTTCGTCGCCGGGTTGGTGTGCGGCGGCTATCTCTTCCGCCGCCGCGCGAAGTGAGGCCGGCGGCGGTTGCCTACGCTGTCCGGATGTCTGAGAACGCCTACCTGGCCGAGGGCGCACGCACGGCGATCCGCCCCTTCACCCCCGCGGACGCCGAAGAGTTCACCGACCGCGCCAAGGAGAGCCGCGGCATGCACCACCCGTGGCTGTTCCCGCCCGACGACGCGCGTGCGTACGCCGCGTACGCGGGCCGGCTGACGGAGGACGCCACAAAGGCGGGCTTCCTCGTCTGCGAACGTGCAGTCGACGACAGGAACGGGACCGTGGCCGGAAGCGGCCCCATCGCAGGCTTCATCAACATCAACAACATCGTCGGCGGCGCCTTCCGCTGCGGCGCGCTGGGATACGGAGCGTTCGCCCACGCGGCCGGGCGCGGCCTGATGAGCGAGGGGCTCGACCTGGTGATGCGCCACGCCTTCGGGCCGCTGGGCCTGCACCGTCTGGAAGCGAACATCCAGCCCGCCAACGCGGGCTCGATCGCCCTGGTGCGCCGGGCCGCCTTCCGCCTCGAAGGCTTCTCCCCGGACTTCCTCTTCATCGACGGGGCGTGGCGCGATCACGAGCGGTGGGCGATCACCGCCGAGATGGTGCGTCAGGACCCGCCGAGGGACGCCGACACCATGGCCCCGGGCTCCGGTCCGGCCTGAACGACCACCGCCCCGTCCGGAGCCCAGATTCCGGAGCCGCCCGACGTCTGCGGATAGGTCCCGCCGGCCCCTGCCGAGGTGGACAGCACCACCCACACACCGTGGGCCGCGGCCCGCTCGCTCATGTGCCCGTCGCGCCGGGCGGCCGATTCGGGACCCGCACCGTAGAGGGTGCTTGCCACATACGCGTCGATGCCCAAGGCAGCGGTGTCGGCTGCATGGTCGGGGACAGCCGCGTCGTAACAGATCGCAAGCCCCAGCCGCACCCCGCCGACACCCAGGACCTCCGGCTTCTCGCCCGGGCTGAAACGGTCGAACTCCTCGCCGTGCAGCCACATCTTCCGGTAGACGACGCGCGCGCCCTCTCCCGTGACGGCGAGCGTGGCGATGTGCTCACGCCCGTCGGCGTCGCGCACAGGGGCCCCGGCCAGCGCCGTCGCCCCGGTGGCGCGGCATGCGGAGACGATCGGCCCGAGGCGGGCGTCGTCGGGGGAGACGGCCGGGGCGGTGAGGTCGTAGCCCGTCAGCGACAGCTCCGGGAAGACGACCAGCCGCGCCCGGGCTTCAGCGACTGCCGCCGCATGGGCGGTGGCGTTCGCGGCGACGTCGAGGTGGAGACAGACGGGCTGGGCGACGGCGACGGTCAGGGTTGCGGACACGTGCTACTCCGGGTCGGTCGGCGGGGCGGTCGACAGAGCTGTGAGGGATGCACAGGCCTCTGCATACCCGCAGGTCACAGGTATGAACAGCGTCGTCCACAGCCTAGACGGAGGTCGGCCGGGAATCCGTACCGGGACCGGCTCGCACGCGAGCACGCCGACGGACGGTGCCCCCAGTAGGACCGAGCCGGCGGTGTGTCCGGATACGGCACCGCCCCGGCCGCACGGAAGTGCAGCCGGGGCGGAACGACCGCGGTCGTCGGGTGGCCCGAAGGTCAGCCGAGGGTCGCGATGGCCTCGTTGAACGTCGCCGACGGACGCATGGCGGCCGAGGCCTTGGCGGCGTCGGGGTGGTAGTAGCCACCGATGTCGACCGGCGAGCCCTGCACGGCGATGAGCTCGTCGACGATGGTCTGCTCCTGCTCGGTCAGCGTCTTGGCGAGACCGGCGAACGCCTCCGCGAGCTGCGGGTCGTCCGTCTGCTTCGCCAGCTCCTGGGCCCAGTACATGGCCAGGTAGAAGTGGCTGCCGCGGTTGTCGATGCCACCCAGCTTGCGGCTCGGCGACTTGTCCTCGTTGAGGAAGGTGCCGGTGGCGCGGTCGAGGGTGTCGGCGAGAACCTGGGCGCGCGCGTTGCCCGTGGTGGTCGCCAGGTGCTCGAAGCTGGCGGCCAGGGCGAAGAACTCGCCGAGGCTGTCCCAGCGCAGGTAGTTCTCCTTGACGAGCTGCTGGACGTGCTTCGGGGCGGAGCCGCCGGCGCCCGTCTCGAAGAGGCCGCCGCCGGCCATCAGCGGGACGATCGAGAGCATCTTGGCGCTGGTGCCCAGCTCCAGGATCGGGAACAGGTCGGTCAGGTAGTCACGCAGCACATTGCCGGTGACGGAGATGGTGTCCTCGCCACGGCGGATGCGCTCCAGGGAGAAGGCGGTGGCCTCGACCGGCGACATGATCTCGATCTGCAGACCGTCGGTGTCGTGGTCGGCGAGGTACGTCTTGACCTTGGCGATCATCTGCGCATCGTGGGCGCGGGTCTCGTCCAGCCAGAACACGGCCGGGACGCCGGTCGCGCGGGCGCGGGTGACCGCGAGCTTGACCCAGTCCTGGATCGGCAGGTCCTTCGCCTGGCAGGCGCGGAAGATGTCGCCCTGCGAGACCTGCTGCTCCAGCACGGCGTTGCCGGCCTGGTCGACGAGGCGCACGGTGCCCGTGGCGGGGATCTCGAAGGTCTTGTCGTGGCTGCCGTACTCCTCGGCCTTCTGCGCCATGAGGCCGACGTTCGAGACCGAGCCCATGGTGGCCGGGTCGAACGCGCCGTGCGCACGGCAGTCGTCGATGACGACCTGGTAGACGCCGGAGTAGCTGCTGTCCGGGAGGACGGCGAGGGTGTCGGCCTCCTTGCCGTCCGGGCCCCACATGTGGCCGGAGGTGCGGATCATGGCCGGCATGGAGGCGTCGACGATGACGTCGCTCGGGACGTGCAGGTTGGTGATGCCCTTGTCGGAGTCGACCATCGCGAGGGCCGGGCCCTCGGCCAGCTCGGCCTCGAAGGACGCCTTGATCTCGGCGCCCAGGTCGGGCACCGAGTCCAGACCCTTGAGGATGCCGCCGAGACCGTCGTTCGGGGACAGGCCCGCGGCGACCAGCGTCTCGCCGTACTTGGCGAACGTCTTCGGGAAGAAGGCGCGGACCACGTGGCCGAAGATGATCGGGTCGGAGACCTTCATCATCGTGGCCTTCAGGTGCACGGAGAACAGCACGCCCTCGGCCTTGGCCCGGGCGATCTGCTCGGTCAGGAACTCGCGCAGCGGTGCGGCACGCAGGACGGACGCGTCCACGACCTCGCCCGCGAGGACCGGTACCGACTCGCGCAGCACGGTGGTGGTGCCGTCGTCGCCGACGAGTTCGATGCGCAGCGTGTCCGGCTCGGCGATCACGACGGACTTCTCGGTGGAGCGGAAGTCGTCGACGCCCATCGTCGCGACGTTCGTCTTCGAGTCGGCCGTCCAGGCGCCCATGCGGTGCGGGTGCGCCTTGGCGTAGTTCTTCACGGACGCGGGGGCGCGGCGGTCGGAGTTGCCCTCGCGCAGCACCGGGTTGACCGCGCTGCCCTTGATCTTGTCGTAGCGCGCGCGGACGTCCTTGTCCTCGTCCGTCTGCGGGTCGTCCGGGTAGTCCGGCAGTGCGTAACCCTGCTGCTGCAGTTCGGCGATCGCCGCCTTCATCTGCGGGATCGACGCCGAGACGTTCGGCAGCTTGATGATGTTCGCGCCGGGCGTCTTGGCCAGCGCGCCGAGCTCGGCGAGAGCGTCATCGATGCGCTGGTTCTCGTCGAGGCGCTCGGGGAACGCGGCGATGATCCGTCCCGACAGGGAGATGTCGCGGTTCTCCACGGTGACCCCGGCCGTCGAGGCGTACGCCTCGATCACGGGCAGGAACGAGTACGTGGCCAGCGCCGGGGCCTCGTCGGTGTGCGTATAGATGATGGTCGAGTCAGTCACCGGGTGCTCCGCTCCACGTCTGCAACATTGCTTGACATCAAGATATCCCGTGACGGCCATCCGTTCGACAGGGCCCTGCCCCGACCGGTGGCAGAAATCACCGACGAGGGCTGTCGGCGCGCAGGACCAGTTCGAGGAGACCGGGGAAGCGCGCGTCGAACTCCTCCCGTCGTAGTCGGTTGACCCGCTTGGGCCCCTGATCGCGCTGTTCGACCAGGCCGGCGCCGCGCAGCACGGAGAAGTGGTGGCTGAGCGCAGCCTTGCCGACCGGCACGTCGAAGCTGCCGCAGCTGCGTGTCCACTCCGGGGAGCCGCCCAGCTCGCGGACCAGCTGAATGCGCACGGGATCGGCCAGCGCGGACAGTGCGGCCAGGAGGGGAACCTCGTCCGGATCGGTGTGTACGGGGGCGGGGCGGTGTCCGCTGCCTGTCGTGGGGTCCTCCATGCCGCTCTCCTCGTTGCGTCCGGCGCCACTTGCCAAGTGTTCGATGGCGATCATACAGTCCGAGTGTTCGCTTTTCATTGAACACTCGTGGAGGGGTCTTCCATGCGCGCTGTCGAGTTCCAGGAGTACGGCGGTCCCGAAGTGCTGAAGGTGGTGCGGGCCGGCATCCCCGAACCGGGACCTGGCCAGGTCAGCGTCGACGTCGCCTACGCGGGAGTGAACTTCGCGGACCTCAAGGCGCGGTCCGAGGGATACCGGGTGGAGACCCTGCCCCACGTCCCCGGGCTGGAGGTCTCGGGGCGCGTCCGCGCCGTCGGTCACGGGGTCGAGGGGCTGCGTCCGGGGCAGGAGGTCGCGGCGCTCACCGCCGGCGGCGCCTACGCGGAGGTCGCGGTTGCCGAGGCCGCCACCGTCTTCCCGCTCCCGAAGGGGGTGGACCTGCGGGCCGCGGCCGCACTGCCCACCGTGCTGCCGACCGCGCATGCGCTGCTGCACGAGGTGGGGCGGCTGCGCGCCGGCGAAAGCGTGCTGGTGCACGGTGCTGCGGGCGGTGTCGGCACCGTCGCCGGGCAGTTGGCCCGGGCAGCCGGAGCGGGCGCGGTGTACGGCGTCGTCTCCTCCGCGGCCAAGGCCGCATACGCACGCGAGTACGGCTACGACGAGGTGTTCGTGGGCGACGCCTTCGCGGACGGGATCCGGCGTGCCACCGGCGGCAGGGGAGTGGATCTGGTGCTCGATCCGGTGGGCGGCGACACTCTCCGCCGCGGTCTCGGCGTGCTGGCCGTCTTCGGGCGACTGGTGTCGTTCGGCAACGCGAGCGGGGCCGAGCCCTGGCAGGTCGGACCGGCCGAGCTCATGGGGCAGGGCGGCTCGGTCGCGGGCTTCTCCATCCTGTCGCTCGCACGGACCGCGCCCGAGGTTCTGCGCCCGCTCGTCGAACGCGCGTTCCGTACCGTCGTGGACGGCGTCGTGGACGTGCCGATCAGTGCGGAGTTCCCGCTGTCCGCGGCGGCCGACGCCCACACGCTGATGGGTGGACGCACCTCGACGGGCAAGCTGCTGCTGCGGGTGGCCGAGCAGCCGGAGCGCTGATCGACGGGTCGCGCCGAGAAGTCGCCCGTGGCCGGGTGGACCTCCGCGCACACCGTCGTAGCCCGCCGCCTCGTGCAGCGGGCGCGGGAACGAGATCGGCCGTGCGCTCTCTGCGATGCAGGGGCAGCAGGCGATCACGTCGTCCGGCTCACGGCGGGGCCTGCGCCCTTGACCTCGGTCCAGTTCGGCGAGTGGGGTCCGGATGACGGGTGCGAGGAGGTCACCTCGGCCGGCCAGCGGGCACCGGAGTCGAGGATCAGGGTCACGCAGCCCCGGAGCAGCAGTGTTTCGCCACCGGGGGCTGTGAGCCGGGCTGTCCATCGAGGCGTGTCGATGGGCCCGGCGGTGTCGTCGGGGTTCTCATCGAGCGAGACCTCGGCCCACACGCGGACTGTTGAGTCGTCCGCCAACTTCACCGTTGCCAGTCCCTCGTACGGGTTCATGGAACCAGTCTCGGTCGGCATCCGTACCGTTGCCCCTCGGGATCGGCCCGCCGGAGCCCGGCGTACTCGCTTCGGCGGTCGAGGCCGGGCGGGATGACGGTCGCGGCTGCGATTTGCGCAGCCGGGCGGGCTCGTTCAGGCCTCTTGGCGTCGGACGGTGGCGTTCCGACGCAGTTGGCCGGTGTGGTGGGTGATGGAGTCGATCCGGCCTGCGAGGTCGCGGTGGTCGGCGCGCGCGAGCTGTTCGCGCACCTCGCGCAGCAGCAGGAGCGAGGCCAGCACCTGCTCGCGTCCCGCGAGTGAAGAGGGCGGTGTCCCGTCCCGGGCGCGGGCGCCGCGCACGGCTGCGTCGATGGCTTCCAGCGCCGCTGCGGCGGCGAGGAAGGAAAGCGCGCCCGGATCCGGGTACGGGGACGCATCGCGCGGGGCTGCTGTGGGCACCGTGCTCTCCTGCGAAGTCACGTCATCGACTGGACGACATCCAATTTGTCATCCAATGGATGACTTTGCCACAGCGGATGTCAGGTGAAACGCATGGGGGAGCACACCGGCGCCGAGCGCGACGAAAGCAGGTGCTGCCCCTGTGCTACCGGATCGCCGGGCGCGCCGAGCCCCACAAGATCGCAAGATCGCCATCGACGGACACGCAGAGCACAATGAGATCCAAGGCTGAGCGAGGTCGCGCCTGTGCCAGCGACGGAGGCCTAGGAGGTGCTTGACCATGGAGCGAGGAAGCAGCCAGGTCAGTCCGTGGATGGACGACGAGAGAAAGCACGAGCTCAAGGACTATCTGAGGTCCGGACACCCCACCCACACCGTGGAGTCGTACGACCCCGAGCCGGCGGCCGACGACGATGTGAGGGTGGACGTCGGCGGTCCCGTTCCGCCGCCCGGTGCAGGAAGGGACCGGGCGCGTGCCGAGGCCGAGGCCGGACGGCTCAGGTCCGACCTGGCACGGCATCTGAACCGCAGCGACTTCCCGGCCGACCGCAAGTCACTCCTGCGGACCCTGGCCGAGGAGCATGTGCCGGACCCACTGCTCGAAGCCGTACGGGACCTGCCCGCGGACGAGCGGTACGGGAACGCCGGGCAGATCGTCCGGGCCCTGGGTTACCGGCCCCGCGTGTGAACGCGCACGGCGGGAATGTGCTTGCAGAGCTCGGAGTTCGTGCGGCCATCGGTACCTGTCGGTGCGTGAACCTGCCGGGGGCGGCGACGGATTGGCGGACAGGAGTCCGGTGGCGTACGGGGCGTTGTGGGCGTATGGGTGGAGTGCGTGCGGCGGCTCGGTAGGGGACGTCGCACGGCGCGAGGGAATCGCCACCCGGGCTGCCGCGCGCAGGGCCGGATGCAGGAAGGGAACGATGTGATGCCGGCAGGATCGAGTCGTAAGCGGGAGCGGCAGTACGAGCACATCAAGGAGAGTGCCCAGGAACGTGGTGCCTCCGAGGAGCGCGCGAAGGAACTTGCCGCGCGCACCGTCAACAAGGAGCGGGCCCGCGCGGGAGAGGCGAAGACGGCGAGCAGGACCTCCCTGCGCGATCCGCAATCCGCCCCACAGCGTGGCGGTGAGCGGTCCCGTCGCGGAGCGCAGGGGCCCACGAAGGACCAGCTCTACGAAGAGGCGAAGAAGAAGCACGTCGAGGGCCGCTCGACGATGAACAAGCAGGAGTTGTGCGAGGCACTCGGCCGCTGACAGCGCATCGTGCGGGGGGCGAGGAGACAACGCTGATGACGCCCACAGGGCACGTCATGCCGGTGTGCGGAACACCGTGCTGGGTCAACCTCATGACCCGCAACCTGCGCGCCACGCAGGACTTCTACTCGGCCGTTCTGGGATGGGAGTTCCGGCCGGGCAGCCTGGGAACGGGCTTCTCGGTCGCCCTCGCCCACGGGCGGCCGGTGGCCGGGATGGGTGAAGCGGCCGGCGGGCGGCCGGTGGGCGGGTCGTGGACCCCGTACTTCGCCGTGGCGGACGCGGACGCCACCGCGGCCCGGGTCCGTGAGCGCGGCGGCACCGTCGCCGTCGGTCCGGTGCGATTCCCCCTGGGCCGGGGCGCGGTGGCAGCCGACCGCGACGGGGCCGTCTTCGGCTTCTGGGAAGGCCGGGCGCTTCGCTGGTCGGACGAGCACGGCAACCCACCGGCCTTTCTCGAACTGCGCACCCGGGACGCGTTCGACGCCGCCATCTTCTACGCACAGATCTTCGACTGGGCCTCCGGCGAACCCGGCGGCTGCGAGGTCGCCTACGCCTACGAGAACGACACCGTCACCGTGCGGCAGGTCAAGAACACCGTGGCCACCGTGCGCGGAGGCGGCGTCGGGGAATCTCCCGACCCCCGCGTGCGGCCACGCTGGCACGTGCACTTCCGGGTCGACGACGTGGAACCGGTCATCGCCGCCGCACGCGGGGCAGGAGGAACCGCCACTCCCCTGGCTCCGTCCCCGGGCGGCGGGACCGAGTCCGTCATCAGCGACCCCGGTGGAGGTCTCTTCACCGTCTCCACCGGATCGGTGCCGGCCGGGCCGGTGACCAAGAAAGGCTCATTCGGACACGGCGGATGATAATCGGGAGTGCGTTCGCGAGCAGGACTGTCTTGGAAAGGTCTCTGAGGACGACACGGCAAGGACGGGGTGCATGGCACCGGACACACACCACACCGAGGTCGGCAGTGCGTCCGGCAGCCCGTTCGCTGCGACTCGAGCGGCCGCAGCGGTGATGGACGCCCGCGGGGTTCTCGTCGGGTGGAGTGCGGGTGCAGAGCAGCTGCTGGGCTACGAAGCCGCCGAGGTTCTGGGGCAGCCTGCTGCGTCCCTGCTCGCCGCTGCCGGGCGCGCAGCAGTCCTCAGGGCGGCCGCCCTGAGCCACGAGGCGGCGCAGGGGCGGCAGATCGGTGCCACTCTGCGCTGCAAGGACGGGCGAGACCAAGCTGTGGCTCTGCGGGCACACCCCTGGGTGGGCCCGGACGAGGCACGGTTCTGGCTGCTGCTGGCCGCCGAGGAGGCCGAGACACGGCGGTGGGAGGAAGACTTCGCGGTACTGTCCGGCCTGTTCAACCAGTCACCGGTCGGTCTGCTGGTCTCCGACACCGATCTCCGCTGCACCCGGCGCAATCTGGCACTGGAGCGGATGACCGGTGTGCCGATCGGGCAGCGGCTGGGCAAGCGGATCAGCGAGGCGCTGCCCGGCCTGAACGCCGCCGAGATCGAGAGGGTGATGAAACGCGTCCTGGCCACCGGCGAACCGGCGCTCGACTTCATCCAACGCGGCCTCACCCCGGCCGATCCCAGCCGCGAGCACGTCTGGTCCACCGGGATCTTCCGGCTCCAGGACTCCGAGGGAACGGCGCTCGGACTGTGCCACGCGGTCGTCGACATCACCGATGCCCACCGGGCCAGGGAGCGGATGCAGCTGATCAACGAGGCGAGCATACGTATCGGCACCACCCTGGATGTGGGGCGCACCGCAAAGGAACTGGCCGAGGTGGCGCTCCACCGACTGGCGGACAGCGTGACGGTGGATCTGCTGGACTCGGTGCTCCGGGGTGACACACCCACGCCCGGCCCGGCCGACCAGGGCCTCACATTGCGTCGGGCGGCCCACGAGACCGTTCCCGAGTCGACGCGGCCACCGAAGGCGTTGGCCGTGGGCGAACTGAGCCGATTCGGTCCGGCCTCGCCCCAGGCCCTGTGCATGGCCGATCTCGAGGCGAAATTCATCGCTCACCTGGACCTCACGACGCCGTGGCTGGACGAGGATCCCAAGCGGGCTGCGATCATCCGTGCCACCAGGCTCCACTCGCTCATCGCCGTACCCCTGACCGCGCGGAACGTCCTGATGGGCGTGGCCACGTTCTACCGCTGGCGGGATCCCGAGCCCTTTGACGACGACGACGTCACCTTGGCCGCCGAACTGGCATCCCGGGCCGCTCTCTGCATGGACAACGCCCGCCGCTACACGCGCGAACACAAGACCGCCCTGGCCCTGCAGCGCAGCCTGCTCCCCCAGCGCCTGCCGGTCCTCAACGCGGTGGAGGTCGCCGGCCGCTACCAGCCCGCCGGCTCGGACACCGATCTGGGCGGGGACTGGTTCGATGTGATCCCACTGTCCGGGGCCCGGGTCGCCCTGGTGGTGGGGGATGTGCCCGGACACGGAGTGCAGGCCTCGGCCACCATGGGGCGGCTGCGCGCCGCGGTGCACACCCTGGCCGACCTGGACCTGCCGCCTGACGAACTGCTCACCCATCTCGACGACCTGGTGGCCCGCCTCACCGAGGAAGAAGGTGGGGGCCGCGACGAACCCCACGCCGACGGGCCGGCGATCGGGGCAACCTGTCTGTACGCGGTGTACGACCCCGCCGAGCGGCGCTGCACGCTCGCCAGTGCCGGCCACTATCCGCCCGCTGTGGCGGGCCCCGGCGGCAGCGTCGACTTCCCGGAGGTGCCCGCAGGGCCTCCGCTGGGTCTGGGGGGACTGCCGTTCGAGACGACCGAACTGGACCTTGCCGAGGGCAGCCTGCTCGTCCTGTACACCAACGGGCTGATCCTGGCCCGGGACCAGGACATCGACATCGGCCTGGACTCGCTGCGCCGCATCCTGTCCCAACCGGAGCCCGCGCTCGAAGACATCTGCGATCAGCTGATCGCGGCGCTGCTGCCGTTCCGGCCGCCGGACGATGTCGCGCTGCTGGTCGCCCGCACCCGTGCACTCGGCCCGGACCGGGTGGCTTCCTGGGATCTGCCGTTGGATCCCGCCATCGTGGTGGACGCGCGGGCCGCGGCCACCCGGCAGCTGGACCTGTGGGGGCTGCAGGACCTCTCGTACGTCGCCGAACTGGTGGTCAGCGAGCTGGTCACCAACGCCATCCGGTACGGCAAGCCGCCCATCCGGCTACGCCTGATCCACGATCAGAGCCTCATCTGCGAAGTATCCGACGGCAACAGCACGGCCCCGCATCTGCGCCGGGCCCACACCGACGACGAGGGCGGTCGCGGCCTGTTCCTCGTCGCCCAGCTCACCGACCACTGGGGCACCCACTACGCCGCACGTGGCAAGATCATCTGGGCCGAGCTGTGCCTTTCGCAGTGAGTCGGTGGGACTCGGGACGCGGCCGTGCGCGCGGATACGCCTGCTCGACGACTGCCGCCAGGCGGTCTTCCCCGCCTGGCCAGGTCTTCGTGGTGTGCCCCGCTCGTCAGCCTCCCTCGGACGGTGCACTGTGGAAGCTATGGGCGGTGGGCAGCGTTCTGCCGGTTGGCGGCCATGGCAGTCGAGCCATGCGCTGCTGGTGATCCCGATCGCGCTCATCGTGGTGATCACGGTCGTGGACATCCTGGTCCCGGCCGACGTGCACCTCGGCCCGCTGCTGGTCATCGCACCGGCGATCACCGCCTCGTTCGCCGGTCCCCGGCCGACCGGTGCGATCGGACTCCTCGCCGTGGCTGCCCAGGCTTACATCGGCTGGCACTTCGGCGCGTATTTCTCCCGCAACGTGGTGGTGCAGGTCGTCGCGCTGGCGGTGCTCTCATGTCTGATCGTGTGCTTCTGCGTGGTGCGCGAACGGCGCGAACGGAAGCTGGCGCAGGTGCGGTCGGTGGCCGAGGCCGCGCAGCACGTGCTGCTGTGGCCCCTCCCGGACCGGATCGGTCCACTGCGGACTGCCTGCCTGTACCTGGCCGCCGAGGACGAGGCCGAGATCGGTGGTGACCTGTACGCGGCGACCCGCACCGACGGCGGTACCCGAGTGATGATCGGGGATGTGCGGGGCAAGGGCCTGGCGGCCATCGGAGAGGCCGCACTGCTCCTCGGCGCCTTCCGCGAGGCCGCCCACCAGCACACGTCCTTGCCCGCACTGGCCGACGCCCTGGATCAGAGCGTGGACCGCTACCAGGCAGAATTCTCCGAGCCGGAGGGTGAGGTCGGGGAACGCTTCGTCACCGCCCTGCTGCTGGAGATCCCCGACGACGACCACATCACCCGGATGACCGGCTGCGGGCACCCCCCGCCCCTGCTGCTCAGCCCCGGCCACTCCGTCACCGTCCCGAGTCTGCATCCCGCGCCCCCGCTGGGGCTCGGCCTGACGCGACCCGCCCACACCCTTGACGTGTTCACCTTCGAGGTCGGAGACACCCTCGTCCTGTACACCGACGGCGTCATCGAGGCCCGTGACCGGGCCGGTGACTTCTATCCGTTCACGCAGCGCGCGGCACAGTGGACCGAGTGCAACCCCAAGGCGCTCCTGCACCACATCCGGCGTGATCTCCTCGCCCACGCCGGCGGACGCCTCGGTGACGACGCCGCCCTCATCGCGATCCACCGACCACCCGCCCACCACTGGGACCGCCCGCACGGAAAGATCATCCATGCTGACGAGTGACGCCACGGCTCCGGAAGCGACAGCGGGGATGAGCGCGGCGAGCGGCTGCCGCAGCAGCAGAGCGGGACCGATCCTGCCGCTCGGCGTCCTTCGTGGTCGGTCCGCGGCCGACGAGCGGCCGCGGACCGGAGCAGGGAGGGGCGGCGGTTCCCCCTCGCTCAGGTGATCTTGGGCATCTCACCCTTCGTTGTCTTGAGGTCGATCACGGAAAAGGCCGCGCCCTGCGGGTCGGAGACGGCCGCGAAGCGGCCGAACGGGCTGTCGTGCGGGCCGAAGTGCACGTGGCCGCCGTGCTTGGTGACGGTGGCGATCGCGTCGTCGCAGTTGTCGACAGCGAAGTAGACGTTGACGTACGGAGGGACCTCGGCTGGCCAGTCCTTCGTCATCTTCATCCGGCCGAGCGCGGTGTCGTCATCGAGGGCGTAGAGCTTGAAGTCGATGGCCTCGTCCTGCATGGTCTTTACGCCGTAACCGAAGACAGCGGGGAAGAAGCCGTCGGCCTTCTCGGCATCGCGTGTGGTGACCTCGGCCCAGCAGAACGCGCCGGCCTCGCCCTGCTTCTCGAAGCCCTCGTGCGTGCCCGCCTGCCAGACGCCGAAGACGACGCCGCTCGGGTCCTTGGCCATCAGCATCTTGCCGAACTCGCCGACGGACATGGGCTCCATCATCAACTCGCCGCCATTGTCGCGGATCTTGGCGGCGGCGGCGTCGACGTCCGACGAGGAGATGTAGATGCTCCAGGCCGGCGGGCCTTCCCAGCCGGGCATCTGGGGGGAGAGGGCGGCGACATTCTTGCCGCCCGAGTACGCCTGCGTGTAGTTGCCGTACTCCTCCGACGACTCGCCGAAGGTCCAGCCCAGCAGTTCACCGTAGAAGCCCTTGGCGGCCTCCAGGTCGGGGAACATCGCGTCGGCCCAACAGGGCGCGCCTTCAGGTCTTGCGGCCATGGTCTGACTGCCTCCTGGTCGAGGGACATGACTGGTGACTGGCCGGCCACGCTATTCGTTGTTCGTGCCCTCTGACTGACAAAGAATTCGAACATATGGTCAATTCTTTTGTTGTGGGCCGACGCGGCGGCGCGACCGCCTCGGCGGCGCCGGGGGATGCTCCACCGGTGGTGATCGGGAGCACCGCATCCCGGTCCTCTGTCCGGCTGGCGTCAGGCCGACGGGGGACCCTGACTGCCTGTGCGGAATCGGCGTCCCAACTTCAGCAGGCCCATGAGGAGTTGGGGCGGTCCAGTGGTGAGGATCGGTACGCGGAGGACACGCCGGTGCAGTTGGTGCTGAACCGGCGCGACCTCCACACCCCGTGGCTTCGCGTCCCGGTCGCCGTCCGGGATCGAGGCCGCCACGGTTCTCGTGGACGACGTCGGCGGAGCCCGCGCGGCCGCCGCGCAACCGCCGGCCGAAGGGCGCATCGGCTGGGCTCGGTCCGACGGCCCCGTACGGACGGATGTGTGTTCGATCGATCCGGGGGACCATGGAAACCGAAGCACTCAGTGAACAGGGGGACGGGCCGCAGGTAAGTGGTCGGGCCACGGACCGGGGCGTGGGAGGGTCCACGCGGCCAGCCGACGGAAGGAGTGCCCGGGTGAGCGAGGTCGAAGGGGGGCGTGGCTGACGCCGGTCGGCCGGAGGCGCGGTCGTCGCAGCCGAGCGGGCTGGTGGACCTCCTCGGTTTCGCCGCGCTGCTGCTGGACGGCGATGGGCGGATCGTCCTGTGGAGCCCGCAGGCCGAGAAAGTGTTCGGCTATGCCGCTGATGAGGTGCTCGGGCGGTACGCGGTGCAGGTGCTCGTCCATGAACAGCACTGGGAACTGATGATCAAGCTGTTCGCCCACGTCATGGGGACCGGTGAGAGCTGGGCCGGAGCGTTCCCCATCCGGCACAAGGACGGCAGCGCCCGTCTGGTGGAGTTCCGTAACACGAGGCTGCTGGACGACCGCGGTGACTTCTACGCCCTCGGGCTCGCTACCGACGAGTCGACGTTGCGTGAGGTGGAGCGGGACGTCGCACTGTCCACCCGGCTGATCTCCCAGTCCCCCATGGGGCTGGCGATCCTCGACACCGACCTGCGGTACGTGTCCGTCAACCCCGCCTTGGAGCGGATGCACGGCATACCCGCGGATGACCACCTCGGCCGGCACTACCGCGAGATCATGACCTCCTCGAAGTTCGAGGTGGTCGAGTCCGCGATGTGGCAGGTCCTGGAGACCGGGATCCCCATGGTCGAGCGGTCCACCGTCGTCGGCCGCAGCCCCGCCGACCCGGAGCACGAGCATGCCTGGTCGATCTCGTTGTACCGGCTGGAGGACCCCCAGGGGCGGGTCCTCGGGGTGGCCGAACTGGTGGTGGATGTCACCGACCGGCATCAGGCAGCCATGGAGGCTGCCAGGGCCCGGCGGCGTCTGGCCCTGATCGCCGACAGCTCCGTGCGCATCGGCACCACCTTGGAGGTGGAAAAGACCGCCCGGGAGCTGGCCGAGGTCACCGTTCCCGAGCTCGCCGACGTGGTCGCGGTCGACGTCCTGGATTCCGTCCTGGAAGACTGTCACCTGGCAGCTCGCGACGGCCCCGCGCTCTTTCGCGCCCTCGCGGTCAAGGCCGCATACCCGACCGAAGCCGCTGAGGCCGCCGACCCACCCGGCCACCTGGCCGCTTACGGCACCGGCCGACTGGCCACCGAATGCGTACGCACCGGCCGCCCGATCCTGATCACCCGAGCGGATGACAACGACCTGGCGCGCATCGCCCGCGACGACCACGCCGCTGCCCTGCTGGCCCGCGCCGGCGTGCACTCCTACATCGCGGTCCCACTCACCGCGCGCGGCCAGATCCTCGGCTTCCTGGGCCTCACCCGTGCGCGCAACCCGCTGCCCTTCGACGAGGACGACCTCGCCCTCGCCGGTGAGCTGGCCTCTCGCACCGCCATGTGCATCGACAACGCCTGCTCGCACCAGAGGGTGCGCAACGCCGCCGAGACCCTGCAGCGCAGCCTCCTTCCGGAACACCCGCCCCGCCTTCCCGGCCTGCAGGTTGCCTCCCGGTACCGGCCCGCACAGGCCGCATTCGAGGTCGGCGGCGACTGGTACGACGTCCTGCCGCTCGATGGCGACAAGACCGCACTCGTTGTGGGCGACGTCATGGGCAGCGGCATCGGCGCTGCCGCCATCATGGGCCGTCTGCGTGCCGCCACCAGTGCCTTCGCCGACCTCGACCTCGACCCCGCCGAGGTTCTTCAGCACTTGGACAAGATCACCTCGGGGCTGGGGCACTCCATCGCCACCTGCGTGTACGCCGTTTACGACCCACACCGCGCCGAGTGCCACATCGCCACCGCCGGCCACCTTCCCCCCGTCCTCGTGCGCAGCGGAAAGCATCCGGAACTGCTCGACCTGCCCACCGGCATCCCGTTGGGAGTGGGTGGCGTCTCCTTCGAGACCACCACCTTCGACCTCGGCCTCGGCGACCAGCTGGTCCTGTACACCGACGGACTGGTCGAAACCCGCCAAGACCCCATCGACAGACGCCTGAAGACTCTCCTTCGCGTGCTGGACGCGCCCGACCGTTCCCTGGAGAAAACCTGCGACCGGCTCCTTCAGGAGCTGCGGCGTCTCGACGGCCCCGATGACGTCGCCCTGCTCATCGCCCGGACGCAGCCCTTGAGGCCCACGGCGTGAAACTCCCGGGAACGATGTCGGAGAGATCTGAGCCCACCGTGGTGCGCACCGGTTGTGATGCGAGCTACCCGGGCGCCGCAGGGTGTGTCTCTGCGACGCCCGGGGCCGGTATCAGTTGGCGCCTACGGCACTCTCCGCCTGCTGGATGTGGGCTGCCATGGCCGGGTCGCTGATGCCGTCCCCGCCGGTTTCCACGCGGCCGGCGAAGCGGCGCTCGAGCGACGAGCCGTCCACGGTGACGGTGAAGTCGTACCAGTGACCGCTCGGGTTCAGCGACCAGCGCCGCTCGACTTCCTTGCGGGACGGCACATGGATCGTCCGGGGCTCGGTGAAGCGGTAGGCGTGGGGCTCGACGTGCAGCGTGACCGCCTTCGGTCCGGGATTGTGCACGGTGACGAGGACGGACTTGCCGTGACGGTCGTACCGGACCCGGAGCTCCGGGTTGGCCTTGGAGGCCGTATTCCCGGTGAAGGAACGGAAGAAGCCGCCCGGACCGTGGACCTCGAGGTCGTACGCGCCCGAGTCCGTGGCCGTGGCGTCCCACACGTCGGCGAGCCGCTTCCCGGCCTCGACGGTGTAACGCCGCGGGATCCGGTCGAGATGAAGCCTGTCGTACACGTGGAAGACGGCACCCTTGTGACCGGAGTTGAGGAACTGGAGGGTGACCGTGCCCGTGCCGTGGTCGGTGGAGGCGTCGGTGTGCAGTTCGTACGGCAGCGCGCGGGAGTAGCGCGTCCCGCGCTCCTGGAACAGCGGCTCCGGTGCCGCCGGCGCCTTCGGCGAAGGCATGGTGCGCTGGTGGGCGTCGGAGGCGGCCCAGTCGCTCTGGTCGGGGAGTTCCGGGAACCGCTGCTTGTTCGGGTGCTTGAAGTCGAACGCCGAGGTGAGGTCACCGGAGACGGCGCGGTGCCACGGGCTGATGGCGTCTATCTGGACGCCGAAGCGCTGCTCGAGGAACATGCCGACCGAGGTGTGGTCGAACACCTCGGAGTCGACCCAGCCGCCCCGGCTCCACGGGGAGACGACGTAGAGTGGCACGCGCGGGCCCATGCCCCACGGGCGGGTCGTCCCGGTGGCCGTGTCGTCGGCCTTGAGCCACGACGACGGCTTGCCGGACGCGTCGAAGTACTCGCCGTCCACCGGGACCGTCGACTTGCCGGCGAGGGTGCCGTCGA
Organism: Streptomyces sp. NBC_00353; assembly: GCF_036108815.1. Taxonomy (NCBI): domain Bacteria; kingdom Bacillati; phylum Actinomycetota; class Actinomycetes; order Kitasatosporales; family Streptomycetaceae; genus Streptomyces; species Streptomyces sp. NBC_00353. The sequence goes on along the minus strand of NZ_CP107985.1, from coordinate 2,607,216 downwards.
GGTTGTACGACGGGACGGCCGGTGCGGGGACGTGGTCGAAGAGGCCGTCGTTCTCGTCGAAGGTGAGCAGGAAGACGGTCTTGCTCCACACCTCCGGGTTGGCGGTCAGCGCGTCCAGCACGTCGGCGGTGAAGTTGCCACCGTGCGTCGGGCTGGAACCCGCGCCGGGGTGCTCGGAGTTGGAGGCGGTCGTCAGCACCCAGGAGACCTGCGGCAGGGTGTCCTCGAGCACGTCCTGGCGGAGCCGGTCCAGGAAGTCGGGGCCGCCGGTCATGCCGTGCTCGTACACCGGCGTGCCCGGCTGGGCGTTGCGGAAGCTCTCGAACGCCAGGCAGCCGTTCATCGCGCCGGTCCAGTTGTCGTTCATGTCCTGGTAGATGTGCCAGCTGATGCCGGCGCGCTCCAGTACATCCGGGATGGTGTCCCAGGTGAACGCGTTGCTCGCGTACTTGTAGGTCTGCGGCCACGCGTCCGGCACCCACTTGCCGGTGATCCAGCACCGGAGGTTGTTGGGCTCGGACTGGTCGGGGCCGGAGTTGACGCCCTGGCGGCCGAGTTCGGGGTTGAAGTTGGAACCCGACCAGAACGTGATGCGGTTGGGGTCGGTGCCGGTGGTGATGGAGCAGTGATAGGAGTCGCAGATGGTGAACGCCTCGGCGAGGGCGAACTGGAACGGGATGTCGTCGCGCCGGTAGTACCCCATGGAGTACTCGGTCTTGTACTTCGGCCAGTGACCGAGCTTGCCCTGGTTCCACGCGGCCTGCGCGTCGGCGAAGGAGTGCGGCGTCGAGGGGATGAGCAGGGCGCTGGAGCGCTCGGGGTCGAGGTGGTACGGCGGGATCTCCCGCGCGCCGTCGGACTGGTACCAGACCGGCTTGCCGCTCTCGAGCGGGATCGGGAACCGGTCGCCGAAGCCGCGCACACCGCGCATCGTGCCGAAGTAGTGGTTGAAGCCGCGGTTCTCCTGCATCAGGATCACGACGTGCTCGACGTCCTTGACGGTTCCCGTGCGGACGGCCGCGTCGACGGCGAGGGCCCGGCTGATGGATCCAGGGAGCACGGACGCGGCAGTCGCCGCCCCCAGAGTCGTGGCCGACCGGCGGAGAAAGTCGCGTCTACTGGTTGGTGAGGGCATGACACGTTCCTTCGCTCAGTGGAGGGGCTGCGCCCGGACAGGGACCGTCTCCGGAAACACATCGGCCTCCGGGGTCGGGTGTTTCCCGTCTGGTGACGGCTGCAGCCAGCACAGGCTAGGAAGGCATGATGAACCCGGACCGACCGTGCGGAAGATCGGCATGAACAGCGCTGAACACGGCGCCGGGCCAGGTCCGGCGATGGTGGCTGCGGCAGCCGCTCAGCCACGCCACCGTGCGTTCTACCGTCCAACGGTGGCGTCCCAGTTGCTGTGAAGACTCCACACCTTTGCGCGCGATGCGAGGTGTGATGTTGCGTGAACGGAGCCACCTGCGCAGGTGGTTGTAGTCGTATTTGGAGTTCGGCAGGGCGGCGCCGACGCGGGCCGTGGGGCGAGCAGATCGGCGGGATGGCGCACCGCGACCGGTCCAGCTTCCCGAGGGCGCCGAGTTCGTCCAGAGCCAGGCGGTGGAGCTTGGCCCGCACCCGCGCGGCAGTCCACTCGGTGAACCGCCGGTGGACGGTCTGCCATGAGGTACCGAAGACCGGCCGCGGCAGCGCACACGCGTGAGCCCAGTCACTTTCGGTCAATCGTTGCGCATGGCTTTCACCTTCCGGGGAAGAGGACCAGGTCACTGGGATGCCCCCTTATCAGACAAACCAGCTCAAGAAGGTCGAGGTTCGACGTGTCGGCACAAAAGACCATCCACGTGGGCGGAGAGTGGCGAGAAGCCGCCTCCGGCGCCACGCGCGAGATTCTCGACCCCGTCGACGCGACGGCGTTCACCGTCGTCGCGGAGGGTGGCGTCGCGGACACGGACGCCGCCGTCGCCGCAGCCAGGGCGGCCTTCGACAAGGGCCCCTGGCCGCACACGCCCGTCGCGGAGCGGGCGGCATTGCTCAGACGGGTGGCCGACCTGCTGGAGCGCGACCGGGAGAAGATCGGCGCTCTGGAGTGCCGGGACGCCGGCAAGACGCTCGAAGAGGGACGCGTCGACGTGGACTGCGTGCGCGACGCCTTCCGCTACTTCGCCGACCTCGTCATGAACGAGAGCGGCGGACGCGTCGTCGACGCCGGATCCGACGAGATTCACAGCGTCGTCGTGCACGAGCCCGTCGGAGTCTGCGGACTCATCACGCCGTGGAACTACCCGCTGCTCCAAGCCAGTTGGAAGATCGCGCCTGCACTCGCCGCGGGCAACACCTTTGTGATCAAGCCCAGTGAGATCACGCCGCTGACCACCGTTGCCCTCGTCGCGCTGCTCGTCGAGGCCGGACTGCCCGCAGGTGTGGCCAACATCGTCACCGGTGCCGGTGCCGCCGTCGGTGCCCGGATCGCCGACCACCCCGACGTCGATCTCGTCTCCTTCACCGGCGGACTCGCCAGCGGTACGAAGGTGATGCGGGCCGTCGCGGACACCGTCAAGAAGGTCGCGCTCGAACTCGGCGGCAAGAACCCCAACGTGGTGTTCGCGGACGCGTGCGCCACCGACGAGGGCTTCGACACCGCCGTCGACCAGGCACTGAACGCCGCCTTCATCCACAGCGGGCAGGTCTGCTCCGCCGGCTCCCGGCTGATCATCGAGGAGTCGGTCCGCGACCGCTTCGTCACCGAACTCGCCCTGCGCGCCACGAGGATCCGCATCGGCCGCGGCACCGACGACGGTGTCGAATGCGGTCCTCTCGTCTCCGAGCAGCAGCTCGTCAGGACCGAGGAGTTCGTGGCCTCCGCGCTGAAGGAAGGTGCGGTGCTGCGGGCCGGTGGCGAGCGCCCCGAAGGCCCCGGGTACTTCTATCGGCCCACGGTTCTGGACCACTGCGACCGATCCATGCGCGTCGTGCGCGAGGAGATCTTCGGACCGGTCCTGACCGTCGAGACCTTCCGTACCGAGGACGAGGCCGTCGCTCTCGCGAACGACACCGAGTACGGACTCGCCGGCGCCGTGTGGACTGCGGACGCGGGCCGCGGACGCCGGGTCGCGGGCCGGCTGCGCCACGGCACCGTCTGGATCAACGACTTCCACCCCTACCTGCCGCAGGCGGAGTGGGGCGGCTTCGGGAAGTCTGGCATCGGCCGGGAGCTGGGCCCGACGGGCCTGGCCGAGTACCGCGAGGCCAAGCACATCTACCAAAACCTCGCCCCGCGCCCTGTGCGCTGGTTCGCGGGCTGAACGGGAGCAGAGGTGGAGAACATGACCGACTACGACTACGTCATCGTCGGGGGCGGCACCGCAGGTTCGGTGATCGCCTCCCGGCTCACCGAGAACCCGGACATCACCGTTGCACTCATCGAGGGCGGACCGAGCGATGTGGGCCGGGACGACGTCCTGACTCTGCGCCGCTGGATGGGCCTCCTCGGCGGTGAGCTGGACTACGACTACCCCACCACCGAGCAGCCCCGCGGCAACTCGAACATCCGCCACAGCCGGGCCCGGGTGCTCGGCGGCTGTTCGTCCCACAACACCCTCATCGCCTTCAAGCCGCTGCCGTCCGACTGGGACGAGTGGGCCGAGACGGGCGCGGCCGGCTGGGACGCGGCGTCGATGGACCCGTACTTCCACAAGCTGCGCAACAACATCGTCCCCGTCGACGAGGCCGACCGGAACGCCATCGCCCGCGACTTCGTCGACGCGGCGCAGACCACGCTCGGGGTGCCGCGCGTCGAGGGCTTCAACAAGGAGGCCTTCCGGGACGGTGTCGGCTTCTTCGACCTCGCCTACCATCCCGAGAACAACAAGCGTTCCTCGGCGTCGGTGGCGTATCTGCACCCCTTCCTCGACCGCCCGAACCTCCACATCGCCCTGGAGACCTGGGCGTTCCGACTGGAGCTGGAAGGGACGCGTGCGACCGGCGTGCACGTGCGGACCAAGGACGGTACGGAGCGGGTCGTGCGGGCGCGGCGGGAAGTGGTGGTGTGCGCCGGTGCGGTGGACACCCCGCGGCTGCTGATGCACTCCGGCATCGGGCACCGCGAGGAGCTGGAGAAGCTCGGTATCCCCGTGGTGCACGACCTGCCGGGTGTTGGTGAGAACCTGCTCGACCATCCCGAGTCCGTCATCGTCTGGGAGACGCACGGGCCGATCCCCGAGAACTCAGCGATGGACAGCGACGCCGGGCTCTTCGTACGGCGGGATCCGAACAGCCAGGGCCCCGACCTGATGTTCCACTTCTACCAGATCCCGTTCACCGACAACCCCGAGCGCCTCGGCTATGAGCGGCCCGCGCACGGCGTGTCGATGACGCCGAACATCCCGAAGCCGAAGAGCCGCGGACGGCTGTACCTGACCAGCCCCGACCCCGAGGTCAAACCCGCACTCGACTTCCGGTACTTCACCGACGAGGACGACTACGACGGCCGCACGCTCGTCGACGGGATCAGGATCGCCCGCGAGATCGCAGCGCAGGAACCGCTGGCCGGCTGGCTGAAGCGCGAGGTCTGCCCGGGGCCCGAGATCACCTCCGACGAGGACATCAGCGAGTACGCGCGCAAGGTCGCGCACACCGTCTACCACCCGGCCGGAACCTGCCGCATGGGCGCGGCCGACGACGAACTCGCCGTCGTCGAGCCCGACCTGAGGATCCGGGGCCTCGACGGCATCCGGATAGCCGACGCGTCCGTCTTCCCGACGATGACGACCGTCAACCCGATGATCGGCGTGCTGATGGTCGGGGAGAAATGCGCAGATCTGCTCGGTGCCACTCCTGGGGGTCATGCCTGATGAACACGCCGCAGCACGTTTTCTCCGTACGCGACCTGTGGAAGGTGTTCGGTCCCAAGGCCGACCGCGTCCCCGGTAATGCTGAACTCGGTGCGCTCACCCCGGCCGAGCTGTGCGAGCGCACCGGCTGCACCGCAGCCGTGCGCGACGTCTCGTTCGACGTCCGCAAGGGCGAGGTGTTCGTCGTCATGGGCCTGTCCGGGTCCGGCAAGTCCACACTCGTGCGCTGCCTCACCCGGCTCATCGAGCCGACGTCCGGTGAGGTCACCATGGACGGCGAGGACGTGCTGTCGATGGACGCCGGCCGGCTGCGCGAACTGCGCCGCCACCGCGCCGCCATGGTCTTCCAGCACTTCGGCCTGCTGCCGCATCGCTCGGTCATCGACAACGTGGCCTACGGGCTCGAAATCCAGGGCATGGGCCGCGCGCGGCGGCGCGAGCGCGCGGCCGAGTTCATCGCCAAGGTCGGCCTCGACGGCATGGAGAACCGCCGTCCCGGACAGCTCTCCGGCGGTCAGCAGCAGCGGGTCGGACTTGCGCGTGCGCTCGCCGTCGACCCCGAAGTGCTGTTGTTCGACGAGCCGTTCAGTGCGCTCGACCCGCTGATCCGCCGCGACATGCAGGAGGAAGTCGTACGCCTGCACCGCGAGGAGGGTCGCACGATGGTCTTCATCACCCATGACCTGAACGAGGCGCTCAAGCTCGGCGACCGCATCGCGCTGATGCGCGACGGACGGATCGTGCAGCTGGGCACTCCGGAGGAGATCGTGGCGACGCCGGCCGACGACTACGTACGGGACTTCGTGCGCGACGTGCCACGTGAGCAGGTCGTGACGGTGCAGACAGCCATGCGTCCCGCCGACGGCGAGGAGAGCATCTCGGGCCCGGCCCTTGCACCCGGTACCACGGTCTCCGATGCGATCGAGGCGGTCGTCCGCACCGGCAAGACCGCACGCGTGGTCGACGACGGCCGCTGCCTGGGCGTGGTCGACCACGCCTGCCTGCTCGGCGTCGTAGCCGGGATACCGGCCGTGAAGGAGGCCGCGTGATGCATGTGAGTACCTCCTCGGCCCCGCCGGGCCATACGTCAGCTGACCCGTCCGCGCCGGAATGCCGGGCCGCCGCGCGGGCCTCCTGGCCCACGAGCGGGGGGTGGCCGCGATGACCGCCACTATCACCACTGCGCGCACCACCGGGCTGGACGCCTCCACGCCGGCCTCCTCCTTCGCGCGGCACCGCACCGGCGTCGTGCTGGTCGGCACCCTGGCACTGCTGATACTCGGCGCCTTCCTCATCGGCGGCGGGACATGGCCAGAGAGCCTCACCGTCGATCTGACCGGTCCGCTCGGGGACGTCAGCGACTGGATCATCGACAACCGCGACACCCACCCGCTGTTCCTCTACTTCTTCGGGCACATCAGCAACGCCGTCGTGCTGTCCGTACGCGGCGTCTACCTGGTCCTGCTCGCCGCCGGCTGGGCCGGTGTCACGGCCGCAGCCGGTCTGATCGCCTGGCGGGTCGCAGGCGTCCGGCTCGCACTCACCGCCGTCGCCGCGTTCATCCTCTGCGCACTGCTCGGCATGTGGGTGCCCACGATGCAGACCCTCGCGCTGATGGTCGTCGCCGTCCTGGCCTCCGTGATCCTCGGAGCAGTGCTCGGCCTGGCCGCCGGTCTGTCCGACCGCGTCTTCCGCTCGCTGCGCCCGGTACTCGACACCATGCAGGTCATGCCGGCCTTCGCGTATCTGCTGCCGGTCGTGCTGGTCTTCGGCATCGGTGTGCCTGCCGCCGTCCTCGCGACCGTCGTCTACGCGGCACCTCCGATGGCCCGGCTGACCGCGCTCGGACTGCGCGACGCCGACGCCGGCGTCATGGAGGCCGCGGCCTCGCTCGGCGCGACGGGACGGCAGCGGCTCCTCACCGCCCGGCTTCCGCTCGCCCGCAAGGAACTGCTGCTCGGCCTCAACCAGACGATCATGATGGCCCTGTCGATGGCCGTCATCGCCTCCGTGATCGGCGCGGGCGGCCTCGGTGACCGCGTCTACCAGGCCCTCGCCTCCGTCGACGTCGGCGCCGCGCTCGCCGCCGGCATTCCGATCGTGCTGCTCGCCGTCGTCCTCGACCGGGTCACCGCCGCGGCCGGCAACCGCATCGGCACCGCCCCGCAGGCCGGGCCCGCCTGGTCCGGCTGGGCCGTCGTGGTGGCCGGCACGGTTGTCGCCGCCGTCGTGGCACGGCTCGCCTCCAAGCCGACCTGGCCCGATGCCTGGACCGTCGGCATCGCCGAGCCGGTCAACGAGGCCGTCGGCTGGATGACCGACCACCTCTACTCCGGCGTGCCCGTCATCGGCGGCACGGCGGACTGGGCCGCCCACTTCACCACCTGGATCCTCGATCCGGTACGCGACGGGCTCCAGTGGCTGCCCTGGTGGGCACTGCTCCTGCTGGTCGCCGTACTCGCCATGGTGATCGGCACATGGCGCACCACGCTGACCGCCGTCCTCGCGATGGCCGCCATCGGCGTGCTCGGCGTCTGGGACCCGGCGCTCAACACGCTCTCCCAGGTGCTGGCCGGCGTCGCCGTCACCCTGGTGATCGGTTTCGCCGTCGGTATCGCCGCCTCCCGGAGCGAGCGGGTGGAACGCCTGCTGCGTCCGGTGCTCGACGTGTTCCAGACGATGCCGCAGTTCGTGTACCTCATCCCTGTGGTCGCTCTGTTCGGCGTCGGCCGCGCACCGGCGGTGGCCGCCGCCGTCATCTACGCGCTGCCCGCCGTCGTCCGCATCACCACGCAGGGAATGCACAGCGTCGACCCCGTCGTCATGGAGTCGTCGCGTTCGCTCGGTGCCACACGGATGCAGCAGCTGCGCAAGGTCCAGCTGCCGTTGGCCCGCCCGGCACTGCTGCTCGCCGTCAACCAGGGAGTCGTCCTCGTACTCGCCGTCGTCGTCATCGGCGGTCTCGTCGGCGGAGGTGCTCTCGGCTACGACGTCGTGTTCGGCCTCGCCCAGGGCGACCTCGCGACCGGTCTGGTCGCAGGTGCCGCGATCGTCTGCCTCGGCCTGATGCTCGACCGTGTCACACAGCCGACACAGCGCCGCACCGAAAAGGGGGCCTGACATGGCTCGTCTGCGCACACCTCTGATCGCGCTCGCCTGCGCCGCCGGTCTCGTCGCCGTTGCCGGCTGCGGGGCAGCGGACATGACGCGCCAGCCCTCTCCGTTCGCCAACGCGCAGGGCGCCAAGACCGTGACGCTCTCGGTCCAGTCATGGGTCGGCGCCCAGGCGAACACCGCCGTGGCCGAGTACCTTCTCGAACACGAGCTGGGCTACCGCGTCGACACCGTTCAGATCGACGAGGTGCCCGCCTGGGACGCCCTCAGCCAAGGCCGGGTGGACGCCATCCTGGAGGACTGGGGCCATCCGGACCAGGAGGCCCGGTACGTCAAGGACAAGAAGACGATCACGCCCGGCGGGGACCTCGGGGTCACCGGCCACATCGGCTGGTTCGTCCCCACGTACTTCGCCAAGGCGCACCCCGACGTCACCGACTGGAAGAACCTCAACAAGTACGCCGACCAGTTCCGCACCGCCGAGAGCGGCGGCAAGGGCCAGTTGCTGGACGGCTCTCCGTCGTACGTCACCAACGACAAGGCGCTCGTGCAGAACCTCGGCCTGGACTATCAGGTCGTGTTCTCGGGCTCCGAGGCGGCGCAGATCACCCAGATCAAGCAGTTCGCCAAGGAGAAGAAGCCGTTCCTCACCTACTGGTACAAGCCGCAGTGGCTGTTCGAGAAGGTACCGATGACGGAGATCGAACTGCCTCCGTACAAGGATGGTTGCGACGCCGACGCAGAGAAGGTCGAGTGCGCCTATCCGCACACGCCGCTGAAGAAGTACCTCAACGCGCGCTTCGCCGGCAACGGCGGCAAGGCGGCTCAGTTCCTCAAGAACTTCTCCTGGGGCACCGAGGAGCAGAACGAGGTGGCTCTGATGATCGCCGATCAGAAGCTCTCACCTCAGGAGGCGGCAAAGAAGTGGGTCGACAAGAACGAGTCGACGTGGCGCGCCTGGCTGCCCAAGTGATTTCCGGGCAGACCGGCAGCCTCCGCAACCGCTCGACCCGGTTGAGGGCGGACGTGCTCGCGGACGACGACCAACCGATGTGAGTCGCGGGAGGACATAGGACGGAACGGCATATGTCCTCCCACGACCGGAGGCACCTTTGAGTGTCGCGAGGCCTGCGCGGTCTCCGATCCGCGGTCCGCTTCGGGCTTGAGCCGGGGGAGTTCCCTGATCAGCGCGTCTGCGGCGGCTTTCGGTGCGGCGTCACGTCGGTCCGGACGGCTACCGCCCCTTCTAGTTGATCTACATTCGGCATGGGCGCCCTCGACGCCCCGGCCGCAGAACACCGTCACCTTCTCGGCGGCATCCACGAGTTGTATCAGCCGGGCAAGCTCCTGGTCGCCCGGACGCACGGTAGGCCGGTCCAGCGGTATCGCCAGCTCGGCCCCGCCGTCGGGGGAGCCCTGTCCGGCGATGTCGCCGGACAGGGCCACCACCGACACTCCGCGCCGACCGACCGCGTGCTGGATCGCTGTCTGCACCACCCGGGGCATCTGCCGGGGTGAGGAGATCAGTTCCGAATAGTGACTGCACTCCTCGAACAGCCGGTCTGGATGTGCCTCCTGGAAGTACCCCGTACCGATCTCGCTGCTGGGAATCTGCGCGGCCAGCGCGATGACCGGTGCCATCGACATGCGCATCGAACAGGCCGTTGATCAAGTGCAGGTTGCCTGGACCGCAGGAGCCCGCGCAGGCGGCCAATCTGCCAGTGAGCTGTGCTTCGGCGCCAGCGGCGAAGGCCGCGACCTCCTCGTGCCGGACCTGAATCCACTCGAGGGCGTCGTGCCGTCTCACTGCGTCGACAACGGGGTTCAGACTGTCGCCGACCACGCCATACATCCGGCTGACACCGGCGCGTGCCAGGAGGTCGACGTATTGCTCGGCAACGGTCTGCTTCGACATGGCACTCCTCGAGGCGATAAGTCGTGGGAACGGCAGCCAGGCTAGTAAGACGCCAAACGGCGAAATTGCACGTCAGTGCACCGTTCGGCGCCTGGCAGCGCACCGGTTGGCGTATCTCCTCGAATGAGGAAGCGCGAGGGGCGTGCCGTGCTTTAGCTTGCGTAACCGCGTCGAAGACGCTGCCGCCATCACACCGCGCTTCCACACGAGCCGATATTCCGGCTCACCGCTCAAGAAGGTGTTCATGTCTGCAAGGTCACGAATTCGGAGCCCCCGTCGGCTCGCTGCCGCAAAGACGTCTCAGGGCGTGCCGGGCTGGCTGGTCGCGCTTTTGGCTGTTGCGTCCGGCATGACCGTCGCCAACCTGTACTACGCCCAGCCCCTGCTGTCCACGCTGAGCGGCGTCTTCCACACCAGCACAGCCACGGCCGGTGCGCTGATCACGCTCACCCAGGTCGGCTACGTGATCGGCATGCTCTTCCTGGTCCCGCTCGGCGACCGCCTGGAAAAACGCAACCTTGTCACCGCCCTCCTGGCAGTCACCACCCTCGCCCTCGTGGCGGCCGGACTGGCCACCAGCTTCCCCATGCTGCTGATCGCCTCGCTGGTCAGCGGCGCCACCTCGGTCGTCGCCCAGATCCTGGTCCCCTTCGCCGCGAGCCTCGCCCCCGACCACACCCGCGGCCGCATCGTCGGCCGCGTGATGAGCGGACTGCTCACCGGCATCCTCCTCTCCCGCACACTGAGCAGCCTGATCTCCGATCTCGCCGGCTGGCGCGTCGTCTTCCTCGGCTCCGCCGCCCTCATGGCCCTGCTGGCCATCGCCCTGCGCACGGCCCTGCCACAACACGCCCCCACCACGACCCTCCCTTACCGCCACGTGCTCCGCTCCACCATCCAACTGGTGTGCACCCAGCCCGCGCTGGTACGCCGCGGTCTCTACCAAGCAGCAATGTTCGGCGCGTTCAGCGCCTTCTGGACCACCGTCTCCTTCGTCCTGACCGGCCCCGACTTCCACTACTCACAGATCGGAGTCGGCATCTTCGCACTCGTCGGCGCAGCAGGCGCCGCCATAGCCCCGCTCGCCGGGCACTGGGCCGACCGCGGCCTCATACGCCCCATGACCGGAACCGCCTTCACGGTCACCGCACTTGCCTTCGCACTCGCGGGCCTCGGCCAGCACAACATCGTCCTCATCGCCCTCGCCGCCATCCTCATCGACATGGCTGTACAGACCACCCTCATCCTCGGCCAGCACACCGTCTACCAACTCGACCCCGACGCGCGCGCACGCCTCAACAGCGCCTTCATCGCCATGTTCTTCATCGGCGGCGCAGCCGGCTCCCAACTCGGATCCATCGCCTACCGCGCCGAAGGCTGGACCGGACTCACGCTCCTGGGTGGAGTCCTCCCCCTGCTCGCCCTTCTCTACTGGACCACCGAACGCCGACAGCGTCGGGTGGCTGAGTCGACCACGGTGAACTCGTAACGCTGCCTATCCCTTGTGGCGGGTGGATCCAGCGGCGCCGACTGGAGGTATACCGAATCGATCTTTTCCAGAGCGACGCAGCAGCGTCCAGGCTTTGAGACACGAATTCGAGACTCGTTCTTTCTCGGACAACGCTCCGTGCCTTCTTCGGCAAGCTGTGCCGGTCACACCATTTTATCCTCATTCACAGAAAAATCGCTTCTATGAGCATTGTGGGGGATTGAATGAGGAAGCATCTCACCTCGGCCATGTGCGTGGTGACGGTACACGTCAGCGTCCCGGAGGAGCTTCCGGTGCCGCTGCCCGCGGAGTTGCACTACGACATGACCGACCCCTATGCAGTACGCCTTTCCCTCGGTGCACCGGAAGCGAGGCCCGTCAACTGGGTGTTCGCCCGCACACTGCTCGCAGAGGGCCTGCGCCGGCCGACCGGTGTGGGTGACGTGCTTGTCTTTCCCAGGCACGGATGCCGTCCGCACTCTATGTGCATTGTTCTAAGATCCGCCGCGGGAGCGGCGCTGGTCGAGATCGCCGATTCCGAAGTCGCCACGTTCCTGTCGAAAACCTTCATGCTGGTGCCCTCCGGGACGGAGAGTCTCCACATTGACCTCGACCGTACCGTGGTCGAGCTCACGAGCAGGGGTGAATGACGCCGCTTTGGATCAACTCGGACAACGAGGTGGCCCTGGCCGGGCCGAGCGGAGGCCACACCGTAGTACTGACCGGCGCCGACGGACTGGAGAACCCGACTTCCGTCGCCGTACGAGGCAACACGACCTACATCGCCAGTGGCGCCTACTTCACCAACAACGACCCCAACATCCTGGTCGCTCAGCCCAGTCCGGGTGGACGGAGCCGAAGTCAGAGTGTTCCTGAGGGCGTTGGCAGGTGACACCTCTCCGGTGCGGACCTTCACGCCCCTGCTCGGTGCCGAACTCATCCTTGAGCCGCGCTCGACGACCACGCTCGCCATCGACGCCGACTTCGAGCGACGAGTTCGCCGACATCACCGTCCCGGTGACCCCCGAGGTCATGCAATGGCTGGACACGAGAAGGATCTGAAGGATCCCGGTCTGTCGCCGGAGTCGATTGCCCGCGCGCACCACATATCGGTCCGCTACGCCCATCCAATGGCAGGCCACGCAGCACGGCCCTGCACGATCGTTCCCGAGGAGCTGACGCACTATCTTTCAGGAGGAGTGGTGGACGCCTCCAACTTGGCTCTCACCTGTCCCTCTTCCGGCCGTTCGACTTGCCCGAACAGGTCGGCCGCGCGATGCCACGAGGTGTGGGCTGCGTTCTGGTCGCCGACGGCGGCGTATGCGTCACCGAGCCGTTCCTGGACGACTGCCTCGGTGTACACATCACCTCCCTTCGGCAACATGTCAAGAACCCGGCGGGCGCAGCAGATCGCTTCCTCGAATTCGCCCAGCCCGTAGTGTGCGCTGGCGAGAGTGTCCCAGGCGCAGGCCTCGTGAAACGAGTCGCCGTCCTCTCGCGTCAGGCAAATGGACTCTTTGGAACGCGCGGCGGCCTCCTCGTAATTTCCGAGTTCGGTGTGCAGCATGCCAATGGCGTTCAGTTGCATAGCCTCGAAGGAACGAAGGTCGATGCTGCGGAAAAGGCGCAGCGCTTCAGAAGCGTGGTCCAGTGCTTCACCGTATCTCCCCTGTTGGTGCAGGAACCAGTTCATGTTCGAATGTGTGTGAGCCTGTTCCGCGGGATCGCCGAGTTCCGCAGCTACCTCGAAAGCACGCTTGAGGTGGCTGCTGGACGCCTCGTGCTGGTTGAGTTCAGTGAGCGCGCGAGCCAGTTTACGGAGGGTGGTGATTTCTCCGAGCAGGTCTCCGTCCTGCCGTGCGGCATCCACACCAGTGCGTTGGGATGCCACAACGTCCTGCCAGTGTCCCTGCCGATCGAGGAACATATGCATGCAGCAGGGAAGTTGCCATGCGTGGGTGAGGAACGTCGTCTGCATGGCCTCGGTGACGGCTGCCATCAGCGCGCCCCGTTCCGCGGTGAACCAGGCCAGGGCCTCGCTGTCGTTGGTGAACGTTTCTGGAAGTGCGTCAGGCTGGGGCGGAGCGAGCCGCAGGGGATTCACGTTCGAGCTCAGTACTTGATCTGCGGCATACGCGCTGTGCAGATAGTGGTCGAACATCCTGTGCTGAGCGGCACGGCGTTCGGCTGGGGAGTCGCGGATCTCGGTGAGTTCGGTGGCGAAGAGGCGCAACAGGTCGTGCAGCCCGTACCGGCCCGGTACGCGTTCCATGACAAGGTTCGCGTCGGCGAGTTCACCCAGTGCCGTGCGCGCTGTCCGAATCGTGCAGGAGGCGAGAGCGGCGGCTGTCTGCACCGCGATGTCGGGCCCCGGGTGCAGCGACAGGAGCCGGAAGACCCGTGCACTTTCGGGCGACAGGAGCCGGTAGGAACAGGCGAAGGCGGTGCGGGCGTCGGAGAAGGCGTCCAGGTTGTCCTGGGACGAGCGGAGTTCGGCGGCGACGGCCGACAGAGCGAAATCCCAGTTGTTCTGGACGCGGGCGGCCACAAGAGCCAGAGCCAGGGGAAGACGTCCGCACTGCTCGATGATGTCGTTGGCGGCCTCCGGTTCGGCGGACAGGCGCTCGGTGCCTGTCCGCAGGGCCAGCACCGCGTGGGCGTCCGTGCGGGAGGGCGGCTCCAGGCGCAGCGGGCGGGCCCCGGTGGCGATCAGGCCAGGCAGGGTGTTGCGGCTGGTGACCAGGGCCAGGGAGCCGGGTGAGGAGGGCATCAGCGGACGTACCTGCTCGGTGGCGCTCGCATTCTCCAGGAGCACGAGGACCCGGCGGCCGACCAGCAGACTGCGGAACAGACCCGCGAGTGCGTCCATGCCGGTCGGTATGCGGTGCGCTGGCAGTCCCCATGCCTCCAGCAGGCCGCTGAGCGCCTCGACGGGGGTCATGGCCGTCCTCGCAGTATCGAACCCGCGCAGGTCCACGTAGAACTGACCGTCCGGAAACCGGTCGGCCACCGTGTGGGCCCAGTGCACCGCCAACGTGGTCTTCCCCACCCCCGCCATCCCACTGAGCAGCACAGTCGTGGACGCTGCGGGCGTCACCTCGCCAGCGATGTCTCGCAGACGGCCGAGTTCGGCCTGCCTGCCGGCGAAGACCGCCAGACCGGAGGGCAGCTGGGCGGGCCGGACGAGAGTTTCCGGGACCTCCAGCCCTGTCTCCTGGCGTTCGGGCGACGCCCCGTCGGAACCGGGAGACCTCTTGCCCGGACGCGCGCCACGGGCAACCGTCAGCAGTTCGGCATGCGCCGCTTCGTCCAACTGCAGACCCTGCGCGAGCGCGGTGACCGTCCTACGATGCGGACGCAGACTACGCCCCCGCTCCATATCACCTATCGCGCGCCCCGACACACCCGACGCCTCGGCCAGCTCCTCAAGCGTCAAGCCCCGGCCCTGCCGCAGCTCACGCAACGTCCGCCCGAACCGCGTGCCGCTCCCGCCTTCCACCACACTCCTCCACCCGTACGGCGCACCATATTAGTGGATATTCACACCCCGCTGAACACTCGCTCCGGCAGGACCGCCGCTGGCATGACCGGCCCGTCGCGCCGCCCCGGGGGCCTCACCTCATGATCGCGTCCGTGGCCGCCGCCCCCTTGAGACATCGGCCCACACCGCCTCACGCCAAGATTGCGGCACTGACGAGAACTGATGCGCACAGCGGCTGTGCCTCTCGAACGACTCCCGTCACACATCGGTTGTGTGCGCACACCCCTGCACGATGCGCGGCGGCCCTCCCTGAGGTCGTTGGCCGAGTGGACCAGGGCACGCGGCGTGTCCCCCCTGGCACCGAACGCGGAATCGAACTGAAACCCCGCAGGTCAGCGGCTTATGCCGCTCGCCGTCCGTGCAGGCGTGCTGAGGATGTGCCACGGCTCGTGACACTGAACCGTGTGCCATCGCCGTGAGACAGCGAAGAACTCGCTGGTCAGGAGCACGGCTTATGCCACGAGTGGCGAGACCCTACACGCCCAATCGAGGCGTTTGACAGCGGACCCATCCGTTTCGGCTTCCGAGCTCACCGCGAGATCCCGCGCGACCTCCGTGATCGTCTTGTCGGAGGAACAGGCCAACTCAACCGCGTCCCGCTTGAACTCCTCCGAATACCGCTTCGCATACTCACTACCCACCTGGCACTACTTTCGCTGGAACCTCACGTTCCAGTCTCCAGTCTCACGGGGAAATTTCAGGGCGTCGCTACACCACGCCACAGAACGGTGACCCGGATCACCGACAGCGCCTGCGGTCTTCTGCGCGGAGGGTCGTACGCTTCCGATGGGTCGGCTTTCGGCCGTCATGGGTATGTCTGGTCCTCCCAGTACCTGTGGGGCCCGGGGCCGCGCGGTTTGGGAGGCGGAGGAGTGGTGGTGACCGGGACGACCACCGGCAGGAACCGGGACAGTAGAACCGCGGTTTCTGGAGAGCGGCTGTGAATCAGGTGGCGGGCGCCCCGGGCCGATCGTCGTTCGGTCGGTTGCTGCGGGAGTTGCGGCAGAGCCGTGGTTTGACGATGGAGGAGTTGGCGGAGGCGTCGGGTGTGTCGGCGCGCGCGATAGGTGACATGGAGCGCGGGCGGAGCCTGCGTCCGCATCGGGGAACAGTCACCGCATTGGCGCAGGGTCTGCGGTTGGACGAGGCGGCGCACGATGGACTGCTGGCCGCAGCCCGGGCGGCCCGCCCGGCCGCCAAGACTTCCCTGGCCGCCAAAGCCTCTCCTTACACGCTGCCCAAAGGTGTCGGGGACTTCGTGGGACGGCATGCGGAACTGGCCGTGCTGCGTGCTCTGGCGCAGCGTGCCGCCGAGGAGACAGAGCCTCAGGAACAGGGACGCCGTGCCGCTGCACCGCCGGTAGCGGTGGTGTTCGGTGCGCCCGGGAGCGGCAAGACGACCCTGGCGGTCCGGCTTGCCGAGGAGTTCGCTCCCTCCTTTCCAGACGGGGCGTATCTCCTGGACATGCGGGGCCTGGAGGAGCAACCGCTCCCTGCCGATGAGGCGGTGGTGCGGTTGGTGGGCGCGTGGGGCATGGGTGACCTTGAGGTGGCGCAGCTGAGTGCTGAGGAGCGTCTGGCGCGTTACCACGCGGGCATGGCCGGGCTCCGGGCAGTGCTGGTCTTGGACAATGCCGGTAGCGAGGCGCAGGTCAGGCCCCTGTTGCCGCGTGAGGGGGGTGTGCTGGTGGTGGTGACCAGTCGCCGTGCCCTGGCCGGTTTGGAGGGAGCGCAGCGCGTGGAACTCGGTCCACTTACCGAGCAGGAGTCCACCTCCTTGCTGCGTGCCGTCGTCAGCGACGGACGCGTGGACGCGGAGCCGGAAGCCGCACGCTCGGTGACCGAGTTGTGCGGGCACCTTCCTCTGGCCCTGCGCGTGGCCGCGAACTGGGCCGCAACCCGCCCGAACTGGAGCCTGCAACAGCTAGCCACCCGGCTCACCGACGAAGATCGCAGGCTGGATGCCCTCAGCTCCGGTGACCTGCGGGTCAACTCCGCCTTCTCGCTGTCCTACTCGCGTCTTGGTCCTGGTGCCGCCCGGATGTTCCGGCTGCTGTCGCTGGCGCCGGGAGGCGATTTCAGCATGCCGCTGGCCGCCGTCCTCGCGGGCGCGTCGCTGTCTGATGCCGAAGACCTGCTGGAGGAACTGCTGGAGGCGGGACTGCTGATGACCTACAGCGAGGATCGCTACCGCTTCCACGACCTGCTGCGCCTGTACGCGCGGGCCCGGCACCGCGCGGAGGACGACACGGAGCAGTCCGCGGCCGCCTCTTCCCGTCTGCGGTCCTGGCTGCTCGACACCGCCGTCGTCGCCGGCCGCTGGTACGAGCCGGGCTACGGTGCACCACCGCCGGACCCCACCCGCCTGGTCGCCCTCGACGACCCTGAGCAGGCACTGCGCTGGCTCAAAGCGGAGAGCGACAACTGGCTGGCGGCCTTCCGCACGGCCGCCGAGGGCGGCGAACACGCCCGAGTCACCGAGGTCGCGGCAGCCATGCACTGGTTCTCCGACCTCTGGGTGTCCTGGTGCCACTGGGTTGAGATCTACGAACGCGCTGCCCAGGCCGGAGCCGCACTTGGCGACGCCGTACTGGAAGCCACCCACCGCAACTACCTCGCATGGGCCTATTGGGTAGGCGGCCGCCATGACAAGGCGGCCACCGCCGCCACGTGCGCGCTGGATCTCGCCACGGGCTGCGGGGACGTCGTCCAGCAGGCCTGGGCGCACATGTACATCGGCTGGCTGCAGAACCTGGTCGATGATGACTCGCCCGCCGCCGAAAATCTTCTCCGTGCCATCGAGTTGTTCGCCCAGGCCGACGAGATCAACGGATACCTCTGGGCGGCCACCGCGAGTATCGACCTGCTGGCGAAGATCGACCGCGTGCAGGAAGCCGTCAAAACGTATCAGGAGGTCATGGACGCTCTCGCTGATCCGCGCAACCGCGACCGCATCCCGCCGAACATACGCGACACCACCACCTTGATCGCCATCTACAGCGTGTCTTCCGTCTATCTCAACCAAGGGCACTGGCAGGACGCGGTCGACGCGCTGCGTTCCATCCACGGGCAGTTCGACGCCCGCGGATTTGACCTGTACGCAGGCAAAGTCCACCTCAACCTGGCCCACGTCCTCGCGCACCTCGGTGAAGACGCCGAGGCCGCCAGCGAGTACCGCACCGTGCTCACGCTGGAAGGCCGCCTCCCCTCGGCCATGTGGGAAGAAGCCCGCGCAAGCCTTGACGCCCTTGCCGCCGGCCGGCCGTTGCTGCCAACCCGCTTTGAGTGACAGGCAACCGGCAGTTGCACGTTCGGCCCGGAAGAAGGAAAGCGACACTTCGGCCCTCGTCCATCTGATTCTCCCCACGCAGGGCGCAGCCTGGCGACATTGCCCCGTAGGCGGCGGCCGCATGCAGGCCTTGCGGCGTACAGCGCGATGTGCTTCCACCTGAAGGCAAGGAGCCGACCGTCACGCCCTCGTATCGCCGGCGGGGCCCCGCCCTGTCGGTAGCCCTTCGCTGGAAACGAAGTAGAAGGCAGGCAGAACGATGAAGACGCCCAGTGCGATCAGCGGGGAGATCAGGCCGCCCAGTACTCCGGCGACGGCGTAAGCCAGCGCTCCGGCCCAGGAGCGGAGGCGGCCATGCGGCACATAAGTGGGCTCAACTTCCGGGTCCATAAGCTCGGGGTGGCGCCCGAGGTGGTGATAGAGGACCACCCAGCTCAGACACATCACCGAAGCCAGAGACGCGTACAGGACGACCGCCACCCGCGCATCCGTGCCGGAGACGTCGGACCGCAGCGCATCGGCGACCACGCCTGTGGGGAAGGCGAGCGCCGCCGTGGTGAACAGCACGAAGAAATTGGCCGCGTGCAGGCCCCGGTCCATGCTGCGGATCCGCACGAAGGCCTGGTGATGGTTGAGCCAGATCACGGCGACATAGCTGAAGGACGCGAAGTAGCCAACGTAGGCGGGCCATTGCGACACAAGAGCGTGCGCGAGCCGGCCGGGCCGGTGCGCGGGGGCGGCCAGGCCGAGCACCAGGATGGTGACCGCGATCGCGAAGATGCCGTCGCTGAAGGCCTCGGCACGAGCCGTCTCCGAACGGGAGAACCGCCGGACCGGAAAATGGTGTGGAGACACTGCGGTTCCTCAGATCGTTGGGCCGTGGGGCCGTGGGGGCGGCGGGGTCGTTCGGGCCGGTGGGACAATGCCCGCCGGGCGGCCTTGTGGCCTTCAGCCGGGGCGAGTTCGAACCGGTACGGCGGATCAGCCGTCGCATCGGCGAACGCCCGGGCCTCAGGCTCAAGCACGTGAGCGACCAGCACATTGACCACTTCGGACATGTGTGTCCCCTCATGCATACGGAGGTTCTGCTCCGGCCGGACCGGCGACAGACGATGTCCAGGCCGGGCGAAGACAGTCACGACGGGAACGCTATGGGCGTGCGGCAGCGCCTTGTTGTCCGTCGGCGCTCAGCCTCTGGTTTGTCCGCGCCCTGTCTGTGTACGGACCATCGGCTGGCCGCCGACCGGCCGCCGGGCCGGGCGCCCTTCGTTCGGACCGAGGGCGCGTTAGGCACCTGTGGTGTGCGGCGGCTGCCGCCGCGCGACGACGCGGTGCGCGACCATTTCTGCAGTGCGGCGGCCGCCCGTGCCGGCCCCACCACCGACGTCTGGAGCTGCTGGGCCACATCGATGTGGTCGGCGGTCCAGATCATCCTGATCGCCGTGCTGGTGCCCTGCCCGCCGCCGTCGGAGAGGTCCCGGCGTATTGCGTTGATCAGTCGCTCGTCCGCCGTCTCATCTCGGGCCGGCCGCTCGGGCACCTTGCCGTATCCGGACAGTGCGCGCGCCGCCTCCTGGTACCACTTGCAGACCTGCAGCCCGGACCGGACGATATCGGCACGCGCCGTGGTGTGGTCGCCCGTCGGACGCGTCGTCGTCCTGTTCCCAGAGGTCGACGACGGCGTCCGCGGTCAGTCGCAGCACGGCGACCGTTTTCATCAGCGCCGTCGCCTCCGCCAACGCAATGTACTTGGTGCCCCGTTCGGCGAGGAAACAACGGAAGGCGTCGTCGAGCCGCCGGGCCGCCGCCGCGGCGTTACGCCGCTCGTCCTCCGGCGTGGGGGTGGTCGGCACGCGCCTGTCGGACCGGGGCATCCCGTACTTGATGGCACAGCGCAGAGGACCACCCGGCGGTCGACGGCGAAGTCACCACGCACGCAGTCGACCTCCGCGCGCAGCCGCTCCGCGAGCAAGGAGCAGGACCGCGCGTCGCGAGCCGCAGCGGCCCGCGCACGGGCGCCGGCCACAGCATGGTGATCGCGATCAGGGACGCCGCACCCGCCATCAAATATCCAGCCAGACGGTCCGGGATCGACCCCACGGGCCCGGGCAGTCTCCTTGATCGACGTCGCAGTCAGTGCCATCAGTGACGAGGGCTGTCCGAACCGAGCCACCACGTCCGCCTGCTCATTCGAACTCATCTCTCTCCGCCCGATGTCCCGCCGAGGTTGGGGCGGCAGGTCGACCGCCCGTGCCCGCCTGCGCACGAGGGCTTTCCCCAGAGCGAAGGACTGACGCGTGCGCTGGGGACAGTGCGCTGCGGGGCATCACGGCATGCGCTGCCAGACAAGCTGTCTCTCGACAGGACACCTAGCGTCACCCGGGTATACACAGCACCGCGCCCCAGGAGGCCGATTATGACCACCACTTCCCCGTCCGCGAGCGGCAGTCAGCCGTGGCTGCACCAGAAGGGTGAGGTGATCCAGGAGTTCGGCACCGTCAAGCAATTCCCGGTGGGCCTGTCCTACGAGGCCCGGATGTACTCCTGTCAGCGCCTGAACAAGGTTCTGGCAGATACGCAGATCCTCTATGGCCTCTACAAGAAGCATCACTGGCTGATGCGCGGTGCGACCTTCTACCAACTGCACCTGGTCCTGGACAAGCACGCGGGAGAACAGCTCGAACTTGTCGACACCATCGCCGAACGCGTCCAGTCACTGGGCGGCGTCGCGGTGGGAGACCCCCGGCACGTCGCCGAGATCACGTCGATTCCCCGACCTCCGGACGGTGTGGAGGAGGTGCCGGCGATGCTCTCACGGCTGCTTGAGGCTCACGAGACCATACTCGTCGAAGCTCACGACGCGGCCGCCCGGACCGTTGAACTAGGGGACGACGGCACCAACGACCTGCTCGTCTCCCAGGTGATCAGGACCGGCGAACTGCAGGCGTGGTTCGTCGCCGAGCACCTGGTCGACACGCCACTGGTCCGCACCTGACGGCTCCGCAGCGCCGTCCGGAAGGTTTACGGCCCTTGCAGCCGCGCTCGTCGAGGTATGGATGCCGGAGCGCGCCCACTGGAAGTCATCCACACCTCGGCGCCGGCCCACGTACCGTTGCCGGAGCGCTGATGACCGCCACCGTTGCGTAACGCATCGCGAAGCGGTCGCCATCGCGTCCGATGCCGACCAGCACCGCCACCAGCCGTCATCGAAGCTCGCGGGACCAACCCCGGGGTGTGCGGGGCAGCGGCGTCGGCGTACCACCCGCACCCACTGGCTCCTCGGGATGACCTGCTCGCGCGAATCCGGCCCTGGCCCAGCGTGGGCATGCCGTCCGGAGTTGCTCCGCCACGTCAGGACCGATCGACACGCTCGGGTGTTCTGTCCGTGCACTGGATCCGTCCTCGTAGCGCACCGACATTTCCCGTCATCCGTCACTCGGGTATGGCCGTCGCTTCTGTGCGCTGTTGATACAGCGGTAGTACGCACGCGGGCGATTACTGCCCGCGCCGTGGTTTTAGCGTGGGAGCAACGGCACCGGAGCGCTTTGCACGTGATCTGGGTCGTTTTGGCGGAAGAACCGGCATAACAGCGAAAGGCCACGTCGTGGAGCGCGTTGCCCCTCAGCGCCCTCCCCAGGACACGCCGTTCCGTTTGTTTCACCGTCCTGGCCGTGCCCGACACCGTACCTGCACCGATTTCGCATCGGGCTCGGTCACCTCACTCACCTGGCCCGTGACAGGGCCACCGAAAGGACTTCCATCATGCGATTCCGAGGATGACGGCTGCGCAAGTCTCGCGTACTGGCCGCCGCATGCGCCCTGGCCGTCGCCGGGGCGGTGGTGCCGGCCACCCAGGTGGTCGCGCAGGCCACCACCACCGCGAAGGACCTCGGTCCCAAGCCGACGATCGTGCTCGTACACGGTGCGTGGGCGGATGCGTCGAGTTGGAACCCGGTGATCAGCCGCCTCCAGCACGCCGGCTACACCGTCGTCGCCCCGCCCAACCCGTTGCGTGGCGTTGACTACGACGCGCAGAGCCTGAAGAACTACCTGACCAGTATTCAGGGCCCGGTCGTCCTGGTGGGCCACTCCTACGGCGGCATGGTCATCACGAACGCTGCCGCGGGCAATCCCAATGTCAAGGCGTTGGTCTACGACGATGCCTACATCCCCGCCCAGGGCGAGACCGTGTTCCAGATCAACGCCGCCCGGCCCGGTTCGTGCGTCACCGCCGACCCGTCGACGTTTCTGAACCTGGTGCAGTATCCCGGTTCCCCCGAGGGTGACTTCGACGCCTACCTGAAGGTTGCACCCAACGGTGCTTACCGGGGATTCGCCGACTGCTTCGCCAACGGTGTCCCCAGCGCCCAAGCCCGGCTCCTGGCAGCCGGCCAGCGCCCCTTCGCTGTCAGCGCCGGATCCGAGCCTTCCGGTATGCCCGCCTGGCAGACCATCCCCTCCTGGGCCGTGGTCGGCACGGCCGACCACGTCATCCCCTCAGCTGAGCAGCTGGCCATGGCCAACCGTGCGGGCTCTCACATCACCAAGGTCAACGCCGGTCATCTGTCCCTCATCACCCGACCCGGCGTGGTGACCGACGTCATCCTCGATGCCGCCCGAGTGGCCGTCCGCTCCTGACACGGTCGTCTCTGGCCTGCATGACGCAGTCGTAGGAGGCACCCACACACTGTTCCCAGGTTCGGGGCCGGGGCGCCCATGTAAGCGGTCTTGTGTACGTTCTCGGTTCCACGGGGCGCCACCGGCCTTCGAAACAGCGCGAACGCGTTGAGGGCGCTTTTTGGGATACGCCCGGTGGGGGAGTTGTCTTCAACGGCGGATCTGATGATCAAGGACAAGATTCGTGATCAGCGATACCGCCGTGGAGTCGACGCAGGTCCAGGAGTCCCGCCGAGGCGGTGTCCAGCGCTACGACGGACGAGCAGTTGGTTGCGACGCTCGTGGGCCGGCCCCGCAATGAGGGGCTGCGGCTGACCGGTGAGGGCGGGATGCTGCAGTAACTGACCAGGTGGTGCGGGGAGTTGGCTCCGATCCCATCGGCTGCGAGAACACGACTCAGCCGGGAGATCTCCAGCGGCGCCTGGCTCATGGTCGAGAACGCCTTCGTGTAGACGGACTCGCGTTTCAGGCTCTGCCACAGGCTCTCGGCCAGAGCGTTGTCGTAACTGGTGCCGAGCCTTCCCATGCTCCTGCGTATCCTGAATCGGTCGCAGACCTGGAACGACGCACCAGGGAGAGCGCTTGAGGTGTCACCCTCCTTCTTCCGGTCCTGACGTGCATCGGTCGGGCGCCTGTCACTTGAACCGGGTCGGTGGCTCCAGTCGGCCGGCGGTGAGGGCCTCGAGACTTTTGCGGGCCTCTTCCGCCAGGTTCGAGGGGATGCGGCCTTCCAGTGTGAGCACGATGCGGTACTCGGTGGCTGCCTCGGCGTCTTCACCGAGGTGAGCGAGCGCGTGGGCCAGGTTCAGGTAGACCCTGCCTGCCTGCCGGTACCGACCGCGGGCGTCGAACTGCCCGCGGATGGAACGCAGAGCATCGACCGCGTCCACCCAGTGCCCTTGGTTGAGCTGGACGAACGACACGTTATACGTGGCGGTCAGGAAGATGACATCCCGTACATTCGCCGGAACGCGGTCGCGGTTGCGAGGGTCCGCGAGCGCGTCCATGACCTCCTGGTAGGTCTTGACGGCTTCGTCCCCGCGACCGGCCTTCCGCAGCATCCCGATGCTCCCGCTGGCCGCCTGGAGGTATCCGTTGATCTCGTCGGCCCGGGCGAACAGTGTCATGGCCTGGCGATAATTGTCGGCGGCGGACGACACGTCATTGGCCGTGACCTGCAGCCAGCCGAGATAGCAGTGTGCCCATGCTTGCTGGACGACGTTCCCAGCGGCTCTCGCGAGGCCGAGCGTGCGCGTGGCGGCTGTGACCGCATCATCATGGCGCTGTTCGCGGGCCCGATAGGCCCATGCGAGGTAGTTGCGGTGGGTGGCTTCCAGTCCGGCGTCACCAAGGGCCGCGCCGGCCTCGGCGGCCCCTTCGTAGATCTCGCCCCAGTGGCCCATGGACAGCCAGTTGCTGGGGAACCAGTGCATGGCTTCCGCCACCTCGGTGACCAAAGCGTGCTCGCCGCCCTCGGCTGCCTCGCGGAACGCTGCCAAGTACGCCGCCAACCAGTTGTCGGCCTCCGCTTTGATCCAGTGCATCGCCTGCTCGGGGTCGTCGAGGGCGACCAGGCGGGTGGGGTCCGGTGGTGGTGCACCGTGGCCCGGTTCGTACCAGCGGCCGGCGACGATGGCTGTCTGGAGCAGCCAGGTCCGCAGTCGGGAACTGGCCACCACCGACTTCTCCTCGCCGTCCTCCAAGCGATGGCGGGTCTTGGCATACAGGCGCAGCAGATCGTGGAAGCGGTAGCGGTCCTCGCTGTAGGTCATCAGCAGTCCCGCCTCCAACAGTTCCTCCAGGGCGTCTTCCGCGGCGGGCAGGGACACGCCGGCGAGCACGGCCGCCAGCGGCACGCTGAAGTCCGGTCCCGGTACTAGCGACAGCAGCCGGAACATCCGGGCGACCTCAGGAGCAAGACGCGAGTAGGACAGTGAGAAAGCCGAGTTGACCCGCAGGTCTCCGGCACTGAGCGAATCCAGCCTGCGATCCTCGTCCGTGAGCCGGGCGGCGAGCCGTTGCAGGCTCCAGTTCGTACGGGTCGCGGCCCAGTTCGCGGCCACCCGCAAAGCCAGGGGAAGGTATCCACAGAACTCGGCCACCGAGCGCACGGCTTCCGGCTCCGCGTCCACACGGCCGGCGCCGACAACGGCACGCAGCAACGAGGTGGACTCCTGCTCGGTCAGCGCACCCAACTCCACTCGCTGCACACCCTCCAGACCGGGGAGGGTACGACGACTGGTCACCACCACCAGCAGATGCCCCTCACGCGGCAGCAAGGGTCTGACCTGAGCCTCGCTACCGGCATTGTCCAGGACCAAAACCGCCCGGAGCCCGACGGTGATCGCGTGATAACGCGCGAGACGCTCCTCAGCACTCGACCGTGCCAAATCAAGATCAGCGACGCCCCATGCGCCCAGCAGACGCAGCACCGCCTCCTCCACCGAAAGCGGCTCCGCATCCAGACCCCGCATGTCCAGCAAGAACGCCCCGTCCACGCAATTCGCAGCACATTCCTCGGCCAGCCGGACCGCCAAGGTCGTCTTGCCGCTCCCCGGCGCACCGAACACCACCGCAACCGGCGGTGCAGCCGTACTTCTTCCCCGCCCCTGCGGCCCGGTGTCCTCGGCGGACCGCTGCGCGAGGCCGCGCAGCACAGCCAACTCCGAATGACGCCCGACGAAGTCCCGGACACCTCTGGGCAACGAATAGGGCGAGAACTTGACGGCCTGGAAAGACTTCACAGTCGGGCGGGCAGCCGCCAGCAGTTCGCCACGCGCAACTTCGTCCAACTGCAGAGCCTGCATGAGCGCGGCGACCGTCCCACGATGCGGACGCAGACTACGCCCCCGCTCCATATCACCTATCGCGCGGCCTGAAACACCAGACGCCTCGGCCAGCTCCTCAATCGTCAAGCCACGCGCTTGCCGCAACTCACGCAACATCTGGCCGAATCGCATCCCGCTCTCGCCTTCCACTTCTCCCCTCACGTAACATTATCCGTCAACAGGGCCAGGACCTTCTGGCTCGCACCGCAAGCGCCTTGCCTGCCAGCACTTCGCTGACCTCGGGGAAAGGCCAGGGCCCCGCACGAAGACTAGGTTCTGTACAGCGAACGGTGGAGCGCGTTCAGTGTTTTTTAGCAGCATCCGGCGGTGAGCCGGGTCGAAGGCGATATCGAGGGCTTGGAGTGCGGCCTTCTAGCGAGCGCACCTGAGGGCGGCTTGCCCGTCGGGAAGTGCCCGCGGATGCGACGGTCCTGCGGATAAGGGCGTTGACGCTCCCGTCGTCGTCGTGCACACGATCTTGCGGATCTCCACGTCGAACTGGAGGAAGGGCACGCACTCCGCCCAGGCGCGCGCCCAGAGCCGAACCATCGCCGGGTGCTTCGTGTCCGACCTTACCGAGGTCCTGGAGGCGTTCCAGCACAGACTGGCTTGAGGGCCTTCGCGATCTTCTCCCTCTGCACACTCCTCGAGACCGAACACCACACCGTGGGCGGCTGGATCCAGTGGCGACGACTGAAGGTACGCCGATTGGATCTCATCCATTGCGATGGAGCGGTGTCCCTCGTCGAATGGCCGATGTCCAGGTTTTGCGAGGCGAATCCGGGAATCGTTCTTTCTTGGACAATGCTCCGTGCGTTCTTTCGTAAGTCGCGACGGCCGCAGTGTTTTAGGGTCATTCACAGAAAAGCCATTTATATGAACCAGTGTGAGGGATTGAATGAGGCCGCCTCTTACCTCGACCATGTGCGCGGTGGCGGTGCAGGTCTGGGTTCCGGAAGAGCTCCCGGTGCCGCTGCCCGCGGAGTTGCACTACGACATGACCGACCCTACGCCGTGCGCCTTTCCCTTGGTGCACCAGCGATGAGGCCCGTCGACTGGGTGTTCGCTCGTATGCTGCCGCCGAGGGCCTGCGCCGGCCGACCGGTATGGGTGACGTGCTTGTCTTCCCCAGGCGCCGATTCCGTCTGCACACCATGCGCATCGTTCTGAGGTCCACCGGGGGAGAGGCGCTGGTCGATATCGCGGTTTCCGATGTTGCTACGTTTTTGTGTCAAACCTTCATGCTGGTGCCCCTTGGGGCGGAGAGTCTCCACATTGACCTCGACCGTGCTGTGGCTGCGCTCACAAGCAGGGGTGAATGACGCTCATCTGACTAACCCGTCCCCTTGCCTGCCAAGAATATTTGTGGAAAGCGGCTTTGCTGCATACCGTGCTTCATGAGAGAGAACAGCGGGTCGTCGGTTTTTAAGTGTCGCAGAAATGGCTTAAATAAGCCGCCTCCTGCATATTGAAAACTTTTTCCGTGATCTGAGCCCGACAAGGATGCGCTGACCTGCACGGCTCCCGCATTCATCCGCCGCCGGCGCGACAACGCTCAGGTCAAGGAGTCCCAGATTCCGTCGGGCGTTCTGCACGCCATCGCCCGTACCGCCCCCGCCGCCCACCTTGCCGATCGGCTGCCGGCCGACCCTTCCGGCCTTCTTATGACGGGCTGCGCTTGGAAGGTCCACAGCGGCTGGGCCGGGACGCCGAACCGACAGCCGGGTTGATCGACCTACAGTCGGTCAAGGCAGACGCCGTCGGCGTCTGCCTTGACGGTCGCAAGCTGCCGGTGTCTTGGCGGGAAAGCTGCCCGACCGGGCAGGGACCGAAGCGGTCTCAAGCGCATGTACTCGCGTTTCGTCGCCCTGCGGATCCGTCCTGCCGGACGCGAGATCCGCCTGGCCACCTGCGGCCCGGCGCTGCCCGAGCGATGGCTGCTGGCCGAGTGGCCCGCCGGCGAAAGCGCGCCGGTGCAGTTCTGGCTGTCCAGCCTGCCCTCCGGTATGCATCTGGCCTCGCTGGTGCGGCTGGCCAAGCTCCGCTGGAGCTTCGAGCACGAATCGGTCCGCTGTACCAGGCCCCGTTGTGCGCGGCGGGGCTGCGGCGGTGCGCTCTTGGACAAATTGAGCCTGCATTGCGGGTCTAGCGTTATGAGTGATTCCGCTTGGGAGCGCCCGGCGGTCCGGACAAGACCTCAGGAGAAAACCCATGTCCAATGCCGCAGTGCCGGTCCAGCCGATACTGGAACCGGCGGCAGCCGCTTTCGCAGAGGCCACCGCCAACCCCCCGTATCTGTTCGATCTCGCCCCGGCGGAGGGCCGCAAGGCCGTCGACGAGGTGCAGGCCGGCGACATCGAGAAGCCGGCCGTCGACGAAGAGTGGATCACCGTTTCGGGCGGCCCGACGGGCAGCGTCCGGGCTCGCATCGTCAAGCCTGCCGGTGCCGAAGGTTCGCTGCCGGTAATCCTCTACATCCATGGTGCCGGCTGGGTGTTCGGCAACGCCCACACGCACGACCGTCTGGTGCGCGAGCTTGCCGTCGGGGCCGGCGCGGCCGTCGTTTTCCCCGAGTACGACCTCTCTCCCGAAGCCCGCTACCCGGTCGCCATCGAGCAGAACTACGCGGTGGCGCAGTGGGTCGTGGAGCAGGGCGCGTCCAAGGGGCTGGACGCTTCCAGGCTGGCCGTGGCCGGGGACTCGGTCGGCGGCAACATGACCGCCGCGCTGACCTTGATGGCCAAGGAACGCGGGGATATCCCGCTGGTCCAGCAGGTGCTCTTCTACCCGGTCACTGACGCGAACTTCGACACGGGCTCGTACCACCAGTTCGCCGAGGGCTACTTCCTCCGCCGCGACGGCATGCAGTGGTTCTGGGATCAGTACACCACCGACGAGAAGCAGCGCGCCGAGATCACCGCGTCTCCGCTGCGCGCCACCACCGACCAGCTCACGGGTCTGCCCCCCGCCCTCGTGATCACGGGCGAGGCCGACGTGCTGCGGGACGAGGGTGAGGCCTACGCCAACAAGCTCCGTGAGGCAGGCGTCGCGGTCACTGCCGTGCGCTTCCAGGGAATCATCCATGACTTCGTGATGCTCAACGCCCTGCGCGAGACCCACGCCGCCGAGGCCGCCATCACCATGGCTGTCCGCACGCTGCGTACTGCGCTGCATTCCCGTTGACGACCGAGGAGAGCGGACATGAGCACATCCACTCCCACGGTGGTCCTCGTACACGGCGCGTTCGCCGACGCGTCCAGCTGGTCCGGGGTCGTCGCCGAACTACAGAGTGACGGCATTCCCGTCGTGGCTCCGGCGAACCCGCTGCGCGGCCTTGCTTCCGACGCCGCGTACCTGGTGTCCGTGGCCGCCCAGATCGAAGGTCCCGTCGTGCTGGTGGGCCACTCGTACGGCGGTGCGCTCATCACTGTGGCCGGCATGACGGAGAACGTTGTCGGGCTGGTCTACGTGGCGGCCTACGTACTCGAAGAGGGCGAGAGCATGGCCCAACTGCAAGGCCGCTTCCCCGACACGCCGTTGGTCGGCAGCTTGAAGCAGTGGGACTACCCCGTCGCAGACGGCGACCCGGCCGTCGAACTCACCATTGTCCGGGAGGCCTTCCCGTCGGTTTTCGCCGCCGATGTGCCCCCTGACGTCACCAAGGTGCTGGCTGTGTCGCAGCGTCCGCTCGCCGCCTCCGCCTTCACGGAGACAGCCTCGGCGGCCGCGTGGAAGGCAAAGCCGTCCTGGGCGCTCGTGGCCGGTGCGGACCGGGGCATAGACCCGGAGGTGCAGCGCTTCGCCGCGAAGCGCGCAGGTGCAACCATCGTCGAGGTCGAGGCCGCATCGCACGCGGTCGCGCTCTCCCAGCCGAAGGAGGTCGCCGACCTCATCCGCGACGCGGTACGCGCCACGAGCTGAGTGCACGGCAAAAGAGACTGCGCGGGCGTCTTACAGGTACGCCCGCGCAGTCTCTTTCGTGTGCGGCCAGCGGACACCTACATGAGGCAGACAGGGTGGCACGAAGGGCAGACGCGGTCATGAGACGGTCACTTCAGGGCCGCCAGGGCACCTTCGCAGGTGGTCCAGTCCGCCGTTTCCGGCACGGTCCGCGCCCTCGAACGCGAGCATGCCTCTTCCTCAGCAGGCCCGGAGGCTCTGCTGCTGCGGGCCAGGACTCCCGCGGCTTCTCCTCGTGACCCCGAGCGACGGGACCCACGCAGGCAGCGCTTCCGCGGCGATCGAGTCTCCGTGGAAGACATTCCGCGCCAGTCGCTCCGGGACTGGGAGCCGTGCACGCACGGTCATTTGATCGCCCAGCGCCCAGCCTAGGCTCGCCGTCAGTCCAGCCGCGGCAGACAAGCGTCTGTCGGGCGGTCGCCCACCTGAGTGGTTGCGCGGCCGTATTCGCAACAACAGGGAGTAGCCCATATGCAGTTCGGGATCTTCACCGTCGGAGACGTCACCACCGACCCCACGACCGGTAGGACACCGACCGAGCACGAGCGGATCAAGGCGACTCTCGCGATCGCGCTGAAGGCCGAGGAGGTGGGCCTCGACGTCTTCGCGACCGGCGAGCACCACAACCCGCCGTTCGTCCCGTCCTCGCCGACGACCACGCTCGGCTACATCGCCGCCCGCACCGAGAACCTGATCCTGTCCACGTCCACCACCCTCATCACCACCAACGACCCGGTGAAGATCGCCGAGGACTACGCGACGCTCCAGCACCTCGCGGACGGCCGTGTCGACCTGATGATGGGTCGCGGCAACACCGGTCCGGTCTACCCGTGGTTCGGCAAGGACATCCGCCAGGGCATCCCGCTCGCCGTCGAGAACTACGCGCTGCTGCACAAGCTGTGGCGTGAGGACGTCGTCGACTGGGCGGGCAAGTTCCGCACGCCGCTGCAGTCGTTCACCGCGACCCCGCGCCCGCTGGACGGCGTCCCGCCGTTCGTCTGGCACGGCTCGATCCGCTCCCCGGAGATCGCCGAGCAGGCCGCGTACTACGGCGACGGCTTCTTCCACAACAACATCTTCTGGCCCATCGAGCACACCAAGAAGATGGTGAACCTCTACCGCCAGCGGTACGCGCACTACGGGCACGGCACCGCCGAGCAGGCCATCGTGGGCCTCGGCGGCCAGGTGTTCATGCGGAAGAACTCGCAGGACGCGGTACGCGAGTTCCGCCCGTACTTCGACAACGCGCCGGTCTACGGGCACGGCCCGTCCCTGGAGGACTTCTCGCAGCAGACGCCGCTGACCGTCGGCTCCCCGCAGGAGGTCATCGAGCGGACCCTGTCGTTCCGTGACGCCGTGGGCGACTACCAGCGCCAGCTCTTCCTGATGGACCACGCGGGACTCCCGCTGAAGACGGTCCTGGAGCAGCTCGACATCCTCGGCGAGGAGGTCGTCCCGGTGCTGCGCAAGGAGTTCGCCAACCTGCGGCCGGCCGGAGTGCCCGACTCCGCACCCGTCCACCCGGCCGTCGTCGCCCGCACGAAGGAGATCTGACCCACCATGCAGACCGAGGCTCTGAAGATCGTCGCCGTCTCCGCCGGACTGAGTCAGCCGTCGTCGACCCGGCTGCTGGCCGACCGGCTGGCGGCGGCCGCCCGGGAGCGGCTGGCCACCGAGCAGGACAGGTCGGTCGAGATCCGGGTGATCGAGCTGCGCGATCTGGCCGTCGACATCGCGAATCACCTGGTGACGGGTTTCCCGCCGCACGCGCTGGACGAGGCGATCGACGCGGTGGCGGCGGCGGACGGCCTGATAGCCGTGTCGCCGGTCTTCACCGCCTCGTACAGCGGTCTGTTCAAGTCGTTCTTCGACCTGATCGACCACACGGCGCTGACCGGCAAGCCCGTCCTGATCGCGGCGACCGGCGGCACCGCCCGGCACTCGCTCGTCCTGGAGCACGCGATGCGGCCGCTCTTCGCATACCTGCGGGCCACCGTCGTACCGACATCCGTGTACGCGGCGTCGGAGGACTGGGGCTCGTCCGGCGACGAGTACACCGAGGGGCTGCCGTCCCGGATCCGGCGCGCGGGCGGCGAGCTCGCGGGGATGATCTCGGGCGGCCGGGCCGTCTCCGGGGCGTCGAGGGCCCTCGGGCTCGACGACGAGGTGGTGCCGTTCGAGCAGCAGCTCGCCGACCTGCGGCTGGACTGAACACCCAGGACGCGCGGGCGCCCGAATGACGGCAGCCGGACCGCGACCTCCGAGGCCATGACAGGCGCGGACCAGCGGTGTGACGACCAGGTGCTCGGCCAAGAACCAGGCCTGCAGTTCACCCGTGCGGATCACCTGAGAGACCAGTAGGTCGTTGGTCCCGTCGTCGCCCAGCTCAGCGACCCGGGCGGCGGCGTCGTGCGCCTGGACGAGGATCGTCTCGTGGGCCTCCAGCAGCCGTGACAGCATGGCCGGTATCTCCTCCACGCCGTTCGGCAGCCGCGGGACGGAGGTGATCTCGACGACGTGCCGGGGATCGCCCACGGCCACACCGCCCGCGCTTCTTGTAGAGGGCGTAGAGGATCTGAGTATCGGCCAGCACCTGGTTGAGCCGCTGGCAGGCGTATATGCGCGCGTCGTAGCACAGCCCGATCGGGAACTACTTGACCGTGCCGAACTCCTGGATGACCTCACCCTTCTGGTGCAGCCATGGCTGGCTGCTGCTGGCGGTGGTGTGCGTGCTCATGCGATGTGCCTCCTACGTTGCGTGTGCATGCGGAAGGCGACGCTAGGCCGGTGGCGGGGGCTCGCGTTGCCCCGGAACGCATGCGGACGTGCCCGGCCGCGCATGGCAGTTCCTCGGTGGTGCGTGCTTTCTGCGGTGCGTAGGTGGGCAAGGCCTCGTGCGCTGGTAGACGCGCTGCCGCTGCCGCGGAGACCTACGGTCGGAGCGCGATCTGTCGGCCGCAGAGACGCGAGACGGCGCTGAGGAGGGGATGGCTATGAGCGAGCAGACGGACGTGATCGTGGTAGGGCTGGGGCCGGGTGGGGAGTACGTCGCGGGCAGGTTGGCCGAGGCTGGGCTGGATGTGGTCGCGGTGGAGGCCGAACTGGTCGGAGGCGAGTGCCCGTACTGGGGTTGTGTGCCTAGCAAGATGATGATCCGCGCAGGCAACCTGCTTGCCGAGGCCCGCCGCGTCTCGGGCCTGGCAGGGGAGGCCTCCGTCCGTCCGGACTGGAGCCAGGTCGCCGGCCGCATCCGGGACGAGGCCACCGACGACTGGAACGACCAGGTGGCCGCCGACCGTCTGACCGGAAAGGGAGGGCGGCTGGTTCGTGGCACCGGGCGGCTGACCGGGCCGCGCCGGGTCACCGTCGGCGGCCGCACCTTCCGGGCCCGGCGGGGCGTGGTCCTGGCCACCGGCGGCCGACCGCGGATCCCCCCAGTGCCGGGTCTGGCCGGCACCCCGTACTGGACCAACCGGGACGCCGTGGCAGCGAAAAAACTGCCTGCATCGTTGGCCGTGTTGGGCGGCGGGAGCATCGGTGTGGAGATCGCTCAGGTCTTCGCTCGGTTCGGGTGCCGTGTCACGGTCGTCGAAGGCCAGGAACGGCTGCTGTCGGCGGAGGAGCCGGAGGCCGGGCGGCTTGCAGCGGAGGTCCTGCGGGGGGAGGGAGTCACCGTACTGACGGCCGTTCGTGCCGAGCGGGTGAGTCACGACGGCGCAGCGTTCACCGTCCACCTCGACACCGGAGAGGCGGTCGGCGCGGAGCGGCTGCTGATCGCTACCGGGCGCAGCGTCGAACTGGCCGCGCTGGGCGTGGACACAGTCGGCATCGACCCGGCGGCCGCTGTGGTGGACACCGACGGACGGATGCGGGCCGGCGACGGCCTGTGGGCGGTTGGCGACATCACCGGCCGGGGCGCCTTCACCCATGTGTCGATGTACCAGGCGCAGATCGCGGTCCAGGACATCCTCGAAATTCCCGGTCCGGACGCCGACTACCGGGCGCTACCCCGTGTCGTCTTCACAGACCCGGAGATCGGCGCGGTGGGGCTCACCGAGCGGCAGGCCCGCGACCGGGGCCTGCGGGTGCGAACCAGCCTACTCCCGCTGTCCTCCTCCACCCGTGGCTGGATCCACAAGGCGGGCAACGAGGGATTCGTCAAGCTGGTCCAGGACGCCGACCGCGGCGTCCTGGTCGGCGCCACCTCCGTCGGGCCCGCGGGAGGCGAGGTGCTGTTCGGACTAGGGGTCGCCGTCCACGCGGAGGTACCGGTCGAGCGGCTGCGGAACATGATTTATGCCTACCCCACCTTCCACCGCACCATCGAAGCCGCCCTCGCGGCCCTGGGCTGAGCGGCGCGCGATGGCCCACCCGGACGGTGAAGCATGACGGCGGGCGATGAGGGGCCCGCAAACCGGGTGAGAAGCACCGGGTCGCGACGTCGCTGGAACTGCTCTTCTCTTCGACCTGTGCTCAGTGGTCGCCGTGGGCCAGGCATCACTGAGCCTGCACGCCACGGTGACCGAGGCACTGGGCGGCGGGCCACTTGCACTTCGCGATCGTGTTCTTCAGCGTGTGGTGGGCGTGGATGAACTACCTGGTTCGCTTCGGCCTACGGCTCGGACAAGATCCCGTACCGATTGACGATGTTTGTCCGGATCACCGGATCACCGGATCACCGGATCGCTGATCCTCGCGGCCGGTATGCAACGGGCGTTCGACGGAAACGACCTGAGCGTGATCACGCTGGGGTACGTCGTGATGCGCATCTCGCTAGCGGGGCTGTGGCTGCGCGCCTCGCGGGCCGACGCCGTTCGGCGCAGGACCACACTGCGGTTCGCCTACGGGGTGCTGATGTGCCAGGTCGGCTGGGTGGGACTGCTGTTCCTCCCGGACCGGACTCACCTACCGAGCATCGCGGCGCTGGTGGTGGCGGAAATCTCCGTCCCGATATGGGCGCAGTCCGCGGGGATGACGCCGTGGCATCCGCATCACATCGCCGAGCGCTACGAACCGTTCATGCGCATCGTGCTCGGCGAGTCCGTCGCCTCTACCACGGCCGCTGTCCGCGCCGCCTTCGACGAGCACCGCGACACCGGAGCACTTCGTGCAGTGGCCGCAGGCGGCCTGCTCATGGTCTTTGCCATGTGGTGGCTGTACTTCGCCCGGCCCGCCCCACACCCTGCTGGCCACCACGCATCGGGCCCCCGACAGAAGGTTTCTGTGGGCTGTGGGCTTACGGTCACTACCTGATCTTCGCGTCGGTGGCCGGCCTGGCGGTGAATGCCAACCGGATCACTCACCGCATCGACGTCTTTCCGCAGGCAGCCGGTGCCATGGTCGCCGTCCCGGCGGCCGTCTTCTTGGTCACCGTGCCACGGCTCTGGCCACGGGAGTCCTGCTGGTGGTTCTGGGCGTTGTCACGGCGATCGGCGTCCGTCGGAGCCAGGAGGGCTGACGGTCGGTCGCTTCATTGCCGGTCCTCGTTGGTCTCGATCGGCACCCCTGCCCGCACAGCCAGGGTGACCGGATGCGTTCGGCGACGTCCAGGAGCCGGGCACGCTGCGGGTCGTCCAGCTCCCAGGTCAGGGCGATCCGGTCGCCGGAGTCTTCTCATAGGCCACGCACAGTCGGAGGCCGCTGAGCGGCCAGCCCTTGAGCTGCGCGTACATCCGCAGCGTGATGGCGGTGCACGAGCCGAGGGCGGACAACAGCAGGCCACAGGGCGTCGGGCCGGTGTCTGCGCCGCCCAGGGCCTCGGGCTCGTCCGCGGTCAGTGTGTTGGCCGGTCCGGATCTCGATCCGGTAGTCCTGGTCGGTGGTGGGCGACGGCGACGGCTACCCGTCGCAGAGCGCTGGTTTCGGTGGCGTCCATATCTCCGGTCCTGTTGTTCGTTCGGGTGGCATACCGGCTGCGGTGCGCCGTGAATGGGGGCTGTGCGTCTCCCTAGCTCCGGGCGCTCAGTGGTTGTCGGGCGCTCGGTTGCAGCCGCAGGGTGTGGGTGGCGGTGAAAGGAATCAGTTCGTGGTGCCGGTCCGGTAGGGCGATGACCAGGGCGCTGTCCGGCAGGGCGCGGCGGACACACGTCAGCATCTGCACCGCGGTGCGGTCGTCGAGGCCAGTCGTCGGTTCGTCGAGCAGCAGGACCGCCGGTGACCGCAGCACTGCCCTGGCGATCACCAGGCGGCGTCGCTGGCCCTGCGACAGCGCGCTGCCCAGCGGGCCCGTGGGGGTGTGGAGGGGGAGCTGTTGCAGGGCGGCGGCCGCCAGCGCGGCCCGGAGTGTGTCGTTGTCCGCGCCGGGGGCGGCCTGCCGGAGGTTCTCGGCGACGGTCGCGTCGGCGATCCAGTCTTCCGCCTCGACAAGGGTGAGCGTATCTGCGATCACACTGGCGGGCAGGGAGTCGACGGGCGCACCGGCGAGCAGCACCGACCCAGGAGCTGCGGGGGCGATCCGTCCGGCGAGAGTCTCCAGCAGGGTGCTCTTCCCGCTGCCGTTGGGCCCGGTGACGACGATGACGTCACGGTGTCCGATCACTGCCGACCAGCTGGTGCGGTCGTCGGCGACACCCACGGGAATCCTGCGGGCTACCAGGGTTCGCGTCGGCCCTGGGGTCGTCGTCGGGAGCGCGGGGCGTTGGCCCGTTCGGAACGCGCGGTTCGCCAGATCCCCCAGCCGCAGCGTGGCATCGGCGGCCAGGCCGTGGTCGCGGAGCACTTGGGGAAGGGTCTCCATCAGTTCGTACGCGGCCGCCACCAGTAGCACCTCGCCGACGGCGTCGGCGGCAGGCTGGGTGAACACGGGACCGGACAGCGCCAGGAGCAGAACCGCTGTCTGGCCCGCTATGGCCAGTAGCCGCAGCAGCAGCCGGGCCCGGCGCGTCACCACGGCGACCGCTGCCTCCGCGCGCCGGGACTGGTCAACCGATCGCGTGACCTGGTCGCGCACCACGTCGACCGCGCCCAGGCAGCGCAGTTCGGGGAGCGCAGAGCGCGCGCTGAGCAGCGCGGTGCGGGCGGTGGCGCGGGCAGTTGCGACCGCCCGCTGGTGCTCGCGGGTTCGCCGGTCGGCGGCCACTGCCGTGGCCGCCGAGACCGCGAGCAGCACCAGTTCGGCGGTGCCTGCCAGAGGACTGGCCACCAGCAGCAGAGCGACGACGACGGTGGCCGTCAGGCCGATCCCGGCCAGCGGCGGAACAACCTGGGCGGGTATCCCGCCCACCGCTTCCACATCGTCGGTGAGTCGGGCCATCAGGGCGCCGTCGCGTCCGTTCCGCAGTTCGCGCGCCGGCACGGTGGTCGCGGCGTGGACCAGCCGGGAGCGAAGCGAGACGGTCGCGCTCAGCAGGGCTCCATGGCTGACCAGGCGTTCCGCGTACCGCAGACCGGTGCGGCTCAGGGCGAGAGCGCGGACGGCACCCGAGGGGTACATCCACGACCAGGTGGTGTTCGCCTGTGCGGTGACCACCGCGCAGGCGGTCAGGAACCAGCCGGACACTCCCAGCAAACCGGCGGCGCACAGTTCGGCCGTCCCGGCGAGCGCGACCGCGCGCAGCAGGTCGCGTCGTGTGCGGCGATCTGCCGCCGTCCACAGCAGCTTGAATGCGTTCACAGCGTTCTCCCGGTCTCGGTCAGCCGTCCCCGGCTCAACTGCACGACGTCGTCGGCGACGTCGAGCAGCGCGGGACTGTGTGTGGTGACGACCACGGTGCGGCTGCGCGCGAGCGTCCGTATGGCGGCGATGACGCGGGCCTCGCCGTCCGGGTCCAGATGTGCGGTGGGTTCGTCCAGGCACAGCAGCGGAGAATTGTGGAGCAGTACGCGGACCAGCACCAGTTGCTGCATCTGCCCCGAGGACAGCCCCCAGCCGCGCTCCCCGATCTGGGTCGCCAGGCCTTGGGGCAGTGTGGCCAGCAGGTCCTCGAAGCCCAAGGAGGCGAACGCCGCGGTCAGTTGCTCATCGGCGTCGGCGTCGGGCCGCGCCAGCAGCAGGTTGTCCCGCAGTGTGCCCGGGAGGAGGTAGGCGGGCTGGCCAGCCCATGCTGTGGCGGCCGGGGAGGCTGGCCGGGTGCCGGAACCCACGATGTGCAGGCACCGCCCGCGATCCGGGGCGCGCAGGCCCGCCGCCACGGAGAGCAGGGTGGTCTTGCCCGAGCCGCTGGGCCCGCTGATGGCCAGGACCGAACCCGGGCGCACCGTCAGGGTGACGTCGTCCAGGGCGGCCTCGTCCCGGCCCGGGTACCGCACCCCTACTGCCTCCAGGATGACACCAACCGGGCTGGGTCGACTCGGACGACGAACGACGGGCACGTCGGTCACGGGACCACCAGCCTGTGCGTCCGGAGCCGCGTCGATGATCTCCGCGATCAGTTCGGCCGCCGCGGCGGCCTCGGCGCGGGCGTGGTAGCCGCGGGCGAGCTCCCGGGCGGGGGCGAAGTACACCGGGGTCAGGACGAGCACGAACAGTGCGGTACCCAGGCTCATGGTGGATGGCACCACCGGCAGGTCCAGGTAACCGAGCAGGGCGAGGCCGCAGTACGTGGCGACGACGGCCATGGCCACGGTGACGAGGAGCTCGATCCAGGCGGTCGAGAGGAAGGCGACCCGCAGGACGGTGCGGGTACGCGCGGCCAGTTCCCGGTCGTCGGCCTCGGTGGCGCGCACCGCCTCCTCGCCGGCTCCCAGGCCGACGAGCGTGGGCAGCCCGCGCAGGCGGTCCAGCAGGCGGGTGCTCAGTGTCCGCGTGGCAGTGAGCTGGGCGTGCACGGCGGCGCGGGTACCCATGCCGATGACCTTGAGGTTGACGGGCAACAGCGGGGTAGCCAGCGCCAGCACCAGTGCGACAGCCCAACTGCCGACCGCGATGGAGGCCAGCACGATGCCGCTTCCCAGCAGCATCGACCGCCGGGCGGGGACGTAGGTCGTCAGCCACCCGGCCAGCCGGCCCACCTCGCTGTCGAGTGCCTCGCCGAGAGCGGCGTCTGACACCTCCTCGGACGGCGCGCCCGTCGTGGGCAGCGCGGCCCGGAGCAGTCGGGCGCGCAGATGGTCTTGGACCGCGGCCGCTCCGTCGTCGGCCACCCGGTCGGCCACCACGAGCAGGAGCCCGCGCAGCAGCAGCCCGGCGGCGACCATAGCCGCACTGCTGAGCACCGGAGCCAGCGCCACGCCCCCGTGCTGGGACCGCAGTGCGGCCTGGGCCGCCCAGCCCAGGCCCGCGGCCCACAGGACATGGCCCGTGGCCGCGAGCCCGCGCAGGGTGCCTGCTCGCCGGAACGCCGGTTCGCCGACGGACGCCCATGTGGTGAGTAGCCGGGCTGTCTGTTGCTGACCGTCGTCGTCGCGGCTCAGCCTGGCGAGTTGGTCGGAGATGTCGTTCATCGTTCGGCTGCCCGGAGGTCGAATTCGCCGGCGGATGCGGAGCGGCGGTCGGATCGAATCCATACGGCGAGTGCGGTGACAGAGAACACCGCGATCCCAGTCGGATCGATCCACGTGGCCACGCCGCCGAAGATGTCCTGCGAGACGGCCGCCGCGGCAACGGCGAGGAGCGTCACTAGCACGCGCCTGACGACGACGGCCGCACGCGGACCGTCGCCTGGTGCACGCGACACTGGCGCGTCAGCGGTGTGCTCCTCGGCGGCGGTGATGTCGGACGGGCCGACGG
This sequence comes from Streptomyces sp. NBC_00353, assembly GCF_036108815.1. Lineage (NCBI taxonomy): Bacteria > Bacillati > Actinomycetota > Actinomycetes > Kitasatosporales > Streptomycetaceae > Streptomyces > Streptomyces sp. NBC_00353. The sequence continues at coordinate 2,567,883 of NZ_CP107985.1, read as the reverse complement.
AGTCGGTGAGGGCCGGTGACTGGTCGGTGAGGGCCGCCGGCTGGGTGAACTTCCCGCGGAAGACCCACCACGCGTAGATGTTGTACGCCAGGACTACCGGCATGCATCCGCCCACCCCGATGAGCAGGAACAGCTGCGAACCGTGCGGGCTGGCCGCGGCGTGCACGGTCAGGTTGGGCGGGACGACGACGGGCGCGGTGGCGGCCACGAGCGCGAGCAGGCCCGCCGCCTCCACACCGGCCACGGCGGCGAACGGACGCCAGTCGGGTCGGCGGCCGAAGCCGTACCACGCGATGGCCCCGCAGACCATGGCGGCGGCCACGGCCAGGCCGAACAAGGTTGTGCGGAGCGGCTCGTCAAAACGGAAGCGCTGCGGGTCGGCGAGCGAGAGCCCGAGCGCCAGGACCACGCCGGCCGCCGCGACTGTCAGAAGCAGCGGCCGACCCAGCAGGCCCGCCCGGTGGTGGGCGGTCCCCACGGTCTTGTCCTGCAGCCATGCGGCGCCGGCCAGCAGATGCACGGCCGCCAGCCCGAGGGCACAAAGCACGCTGTACGGCGTGAACCAGTCGAAGGTGTCCCCGGTGAACACCCCACCGCGATGGGGCAGTCCGGACAGAACGGCTCCGGCCACGAGCCCCTGGCACAGCGAGGCCACCAGGGAGGAGAGCCCGAAGACGAGCCCCCAGCCGCGCAGGTAGCCGGGGGCGGCGCTCTGCAGCTCGATGGCCGCGCCGCGCAGCACGAAGGCCAGCAGCATGACCACGAGCGGCAGGTAGACGCCGGGCAGCACGGTGGCGTAGACACCGGGCAGGCCCGCCCACAACGCCACCCCGGCCAGAATGAGCCAACTCTCGTTGGCGTCCCAGGCGGTGGCGATCAGCTCGTTGTACTCCTTGCGCCGCCGGTCGCTGCGGTCGAACAGGCTCAGGATGCCGATGCCCAGGTCGTAGCCGTCGAGCAGCAGATAGGCACCGAGCGCGAACAGGACCAAGGCGTATGACGTGTACTCAAGCATGGTTTACCTCGGACCGGTTGACGATGGGACCAACGTCCGCCACCAGGTATTCGGGGCCGGTCCGCACTGTGCGGACGATGTAGCGGATCCACAGCCCAAGCAGCAGCGCGTAGACGCCGACGAAGCCGATGAGGCTGGCGATCGCCGCGCCGAGGGAGAGATGGGAGACGGCGTCACTGGTGCGGATCAGGCCGTAGACGACCCAGGGCTGGCGGCCGGTCTCCGCCGTGATCCAGCCGCCGCTGATCGCTATGACACCGGCGGGGGCCATCCAGACCATCAGCCGGTGGAACCGCCGGGCGGTGTACAGCCTGCCGCGCAGCCGCAGTACCACTCCGGCGAAGGCCATGGCGAACATCGCCAGGGCGGTGAAGTACATCGCCCGGAAGCCGTAAAAAGCCGACCACATGTTGGGGCGATCGTCCTTCGGCGTCTGCAGCAGACCGGGGACGTTCGCCTTACCGGTCAGATCCTTGCCGATGACGGCGCCCAGGTGAGGTATTTCGACATGGAGCTCGTTCTCGCCCTTGTCCGTGTTCGGCACCACGAGCAGGTTGTAGCCGTTGTTGTCGGTCTTCCAGTTGCCCTCGAAGGCCTGGAGCTTCGCTGGCTGGTGCGCGCCCATGAACGCAGCGGTCGCGTCCCCCACATACAGCTGTACGGGCATCAGGATGGCCAGCACTCCGAGGGCGATGGACAGGGTGCGGCGTGCGAAAGGAAGCGCCCGCTGCTTGACCAGGTACCAGGCGGCGATCCCGCCGATGAACCAGCAGGCGCTGATCAGTACGGCAAGCAGGATGTGCGGGTACCTGTAGGAGAACGCCGGGTTGAACAGCACGTGCCACCAGTCGCTCGCCCAGAACTGGCCCTTGACCTCGGTGAAGCCCACGGGATCCTGCATCCAGCTGTTGGCCGACAGGATCCATGTCGTGGACAGCAGGGTGCCGACGACGATCATCCAGCAGGCGAACGCCATGGTGCGGGGGCGCACCCTTCCGTCGCCGTACAGCAAGATGCCGATGAACCCGGCCTCCAGAAAGAAGGCTGTGATGACCTCCATGCCGATCGTGACACCGAGGATCGGCCCGACAGCATGGGCGTAACTTCCCCAGTTGAGACCGAATTCGAAGGTCATGACGGTTCCGGCGACCACGCCGAGGCCGAATCCGACCGCGAATATCTTCTTCCAGAAACGAAATATCTGAAGGTACAGCGGATTCTCGGTCCTGACGTAGACCGTGTACATCACCGACAGGAAGAGGGAGAGTCCGACAGTCAGTGCGGGGAAGCTCATATGAAACACTGCGGTGATGGCGAATTGCCATCGAGAGATCTCCACCACTGCGGGCGTGGGCACGAGTCTCCTTTCGGTCGATTTCGGGGGCCGGCAGCCCTGGCGGTAAGGCTCGAAACGGACCCACCCGTTGTGTAGCCCGGGGCAACGGCTGGGACGCCGCCGTGCATGAGGGGAAGCGACCGGAAACAGCCGGCTCCTGAGGTGACCCTAGGACCGCCGGTGGACATACTTTTCCCGCCGGTGCACTGCATCTGTTCTCACAGCGCAATAAAGCAGATGCGTCGCACCCCCAGTGCACCTCCGGGCAGAAAGCAGTGCACTGCCAGGCAACACGCCAATGCCGGGGAGTCCTAACGTACTTCGAGTGAGGATCGGTCCTGCCCTTCCTCCATCGCCCACTCGGCCGCCACGACCGTCCACGCATGACGGAACCCGGCCTTTCACTCGGAATCCGCAATCGTCATTTGGAGTCTTTCGAGGTGCCTACAATGCCGGTCGGCGGGTTGATTCCCCGCGCCGCCGACGATGCCGCCGACGTAATCGTCCGCAATGCAAAGATCTACACCGGAGACAGCAGTCGCCCTCACGCCGGAGCTCTCGCCATCCGCGACGGCCGCGTCACGATCGTGGGCGACGACACGGACGTCGCTCCCTTTGTCGGCCCCGCCACCACTGTCGTCGACGCCCTCGGCCGGCGCGTGGTCCCCGGCCTCAACGACGCCCACCTGCACGTGATCCGAGGAGGCCTGAACTACGTCCTCGAACTGCGCTGGGACGGCGTGACATCGCTGCGCCAGGGCCTGGCGATGCTCCGCGAGCAAGCGGCCCGGACCCCCAAGGGCCAGTGGGTGCGTGTGGTGGGCGGATGGTCCGCCGAGCAGTTCGCCGAACGGCGGCTGCCCACCCCCGCCGAGCTGAACGCAGCCGCACCGGACACTCCCGTGTTCGTCCTTCACCTGTACCAGGCGGCGATCCTGAACCGGGCGGCGCTCCAGGCCGTCGGCTACACCAAGGACACCCCCGACCCCAAGGGCGGCCAGATCGTACGCGGCAGGAACGGCGAGCCCAACGGCATGCTCCTGGCCGCCCCGAGCGCACTGATCCTCTACTCCACTCTCGCTAAGGCTCCGACGCTGGAGGGTGAGGACAAAAAGACCTCCACCCGGCACTTCCTGCGCGAGCTGAACCGATTCGGGCTGACCTCCGCGATCGACGCCGCCGGAGGCTTCCAGAACTTCCCCGACAACTACGGCACGGTGACTGAGCTGGCCAAGGAGGGTCGGCTGTCGCTGCGCATCGCCTACCACCTGTTCCCGCAGACCCCCGGCCAGGAACTCGACGACCTCGCCCGCTGGATCGAGATGGTCCGCCCCGAGGACGGGGACGAGTGGCTGCGGCTGAACGGCGCCGGTGAGAACCTGACCTGGGCCGCCGCCGACTTCGAGAACTTCGCCGAGCCGCGCCCCGAACTGAGCGGCGACTACGAGGCCGCGTTCGAGAAGGCGGTCCGCCTCCTCATGGAGCACGGTTGGGGCTTCCGCCTGCACGCGACTTATGACGAGACCATCAGACGAGACCTGGCGGTGTTCGAGAAGCTCGCCGCGGAGGGGCTGTTCCCGTCCGGAAACAGGTGGCTGTTCGACCACGCGGAGACCGTCTCCCGGGACAGCCTCGACCGCGTCGCGGCCCTCGGCGGGGCGATGTCCGTGCAGAACCGGATGTCGTTCCAGGGCGAGGCGTTCACCCGGAGGTACGGCCCCGGCGCCGCCGCGGAGGCCCCGCCGGTGCGAGCCATGCTGGAGCGCGGGCTCACCGTCGGTGCCGGCACCGACGCCACCCGGGTGTCCACCTACAACCCCTGGGTCGCCCTGCACTGGCTGGTCACCGGTCGGACGCTCGGCGGCCCGGCCCTCCGGCCGCCGCAGAACCGGGTCGATCGGGAAACCGCACTGGCCATGTACACCAGGGCCGGTGCCGCCCTGACCGGCGAGGAGGACGTCAAGGGCGTCTTGCGGCCCGGCTTCTTCGGCGACCTGGCGGTCCTGTCCCACGACTACTTCGCCGTGCCGGAGCAGGACATCCCGCACATTGAGTCGGTGCTGACCGTCGTCGGGGGCCGGATCGTGCACGCCGCCGCCGAGTACGAGGGCCTCGACGAGGAGCTGCCCTCCATCAGCCCCACCTGGAGCCCCGTGGCGCACTTCGGCGGCTACCAGGCCACCCCCCGGGCAGGCCTGCCGGGCGTTCGCCAGGCGGAGTCGATCAGCGAGGCCGTCGCGGAGTCGGAGCAGCACCGTCAGTGGCGGGCACATCGCGGCCTCGCCCCGGAAACCGCAGGCACGTTCTTCGACCCCTGCTTCACCCTCTGAACTCCCTGGGGGGAGCCAGGCACTTCAGCCGCCCCTCCCCGGGCCACCCCCAAGGCTCCGTCCACAGGACGGTTCCTGCCGCGGCGCGGACAGCAGTCCGCGTCACCACTCATGGAAAGGTTCTACCCTCATGGTCGACATCGCCGAGGTCACCGCGGGCCCCAGCCCTGACCTGCTCACCGCCGACAACTGCGCGGTGCTGTTCGTGGACCACCAGCCGCAGATGTTCTTCGGCACCGGCAGCGGCGACCGCACCGCGATCGTCAACGCGACCGTGGGCCTGGCGAAGGCCGCCAAGGTCTTCGATGTCCCCGTCGTTCTGAGCACCGTGGCCGCCGAGTCCTTCTCCGGCCCGATCATGCCGCAACTGCCCGCCGTCTTCCCCGACCACAAGATCATCGACCGCACCACGATGAATGCGTGGGAGGACGTCGCCTTCGTCGAGGCCGTCAAGGCGACCGGTCGCAAGAAGCTCGTCATCGCCGGTCTGTGGACCGAGGTCTGCGTCGTTCTGCCCACGCTCTCCGCCCTTTGCCAGGGCTACGAGGTCTACGTGGTGACCGACGCGTCCGGCGGTGTCAGCCCGCAGGCCCACGAACACGCCGTCCAGCGCATGGTTCAGGCCGGTGCCGTTCCGGTGACCTGGGTGCAGGTGCTGCTCGAGCTGCAGCGGGACTGGGCCCGTACGGAGACGTACGGGCCGGTTACCGACGTGGTGAAGGAACACGGCGGCGCCTACGGCCTGGGAATCGTCTATGCGCAGGCCGTCATCGGCGCCCACGCCGCCGGCTGACCCCCTCCCGACACAGGACTGAGACCCAGGAACAGGAACGACACACAATGGACACCGGACTGCTGATCCTCCGGTTGGTGGTGGGCCTTCTCATAGCCGGCCACGGAGTGCAGAAGGTGAGCTTCCGTCTCGGAGGCCATGGTCTGGCAGGAGGAACCGAGGAGTTCCGCCGCGACGGGTTTCGCGGTGGCTCGCTCACCGCACTGGCGGCCGGTACCGGCCAGATCGGTTCGGGCCTGTTCCTGGTGTTCGGGGCACTCACACCGATGGCGGCCATGGTCGCCATCGGTGTGATGACCGTCGCGATCACCGTCAAGTGGCGGCACGGGCTGTGGGTGCAGAACGACGGCTACGAGTACCCCCTGGTACTGGTCGTCGTCACCGGGGCGCTGTCCCTCACGGGCCCCGGCCGCTGGTCCGCCGACCACGCGGTCGGCCTGAACTCCTATCCGGTGTGGCTGTCGGTCACGGCGATCGCTCTCGGCCTGGCGAGCGGCCTGCTCACTCGCGCCATCATGCACCGCCCGCTTACAGACGAGAGGACGACAGTCGATGCGCGCACTTCTGACTGACGCGGCCCGCACCCTCATGCCGCCCCGTGCCGACCGGCACGGCCCGCTGCCACCGCTGATGCTGACGCTGACCGTGGTCACCGGCGTGATCGATGCCGTGACCTACCTTGGACTCGGACATGTCTTCGTCGCCAACATGACGGGCAACGTGGTCTTCCTTGGCTTCGCGCTGGCCGGAGCCCAGGGGTTGTCCGCCCTGGCATCCATCGTGTCACTGGCGGCATTCCTGGCCGGCGCACTCGCCGGAGGCCGGCTCGGCGTCCGACTGGCGGCCCATCGCGGGCGACTGCTGGCCATATCCACCGGAACCCAAACGGCCTTGGTCGCCGCGGCCACCATCACCGCCCTCGTCACCGACAACCGCGTCACCACAGCGGTCCAGTACACCCTGATCGTGCTGCTGGGCCTGGGCATGGGGCTGCAGAACGCCGTTGCCCGGCGCCTCGGCGTCCCCGACATGACCACCACCGTGCTCACCCTCACCCTGACCGGACTCGCAGCCGATTCCACCCTGGCCGGAGGCGCGGCACCACGGCCCGGCCGACGGGTCCTGGCGGTCCTGGCGATGTTCCTCGGCGCGCTTGTCGGCGCACAACTCGTCCTGCACGGGCAGTTGGCGGCGGCCCTCGGACTGACCCTGCTGCTGCTCCTGGTCACCACGGTGACCACCTACCGTCTGGCGACACCCGATGCCCCCTGGGCGCCGCCGCCGACCTGAGCCGCGCGGTCGGAAGTAGTGCCAGGTGGGTAGTGAGTACACGAAGCGGTATTCGGAGGAGTTCAAGCGGGACGCGGTGGCGTTGGCCTACTCCTTCGACAAGACGATCACGGAGGCCGCGCGGGATCTCGGGGTGAGCCCGGAGAGCCTGCTGAGCTGGGTCAAGCGTGATCGGATCGACCGCGGTGAGGGCGGGACCGGCGAGGTGACCAGCGCCGAGCGCGAGGAGCTCAAGCGGTTGCGTCGGCAGAACGCCAAGTAGCAGAAGACGATCGAGATCTTGAAAAAGCGGCGGCCTTCTTCGCGACGGACAGCGATCGGTGAGCGAAGTGGTCTACCGGTTCATCGGCGCTGAGGAGGCCGTCTGTCCGGTGGCCCTGCTGTGTCGCGTCCTGGGCGTGGTCCGCTCTCCGTTCTACGCCCGGTTGGAGGTCGAGCAGGCCCGGTCCGTGCCTGCGCGGGCGGAGGAGGTCCTGGTTCACGAGATCACGGTGGTTCATCTGGCGTCGAATGGCGCTTATGGTGTGCCGCGGGTGCACGCCGAGCTGCGCGGGCTGGGCCGGCCGGTCAACCGCAAGCGGGTGGAGCGGATCATGCAGGAACGCGGGATCGCAGGTGGCACACGCCGGCGGCGGCGTTCGCTGACCCGTCCCGACCGGCAGGCCGGGCCGGCGCCCGACCTGACCGGGCGGGACTTCACCGCCGTCCGGCCCGGCACCCGGCTGGTCGGCGACATTACCTACCCGGCCACCGGGGGATGGCTGGCTGTATCTGGCGTGCTGGTTGGACCTGGCTACCCACGAGGTGTTCGGGGGTAAGCGATGGCCGGCCACCAGCGTGCTGCCCTGGTGGTCGACGCGCTGCGGATGGCGCACGGTCGAGGCGGTCTGGAGGGCGGCTGCATGGCGCACAGCGACTGCGGCAGCGAGTACACCTCCGCTGAATTCCGCACGGAGATAGGCGGATTGGGCCTGCGTCAGAGCACCGGCCGGACCGGGACCGCAAAACGGACGGTGTAACTCCCGATCAAGGAGAACACCTGATGAGCGACGTAACTGCCTCTGCTGAGGCGGTTGAAGAGGTCCGGCCGGTCGAGCGGGCTCCAGTTGACCGGTGAGGGCGGACTGCTGCAGCAGCTGACCAAGCGTGTGCTGGAGTCCGCCTTGGAGGGAGAGATCGCCGACCACCTCTCCCCCTTCGCCACACAACAAGTCTGGTCCCGCCGCTCACGCGGCAGGACCAGAACCCAAGATCTTCATCGGCCTTCTAGGAGCGCAGCTCCGGCGGTTCCTCGGTGCCGAGATCGGCGTCGACGTTGTAGCCGACCGCACTGTGCGGCACCCCCGGATGTCCGATATCGGCACCCAGGTCGAAAGCGGCCCCACCGACCGCCTCGGCCATTTCATTCTCCTCGCGCTGCCGCGCGGCGTGGTCGTGGTGCTCGCTGATCCGTTCGACGATGTTCCGTACGTGTCCGTGGTGTCGGCTGTTGGTCTGCTCGGCATCGCTCATGACAAGATCCTCCGCATATTCCCGTTGGCCCGGCCACTGTGCCGGGTGAAAGAGCTGGTGACGTTGTAGTTGCCGGGAACCACATCCCGAGCTGTCGTGCTGGGTGATGCCGACGCGCGGAGTACGGTTCGGGGGCCGTCAGAGCATGCGGACTCGGTCCGCCTCCGACAGGCCACCCCATACGCCGTACTGCTCACGGGTGTCGAGCGCCATGCGTGCACATTCCTGCCAGACCACGCAGGTGTCGCATACACGGCGGGCCCGCTCTTCGCGCTCCCTGCGCCGCCGGCCGCGCTCGCCACTGGGCGAGAACAACACAGAGCTGTCCATGCCGCTGCAGGCAGCGAAGTGCTGCCAGTCCCACAGCCGGCTCAAGGGCCTGAGCCGTTCCAGGTACTTGGGTGTCCTTGGCATGGGCGAGCCCCTTCGCGGAATGTCCTCGGCTGGCTTGTTCGAGAATCGGGAAAGGTTGTCAGGGGCGGTTGATCCCAGCCGACAGGTAACCGACAGTGGCCGCCAGGGCACGTTGCCTGCGACCAGAAGGTCTACTCAGCGGATGGCGTGGACGGCACGCAGGATTAGCTTCGCGACGGCGCCGGGTGCGCTCACCGCAGCGGCATGGGGGGCGACAACCCGCACCGTGTGGGCACGGGCGCGATCGGCCATCCACTGTTCGGCGGCAGGAGGAATGTTGCGGTCCTGCGTTGCCACGAGGCACCAGCTCGGAATGGCCTTCCAGGCCGCGGCGGTGGCCTTCTCCTGCAGAGCCTTCACGGCGACCGGCCGCTGACCCACGGCCATCACCTGAGCGATGTCGACCGGGACCCCCGCGGCGAACTGTTTGCGGAAGAGGGCCTGCTTGATGAGCAGTTCCTCGCCGCGACCGCCGCCCGGCAGCGGATAGAACTGGGTGGTGGTGGCCTGCGCCAAGGTGCTGCCGGGAAATTTGCTGGTGAGATCCAGAGCGCTTTCCCCCACCTCGGGCACGAAGGCCGCGATGTAGACCAGCGCCTTGACCCGGGGATTTCCGCTTGCGGCGTGGCTGATGACCGCACCTCCGTAGGAGTGGCCGACCAGCACGACGGGTCCTGGAACGCTCTCAAGGAAGCTGCTTATGTAGGCGGCGTCTTCGGCGAGCCCACGCAACGGTAGGGCGGGGGCAAGGACGGGGTGGCCCTCACGCTGGAGGAGGTTGACCACGGCACTCCAGCTGGAGGCGTCGGCGAATGCGCCGTGGATCAGGACAACGGTGGGTGCGGCCGGGTGAGGCGGTGAGCCGAGTGGCTTGTGGATGGCCGGGGACTGGGCCGCGGAGGCGGTGGGGACTCCCAGAACTGCGGCGCCCGCGCCTGCGAGCAGGGTGACGGTGGCGCTGCGGCGGGTCATGGGTGTGTTCACGGTGTGCTTCTCCTACGCCTTGGTGGGTGGTCCGTTCCCGGTTGGGCGGTGATAAGGACCGGCGAGTTGCGTGCGTCGGACACGGTGCACGGCCGGTTGCGGGCACCGGTGGTACGGGCAACCGGCTGGCAGGGTCGTCAGTGAATGCAGGCTGTGACGGCCTTGTGGATGAACTCCGCGACGCGCTTGGGATGGGCAAGCATGACCAGGTGGGAGGAATCGACCTCGGCGGTGGTCATGCCGGCCCGGCGGTAGCCATAGCGCTCCACGTCAGGGTTGATGGTGTGGTCGGAGGAGCACACCAGCCCCCAGGAAGGCTTCGTCCGCCATGCCGCGACGGGAGCCTTCTCCGCGAACGCCAACGCTGCCAGCGGGCGTTGGGACACAGCGAGGACGGTCGCGAGGTCGCGGTCGACATCGGCCGCGAAGACGTCCGGGAAGGCGTCGGGCCGGACAGAGACGTCGGTGCCGGGCTCACTGGAGCCCTCGACCGGGAAGGGCGTGTACACAAGCACGTTGGCGAGATCGGAGTCCGGGAACCGGCCCTGCAGCTCACCCAGGCTTTCCCCTTCTTCCAGGGCGTAGCCCGCCACGTATACCAGTGCCTGGACGTTGTCCTCCGCGCCGGCCACGGTGATGACGGCGCCCCCGTAGGAGTGACCGACCAGGACGACCGGTCCGGGTACCTGGCGCACGACCGAGGCGATGTATTCGGCGTCTCCGAGCAGACTGCGGTTGGGGACCGCCGGAGCCACCACGTTCAGGCCCCGGGCGGTGAGCTCAGGGATGACACGGGCGAAACTCGAGGCGTCGGCGAAGGCGCCGTGAACCAGAACGACGGTCGGGGTGGCAGAGCTGGGCACAGCAAGCTCCTCAGAGCAGAGGGTGGGAAGGGTGGATGGCCTCACAGCCTGAGGCGGCGGGCCTGCTCGAAACGCTAGGGGGAGCCCGGCCGGCCAGCCTTGCCTGTTCGTGCTCCGCGGTTGCCCCTCTGTGCTTACCTCCACCGAGGACATGGGCTCAGCCAGGTGTGGCGCTCGTGCTGATCGGCTTCACGTTCATTCGGACACTCACAGCCTTTGCGCAAGGAGGTTTTGCGCCGCGAATTCTTCCTCCGATTCTTCCTGGACGACGCAGCGGCGGAGTGGTGACATCGTCAGGGCCCGTACCGCGGCGCTCACCGCCGGTCGATCAAGATGCCCCTGGGGGAAGCCTCGTGTCCACCGCCCTTTCCACGTCGCAGTTGTCCTCCTCCGACCGGGTGGAGTGCTGGCACGAAGCGGTGTCGCGCACCTTCATACCGCTCGACGTCAACCTCCTTGAGAAGGAACCGTCGCCTGGAATGATTGTCAGCAATCAGCTCGGCGTCCTGGGGGTCTCGCGTGTCCAGGCAGGACCGCAAATGGTGACGCGCAGCAAACGCCTCATCGCCCGGGATGGTCAAAGATTTCTTATTCTCAGTCTCCAGGGGCGAGGTACCGCAATAAAGGAGCAGGACGGCCGAGAATCTGTGATAAAGCCGCGCGAATTCTCCATATCCGATTCCTCTCGCCTGTTCAGGAAGAAACTCCAGAGCGAATTTTGTTTCACCTCCTTCCACTTCCCCCGGGAAGAGCTTCACGTGCGGGACGAGGATCTGCGGGCGCTGACTGCGACAGCCTTCTCCAGTGACACGGGAAGTGCTGCACTGGTGGCAACCTATTTCGAGCGCATGGCGCGCGAAGCAGCGGGTTTCGACGCCGCCGTCGGCCGTCAGTTCGCCGCCACGGGGCTCGACCTGCTGGCACTCTTGATCGACGAGCGGCGCGGTCGCTTCACTTCCCAGGCTCCGGAGCTCGCCGCAGCCACACTTGTGCGGGTGAAGGACCACATCATGCGAAACCTTTCCGACCCCGACCTGTCACCCTCCACGATCGCCGCAGCGCACTTCATGTCGGTTCGCTACTTGCACAAGTTGTTCGAGCTCGAGGGAGCCACGGTGGGCGGCTGGATCCGGATGCAGCGCCTGGAGCGATGCCGCAGGGACCTTCTGCGGCCCGCAGCCGTGAGTGTCGGGGTGGCGGCCGTGGCCCGGCGCTGGGGTTTTGTGAGCCCCAGCCACTTCAGCCGTGTCTTCCGCGCGGCTTACGGTATGACGCCTCGCGAATGGCAGGTTCACGGCCTACCCGGTGAGCGGCACACCGATGAGAGGCTTTGAGGTGTCGCTTTCCTCTCTGTCGCAGAGGTTTCAGGCACCGGCGGTGCGGCTGCCCCAAACTCGTCAAGTCGAACTGGATAACCCTGCGACTGGACTCGACGGCCTGACCCGCGCCGGGCGAGCTCCTCGGCGGCAACGTCCCATCTGCCTGGGAACACCGGGAACCGAGCGTACTCACGCAGGCCAGGAGCAGTGGGGTGCCTCGGCGAGACGACCGTGCCTGTGAGCGTACGTCCGTCGTTCGAGTGCGAGCCGCTGGCAATCGACAGCACTCTCGCGCCGACGGGAATCTAAGCGTGCACTCTCAGGCAACGCGTCTTCCGATTCAGCCCCTAGTGTCGAACCCGTAGCACCTGTCAGGGCTACCTGGCAGCGATCCCGTCCATCGGCTGGCTCGGCTCCATGAAAACCACCAACAGGCCGGGTCGTTCCCGCTCGAGTACGCCTGACGGACGACGCGACGCCATGCTTCGTTTGCTGTGCGGGACGGATGCTTACCGTTGGGACAGGCTGTCAATCCGATATCGCCGCCCACGAGGAAAGGAAATCTTCGATGGCCGAAGAGCCGATACTGGTGCTTGCTGCAACCGGGGGGCAGGGGAGAGCTGTGACCGACGCTCTACTGTGCCGCCGAGCCCGGGTCCGAGCACTGGTACGTGACCCCGACCGCAGAGACGCGCAGGAACTGGCCAACCGGGGCGTCGAGGTAGTGGCAGGTTCGCTGAGCGATCGTGGTTCGCTCGTCGCGGCCATGAGGGGGGCGGCGGGTGTCTTCGCGCTCACCACACCCTTCGAAAGTGGTGTCGAGGCGGAGGTACGTCAGGGGCGGGCAATCCTTTCTGCCGCCGCGGAAGTGCGTGTTCCGCATCTCGTGTTCAGCTCTGTGGCCGGGGCTGACCAGGAGAGTGGGGTCCCGCATTTCGATAGCAAGGCGCGTATCGAAGCGGAACTGGTCTCCGGCGATGTGCCGTTCACGATTCTCGGGCCGACGTACTTCTTCGACAACGCGCTCGGCGGAGCGGAGCGCATCCTCGGCGGCGTTCTTGACCTGCCGCTCCCTGCTGATCGGGCGTTGCAGCAACTTGCCCGCCCCGACCTCGGCGCCTTCGCGGCGGAAGTACTGCTCCAGCCTGGGCTCTACGTCGGACAGCGCATCGAGTTGGCCAGCGATGCACCCACTCCCGTGCAGATGGCGTCCGCGCTCAGCGCGGCGCTGGGACGGGAGGTCCTCCACCGGTCAGTTCCGCCGGCCGCAGTCGGCAATCCGGACATGCGTGCGATGTGGACGTTTTTGAACGGCCCCGGCTATCGCGTCGATATCCCCACACTCCACGCTTCTCGCCCTGAGGTCAGCTGGACCAGCTTCGCCGACTGGGCGCACCGCACGTGGGCGACTGCCCGCTGAACCAGCGATCTGCCTGGTCAACAACGCTACGGGTCAACACATCTAGTACTCCAGCCGGACTTCTTCATTAGCGCTGGTCAACGGCTTGGGTGTGGAGAGTGTAGCGGGCTGGAACGGGGGTGGGACGGTCTTTGCCGGGCCGTCGCACGAACGTGTGGCCGCGGTGCTTGTAGTGGCAACGTTCCGGGCAGTCCGCCCGCATGAACGATGCACCAACGAACCTGTGGGAAGAGGGACTTGGCGATCTCCTCTAGCGGATCGGGGGCCGTTTCGCCCGGGTGGAGCCCCGGCGCCGGATGCGGGAATACGTCCGTGGGCTCCTTGGCCCTGTGCAGCCATCGGCCCGCCGTCACGCCGCCCCCTGACGCCTACCGACCCTTGTAGTTGATCTTCATGGTGTCCATGTCGGTCGCGGTGGAGCGCAGCCGCCCGTAGCCGTACCCGTGCTCCTTCAGCGTCGTCTCCGCCCGGTCCTCGGCGATCGCGGATGCCATCTCTTCGCCGTCCTCGGCGTCCGATACGACCACGTACCGGAAGCTGAAGTGCTTGAGCACCGTGTCGTAGGTGAGCGAACCCTCCTCGGTGAACTGCATCGCCTCCAGGCCGTGCTGTTCCACCTCTGCCAGCAGGCGGGCGCGGGCCTCGTCCGTGAGGCCCTCCCAGGTGCCGCGCACGATCACTCGGTAGGTGTGCTGGGTGCTCATCCCGTTCTGCCGCCTCTGTCGCATGAACTGTTGAGGATCAAGGCTACGACGGCGAGCACGAGACGCACGTGGAATATTGTCGCCGTCGACGCCGGGGGCGGCTTTTGCCGAAGTCTGACGGCGACGCCCCTGGTCGGGGCGGCTTCGAGAGTGTTCCATGGTCATCGGGGGCGCCCGGACCTGCGGCGGCCCGCGCGAGGGAGCGAGGTTGCTTTGGCCACGACCGTACGACGAGCCGTACTGACTCTGCCCGCCGCACCGCTGGGCCCGGAAAACCCGCTGCCGGCGCTGCGGCCGCTCGACGAGATGCATGTCGTCGACGACCGCGACCGGGCCGGGCTGCCGCGCGACATGGCACGGCAGATCGGCTACGAGCCGCTGACCACCGTCCTGCCAGTGCGCATTCTCGACGGGTACGGACGCGAGCGGACCCCCACCGACCTGGACGCGATCGTCATCGAGAACGACCGGCTCCGGGCCACGGTCCTGCCCGGGCTCGGCGGCCGGATCCACTCCCTCCACCACAAGCCGACCGGCCGGGAGCTGCTCTACACCAACCCCGTCCTGCAGCCTGCCGACTTCGCCCTCAACGGCGCCTGGTTCTCCGGCGGCATCGAGTGGAACATCGGCGCGACCGGTCACACCACACTGTCCTGCGCGCCGGTGCACGCCGCCCGCGTCCCCGCACCCGACGGCGGTGAAATGGTCCGTCTCTGGGAGTGGGAGCGGCTGCGCGACCTGCCGTTCCAGGTGGACCTGTGGCTGCCGGGGGACTCCGACTTCCTCCATGTCGGGGTACGGATACGCAACCCGCACGAGCACACCGCGCCCGTCTACTGGTGGTCCAACATCGCCGTCCCGGAGGGCGCATGGTCCCGGGTGCTGGCCCCTGCCGACGAGGCCTGGCACTTCGGTTACGAGCGGACCCTGACCCGGGTGCCCGTGCCGGAGACCGGTTCCGTCGACCGTACGTACCCGCTGCGCAGCGACTTCCCCGCCGACTACTTCTACGAGGTGCCCGACGGCACCCGCCGCTGGATCGCCTCCCTCGACGAGGACGGTCACGGACTCGTCCAGACCTCCACCGACCTGCTGCGCGGCCGCAAGCTCTTCCTCTGGGGCAGCGGGCCCGGCGGGCGCCGGTGGCAGCAGTGGCTCACCGAGCCCGGCACCGTCGGCTACGCGGAGATCCAGGCCGGACTCGCCCGTACCCAGCTGGAGCACATCCCGCTCGAACCCGGCGCCGAGTTCAGCTGGCTGGAGTCGTACGGACCGCTGACCGCCAACCCCGGTGTCGTGCACGGTGACGACTGGGCCGCGGCCCGCGCCGAGACCGAGCAGCGCCTCGCCGAAGCCCTGCCGCGCGCCGACGTCGACGCCGCGTACGCGGCCTGGCGCCCGCACGCCGACACCGAGCCCGGTGAGTTCCTTGCCGCCGGCTCCGGCTGGGGCGCCCTCGAAGTCCGGCGCGGCAAGTACCGACTCCCGGGCACACCGTTCGCCGAGTCCACCCTCGGCGAACAGCAGGCACCCTGGCTGCACCTCCTCGACCAGGGCGCCTTCCCCGAGCCGCGCCGTGTGACGCCCCCCGGACCCTCGCTCGTCTCCGCACACTGGCGCGACATGCTGGAGACGGCATCCGCCGAACCCCTCACCGAGTACCACCTCGGCGTCGCCCAGTGGCACGCCGGCGACCGCGCCCAGGCGGTCCGCAGCTGGGAGCGCGGTCTGGCCCTCGCCCCGTCCCGCTGGCCGCTGCTGCGCTGCCTGGCCGTCGCCGCCCAGGAGGGCGGCCAGCGGAGCAGGGCCGCCGACCACTACGCCGAGGCGTTCGAGGACCTCTGCGCGGAACGCCGGGACGACGGCGAAGCCTGGACCGCCGCCACCACTGCCCTCGGCCATGAGGCGATAGAGGCGCTGCTGGCGGCCGGGCGGCCCGACGAGGCCCGCACGGTCTGGGCCGGGCTGCGCCCGGCGATCCGGCAGCGGGGCCGGTTCCGCCTGCTGGAGGCCCGACTCCTGCTCGCCGAGGGCGACCCTGCGGCGGCCCGTGCCGTCTTCGACGAGGGCTTCGAGGTCGCGGACCTGCGGGAGGGGGCGGAGATCCTGGACGAGGTCTGGTCGGCGCTCAGTGACGAACCGCTGCCCGACGCGTACAACTACCGTATGCGTCCGAAGAGTTGACCGGAGACCTTCCGGGGTGAGCGGCCCACGCGCGAACCGGCCGGTGAGGTGCCGGCGCGCGTGGGTACGGAGCGATGTCAGAGGTTCCGGAACCTGCCGGATCAGGCCGACAGGTTCCGGTCGACGTACTCGAAGACCGAGCCGTCCGGATGGACCGCGATCAGGTTCCGGCCGACCGGGGTCGGTACCGGGCCCGCGAGTATCCGGGCGCCGACGCGGGTGAGCGACTCATGCGCGTCGTCGACGTTCTTCACCGCGATCGTCGCCGTCACCTTGCGCAGGATCTCCAGCTCCGACTCGGGGCCACTCATCAGCAGAAAGCAGCCGATCGCGGCGACCGAGACACCGCCGCGCTCGAAGCGCAGCGCCGGACTGGCTGTGAGGTCCTCGTAGAAGGCCACCGCGGCCTCCAGGTCGTCGACGCAGATGCGCAGCGTGGTTCCCAGAATTTCCATGCGGAACAGGGTAGTTGGCGGGACCGCGCCCTGTGATCGATTCCGGTGGCCGGCCGGCCGCGTCAGGCGCGGCAGAGCACTTCGCCGTGCGGGACCATGAACCATGCGTCGTCCTGCTCGCCCCAGGCGCGCCAGGCCGCTGCGATGTCGGTCAGCTGCTCGGTGGTCGCATGGCCACCGTCGACGGCCAGCTTCGCGTACGCCGAGCCGACCGTACGGTCCGCCCACAGACCGCTCCACCAGACCCGGTTCTCCGGCGTGGCGAAACACCAGGCGGCGGCGGACGGGGTGATGTCGGTGAAGCCGGCTCGTCGGGCCCAGGAGAGCAGCCGCCGGCCCGCGTCCGGCTCGCCACCATTGGCGCGGGCCACCCGCCGGTACAGCTCCTGCCACGCGTCCATGACCGGCACCTCGGGGTACCAGGTCATCGCCGCGTAGTCGCTGTCGCGGGCCGCGACGATGCCGCCGGGGCGGCAGACTCTCCGCATCTCGCGCAGTGCCTGCACCGGGTCGCCCACATGCTGCAGCACCTGGTGGGCGTGCACGACGTCGAAGGAGTCGTCGGGGAAGTCCAGGTCGTGCACGTCGGCGGTGGCGAACTCCAGGTTTTCCAGGCCGCGTTCGGCGGCGACCTCGGCGGCCTGGTCCAGGATCTCCCCGTTGGTGTCGACCGCGGTCACCGGGCCGGGGGCGACCAGCGCCGCCAGATCCGCGGTGATGGTGCCCGGACCGCAGCCGACGTCCAGCACCGCCATGCCCGGCCGGAGTTCGCCGATCAGATAGGCCGCCGAGTTGGCGGCAGTGCGCCAGCGGTGCGAGCGCAGCACCGACTCGTGGTGGCCGTGGGTGTAGACGGCGGTCTCCTTCGGCATGGCTGTGCGTCCTCTCTCGGAGCGTGATGCGAAGCGCTGAGCGATGCACCAACGGTACGCCGAGATGTCGGATCGTGAGATACGCGTCTTGATATATGGACCTCACCTCATACGGTCATCGGGCAGTAGACGGTCAGTGCCTCCGGAAGCTTGTCGATCACCAACTCCCCCTGACTGTGCGCAACTTCGCCGTCGTACGCATAGGGTGTTCCCGGGGTCAGGCCGGCGATCCGCACCCTTCGAAGGCGCACCGCCGCATGAACGGGGGAGCGGGTCAAAGGGCCCGCAACCGCAGCCGCGAGGAGGCGAAGGCCGGGTGTGCGGCCGCCGTGCACCGCCCGGACGTCCAGCAGTCCGTCCGCGAGGTTGTGGCGTCGGCCCGGTGCCGGGCCCACCCGCCGGAACATGCCGTTGCCCACGAACAACAGCCACAACGGCCGCCGCTCTCCTTGCAGTTCGGCCTCCAGTGGGCGATCGCCGCGCAGTACATGGAGCGCCGCCAGGACGCCTGCCGGCCAGCCGCCGATGCGCGGTGCCCAGTGCTCGCGGGTCCGTACCAGCTCCGGATAGGCGCCCAGGCTGAAGGCGTTGAGGAAGTAGCCCGGCGCGCCGGCCGGCCCGTCCGGCCCCGGCCGGAAGCGGCCGAGGTCGACCCGTACCGCATCGCCCGCGGTCAGCGCGGCACAGACGTCGTCCACCGTCTCGATGCCCAGGTCGTAGGCGAAGTGGTTGAGGGTTCCGCCGGGGAACACCGCGAGCGGCACACGGTGCGCGGCGGCGACGGCAGCGGCGCTGTTGACCGTGCCGTCGCCCCCGCAGATCCCGAGCGCACGGCCCTGTCCGGCGGCCTTCTCCAGTTCGGCGGAGAGCTCGCCGGGCGCGCACTCCACCACCTCGGCGAGCGGCAGCGAGTCCCGCACCAGCGAGGCCGTGGCCGTGGCCGAGCCGGACTCCTGGTTGACGACGACCACCAGGCCCCGGCCGCCCGGCAGGGCGGGCGCATGGGCGGGCGGTCTGCCCGGCGCGGGCAGCTGTCCTCGCGTCGGTACGACACCGCGCAGGGCGAACGCGGCTCCTATGCCGAGCGCCGCACCGGCCAGCACATCACTCGGATAGTGGACCCCCGTATAGACGCGGGAGGCGGCGACCGCCAGTGCGAGCGGGGCGACCGCCGCACCCCAGCCCTTCGACTCGAGGGCCACGCCCGTGGCGAAGGCTGCCGCCGACGCGGCATGCCCGGACGGGAAGGAGGTGGTGAACGGCTGGCGCGTGAGCCGCCGTATCACCGGTACGGCGTCCAGTACCGGCCGCTCCCTGCGCACCGCACCCTTCCCCACGGTGTTGATCGCGGCCGAGGCCACGGCCAGCGAGACCACCCCGCGGAGCGCGGCGCGCCGGGCCCGGGCGCTGCCGCCGAGTGCCGCCATGCCCGCCGCGGCACCGAACCACAGCAGCCCGTGATCGGCACTGCGGCTCAGTCGCGGCAGTACGGGGCCGGCGCCCGGCCAGTGCCGGCCGGCCACGCTCCGGAAGACGGCGAGATCGCGCCGGTGCAGCCAGGTGCGGAGTCCGGTGGGCGAGGGGACTGAGGATGCGTTGCTCGGAGACGACATGGGACTGCGGATACCCCTTTCGGCCGCGCCGAAGCAGCAGGCGCGCTCGCGCGCGGCTCTCCGGACGAGACAGTGGTCACATGGCATCTCACCGTTCCTAGCCAGTGCGCATGAGTGAGTCCTGGACCCACTGCTGCGTGCTGGGCGCATCCCGAACGGTGTTGGATGCGCTGGGTTCCCGCTTTCGCTTCCCGCTCGGCGACGGCCCTCCAGGGGGCCGGTCCGTGGTGGGTGGGCGGGTTCCCTCACGCCCCCGGTTGCCTGGTCCGGCCTGGGCGGTCCGATGCCCCGCACGATCACTCCGGTCGTGTGGGGGCGGTGCCGTCCGACGCCGGACCGGGTGACCGAGGGCGCGTCTCCCGATCGCGATACCGGCGGCATCGTGACGGGACATGGTGCGGTGCGGCGTGGTCAGCGGTTTCTGCCAGTGCTGGGCACCCCACAGGCTGGTGTAGGCCGGGTCGACCGCGACAACGCTCAGGCCCTGTTCGGCGGCCATGGACACCAGCCTGGCCTTCAGCTTGGCGGTCGGCATGCCGGAGATGAGCTGCCTAAACCGCTTGCGGCGACCGTGCTTCTCCCGGGTCTTCTCAGGCGTGAAGTCGAGGTCTTCGATGCCGATCGCAGCGACACCGACCCGCACCGCCCAGTTGATCAACCGGGTCAGGGCGTGGCGGATCTGTGCGTCGCGGTGACCGGCCGAACCGGACAGGTCGTAGCCGAAGCGGTGCGGCTCACCGACCGGGTTGCCGTGCCGGTCGAGCCGGTAGGCGGCGAAATGATCGGCGTTCGTATCCACGCCGATCATGCCCCGGCCTCGGGCGGTCTCCCACGGGATCGTCTGCACGACGGGGCGCTGCCAGGATGCGGTGAGGTACCAGCGGCCCCGGTCTGTGTCGAGGTGGATGCGATAGGCGACGGCCTGGTTGGCTTCGATGCGGTCGGCCCACTCCGCGCCCCGGTGCGCGAACCCGATACGGACGGTGAGGGTGTACCGGCCGTGCTTGGCGTTGGCCAGGTGCGCAAGCGGGGCAGGCAGCTTGATGGACACTTCGCCGTCCGGGGTGACGCGGATCGTCTCGTTCCCGAACCGCTTCCCAGACTCACCGTCGGCAGCGATGAACCAGCGTTCCGCCTCCCACCGTTGCTGCCACTCGTCCTCGGTGAGATGGGCCTGGGCGAGGTGGTGGCGGGTGTTCAGGAGACGCTTTCCGCCCCGGACCACCCGCACCCGTCCGGCCTGCCAGTCGGCGACGGCCGCCGCGTGCCGCGCCTCCAGCATCGCGAGGCGGCGGGACTTGCGGAACCACTCGCTCTTCGACCGGTAGCCACCCGCCGCGCGCCTGGTGCCCTTCTCCCCGAGCGGGAGGGACAGCCGGTGCCGCAACGTCTTGATCCCGGCAGCCAGGTTCTGGATATACGCCGCCTGACAACGGCGCGCGAGCGCCCACTGATCATGCGTGGCCTTCGTGATCGCACCCGCGATCCGCGACGACGACACCCCGGTCAGCTCCCGCTTACGCGCTGCCCAGGTGTCCGCGCTGTGATCCAGACCGTCTGCACAGCGGGCCTTGAGATCACCGGAAGCCAACGCACCCTGATGCTCACCCACCGCACGCAGCACCCTCTCGTCCTCGGGCGTGAGGTGCTTGAGACGGTCCCGGACCGCCACCCCGAAAGGCCCAGGCACCACGAAGGACGTCGCCAGCTTCCGTAAACCATCCACCATCCACCCCCACGGTCGGACACCTGCCACCCGAACCAACGAGCACCAGCCGCCAAGGTCACCCATTCGACCCCAGAACCCCCGTTCCCACCCCCACCAACCCACCCACAGGACTCGCTCCCGCTCGCTACAACTCACTTCAATGCAGCAAACCGGCAGCAGCTCGCAACCCTCTCTCCGCCCGTGACCTGCTCGACCGGCACGCCGAGGCACTCCAGCTCTTCACGGACCGGGTGCATGCCGTGCGCGATGACCAGTGGTCCGCATCGACGCCGTGCACCGAGTGGTCCGTCCGTGATCTGGTCGCCCATCTCACGTCCGAGCAGTTGTGGGTCCCACCGCTGGTGACGGAGGGCCGTAGCGTCGCCGAGGTGGGTGACGCCTTTGACGACGATGTGCTGGGCGACGACCCGGTCACGGTGTGGGACCGTGCGGCGGCAGAGGCCCGCAAGGCGTTCGCGGCTCCCGGAGCGCTGAAGCGGACCGTGAATCTCTCGTACGGGGACAGCGCCGCCGACGCCTACTGCGCGCAGATGGTGAGCGACGCGGTGGTGCACTCCTGGGACCTCTCCCGGGCGATCGGCGCCGACGAACGGCTGCCGGAGGATCTCGTCGAGTTCACCCGGCGTGAGGTCGGGCCGTACGTGAAGGGCCTGTCGCAGACCGGTCTGTTCGCCCCGCCCGTCAAGACCGAGAAGGGCGCAGACCCGCAGACCGAGCTGCTCGCGCTGCTCGGGCGGCAGGTCTGACAAAGCGGCGGCAAACGGGTCATATCGACGCATCGGCAGGACATCGGGGCGGGTCGGCGGCATTGCCGTCACAAGTGCGCTACGACTAGCCTGTGTTCGCGATTCCGGCCAATGGTCGGAGTGTCGAACGCGAGAGGTGGGTGCACAAGATGGGGCGACTCGTCCCTGCGGTGACCAGAGCCCTGGACGTACTCGAACTCTTCCTCCATGGTGACGGAACGCTCTCCGCGCCCGAGGTCACCCGCAAGCTCCAGTTGCCGCGCACCACCGTTCACGAGCTGCTGACCACCCTCGCCGCCCGCTCGTACCTGGTGGCGCTCCCGGACCAGCCCGGCCGCTACCGCCTCGGTGTCCGCACCTATCAGCTGGGCAGCCGGTACGCCGAGCAGCTCGACCTCGCCGCCGAGGGGCAGCAGGTGGCCCGTGAGGTCGCCGAGACCTGCGGCGAGACGGTCCATGTGGCGATCCTGGAGGACACCGACGTCATCTATATCGCCAAGGTGGACTCCACCCATGCGGTACGGATGGTCTCGGCGGCCGGACGCCGGCTGCCCGCCCACTGCACCTCTGTCGGCAAGATGCTGCTCGCCACCCTGCCCGACCGGGAGCTCGACGCCCGGCTCGACGGCCGCGAACTCACCGGCATGACCCCCAACAGCATCACGGACCCTGCCGAGTTGCGCACCGTGCTCTCCGGCGTGCGGGAGCGGGGCATTGCGGTGGAGCACCGTGAGTCCAACCCGGATGTGAGCTGTGTGGCGGCTCCGGTGCGGGACCGGGCGGGCCGGGTCGTCGCCGCGCTCTCCATCTCCGTACCGATGATCCGCTGGAACGAGAAGCGCGAGCAGGAGTTGGCGGTCCTCGCGGCGGACGGCGCCGACGCCCTCTCCGTCCGTCTCGGGCACCACCGGAGGGAACAGTGAGCGGGATGCGCCTCGACGTGGCCGTGCGGGAGCAGGCCGAGCTCGGCGAGGGCCCGACCTGGGACCCGGCGACCGGCCGGCTGATCTGGGTCGACATCCTCTCCGCCCGCGTCCACACGTACGACCCGGTGAGCGGCCGCCGCACGGTCATGGCCACCGAGCAGCATGTCGGAGCGGCGAAGCCGCGCGCGGGCGGCGGGCTGGTCGTCAATCTGCGAGACGGCATCGGACTCTACGACCCCGATGGCGCCTTCCGCTGGCTGGTGCACGACCCCGAGCCCGGGCGGCGCGGCAACGACGCGGCCGTGGCGCCCGACGGGGCGCTGTGGGCGGGCAGCATGCGCTACAACGAGGCGGAGGTCGGGGGCAGCCTGGCCCGCATCGCACCCGACGGCACGGTCACTCCGGTGCTGCCCGTGGTGGCCTGCAGCAACGGCATCGGGTGGAGCCCGGACGGGCGGCTCATGTACTACATCGACACCCCGACGCGCCGCATCGACGTCTTCGACTTCGACGGCCGGCGCGCCCTGAACCGGCGGCCGTTCGCGACGGTCGAGCAGGGTGCGGGTTTCCCCGACGGGATGACGGTCGATGCCGACGGATGCATATGGGTCGCCCTGTGGGACGGCGGGGCGCTGCGTCGCTACACGGCCGACGGCGCGCTGGACCGGACCGTCGCACTGCCGGTTCGGCGCCCGACGGCCTGTGCCTTCGGCGGTACGGACCTGCGCGACCTGTACATCTCCACGGCCCGGACAGGGCTCGCCGCCCCGCACCCGCTGTCCGGTTCGCTTCTGGTGCTGCCGGGCGCGGGGCAAGGGATGCCGGGGACGGCCTTCGCGGGCTGATTCGGGCGGGGGAGGTTCGAGGAACTCGGCCTCGCTGCGCGCTACCCGCTACTCGCTCGTGAAGCGGCGCAGCGGGCCGGGAAGTCGGGAGCCGAGCGGCGACATGTTTGTTCCGGCGCCGTGCCGGGCCAGCAGGTCGAGGGCCAGCCGTCCCCGACGCACCCGCTCGCGGGCCGTGTCCAGCGCGACATCACGCAGATGCGCGCCGTACGGATAGATGCCGGGCGCCCTGGACAGGCCGAACTTGAGATAGATGGGGGCGCCGCGGCGGATCAGCTCGGCCGCCTCGTACATCCGCACATAGCCGCCGAGGTCGTCCGGCGCCTCGATGTAGAGGTCCATCGGTGCGCCCGAAACCCGTCGGATCTCGGTGAAGTGAGCAAGTGTCAGGTCGGACGGAATATTGATCGAGTCGGCGCCGAGCCCCTCGTGGACCGCGAAGGAGGCCGGGTTCACCGGCCCGATGAGCGCCGACACCTTGAATGTCGTATCGGCGGGCAGTACGCCCCGGGTGCGCAGCCGGTGCAGTGTCCAGAGCACCCCTTCGTCGGCGACGAGCAGGCATTTCACACCCAACTCGGATGCCCGCAGGGCGTCTTCGACGCAGCCGGCCAGCGCGTCATGGCCGCGGGCACGCAGCCCCGCCCCGCCCGAGTCGGTACGGGTGGAGGCGCCCGTGTCCCAGCTTCCGCGCGGTCCGGTGAACAGGCAGAGTTCGACGCTGCGTTCGGCGCAGCCCTCGACCATTTCGGTGATCTCGGCGTCGCTGAGCATCCAGATGCCGCTGCCCTGGCTGATCCGATGGATCGGTACATCGAGCCGGGAGGACTCCTTGAGGACGACGGAGAGGGCCTCCGGACCTTCGACGGACGGCACTTCGGTCCGCCAGGTGCCACCGTCGGGGAAGGCGTACGCGGAGGTGTCGGCCGGGTCGGCGGCGGGCGCGCCCAGCCCGAGCTCGGTGAGCGCGGGCTCGCCGGGGCGACGGGCGGGGGAGTCGGACGAGGTCATTGGCGACCTTTCGTGTTCGATATATCGGACGAGGTTCGGGTGGGCGGGTGTGGGGCTGCATCGGTGCGTGGTGTGAGGAGAGCGGTGGGGCCGACGGGGCTCTACGGGCGCAGCAGCACCTTGCCCGTCCCGGGACCGCCGCCACCGACCAGCGCCACGGCATCCGCGAACCGCTCCAACGGGAACTCGTGCGTGATCAGCGCCGCCGGATCGAGCAGCCCGGCCGTGAACGCCCGCACCGCATAGGACCAGGCCGCCGACGGCGCCCCGAACACACTGCGCACGGTGAGCTGGCTCAGCGACAGATGCACCGGATCGATACCGGCGGCACCCGGCGCGAACATGCCCGTGAGCACCACCCGGCCGCCGCGCCGCGCCAGCAGGCAGGCGTCGGCCGCGGTGGACGGCGCCCCCGCGGTCTCCACGACCAGGTCGTAGCGGCCGCGCACCTCGGCGGCCTCCTTCGGGGTGCGGGCTTCGCTCGCCCCGAACGCCAGGGACCGGCCTGCCC
This sequence comes from Streptomyces sp. NBC_00353, assembly GCF_036108815.1. NCBI lineage: Bacteria > Bacillati > Actinomycetota > Actinomycetes > Kitasatosporales > Streptomycetaceae > Streptomyces > Streptomyces sp. NBC_00353. The sequence goes on along the minus strand of NZ_CP107985.1, from coordinate 2,543,011 downwards.
GTTCGTCCCGTGGGTCGATCACCGTCAGCTCCCCGGGCGACATGGCGGAGAGCAGCTGCACGGCGAGCAGCCCGAGCGTCCCCGCACCCACGACGGCGATGCGCTCACCCGGCTCGGGCGCCCCGGCCCGTACGGCCGCAGCGACCACCGCGGCCGGTTCCAGCAGGGCGGCGGCCCGCAGATCCGCGTCGTCGGCCAGCGGGTGCAACAGCCGTGCGGGGACCACGACATGGTCGGCGAACGCCCCGGGCCGGGTGAACCCCGTCTCGTCGTACCCCGCCGTGCACAGCGACGTCTCCCCGCTTCGGCACCGTTCGCAACTGCCGCAGGACCGGAAGCCCTCGGCGACCGTCCGGCGGCCGAGCAGCGCCGGATCGACGCCTGCACCCAGGGCGTCGACCACCCCGGACCATTCGTGGCCGGGCACCACCGGGTAGCGGACGTAGGCGGGGTCGCGATGGCCGTCGTACACCTCGCGGTCGCTCATGCAGATCCCGGCCGCGGCGACCCGCACCCGGACCTCACCGGGACCGGGCTCGGGAACGGGGCCGCTGGTCAGCCGGTGCTCGCCGGGCCGCTCGATCGTGACCGACCGTGAGTGGGCGCTGCTCACTTGGGCTGCCTCCTCTCCCAGCCGTCCGCCCACAGGTCGAATCGGGCCTGCTGCTGCGGGAATTCGGCGGCCGCGTCCACGTCGAGCTCCACGCCGAGGCCCGGAGCGTGGGAGAGCTCGAAACAGCCGGTTGCGGGGTCCACCTGCGGGGCGCCCTTGACGACCTTCTTGATGTCGGCGTCCGCGAAGTCGTTGAAGTGCTCGAGGATCTTGAAGTTGGGTGTGCAGCCTGCGAGTTGGAGACTGGCGGCGGTCAGCACCGAGCCGCCCACATTGTGTGGTGCGATCAGCGTGTAGTGGGTCTCGGCAGTCGCGGCGAGCTTGCGGGTCTCCAGGATGCCGCCGATGTGGCCGACGTCCGGCTGGATGATGTCGGCCGCCTGCGACTCGAAGAGCTCACGGAACTCGATCCGGTCATGGATGCGTTCACCGGTCGCGATCGGCATATCGACCTTGCCGGCGACCTTGCTCAGCGCCTTGAGGTTCTCCGGCGGCACCGGTTCCTCCAGCCAGGCCGGACGGAACGGTGCCATCTCGTGGGCGATCCGTACGGCGGTCGACGGGCTGAACCGGCCGTGCATCTCCAGCATCAGCTCGGCGTCGGGGCCGATGGCGTCCCGTACGGCCTCGATCAGCGACACCGCGTACCGGGTCTCCTGCTGACCCAGCTCGAAGTGGCCGGTCCCGAACGGGTCGATCTTCAGGGCGCGGTAGCCGCGCTCGACGACGGCTCGCGCCGCCTTGTGGTACGCCTCCGGGGTGCGCTCGGTGGTGTACCAGCCGTTCGCGTACGCCTTGACCCGCTCGGTGACCTGTCCGCCGAGCAGCTGCCAGACGGGGACGCCGAGCGCCTTGCCCTTGATGTCCCAGCAGGCCATCTCGACGACCGCGATGCCGGACATCACGATCTCTCCGGCCCGCCCGTAGTCGCCGTACTTCATCCGGCGTACGAGGTCCTCCACGGCGAACGGGTCGGAGCCGGAGATGTGGTTGGTCTCCGCCTCGCGCAGGTAGCCGATCAGTGCGTCGGTGCGGCCGAGCATCCGGGTCTCGCCGACACCGGTGAGGCCCTCGTCCGTATGGACCTGGACGTAGGTGAGGTTGCGCCAGGGGGTGCCGACGACGTGTGTGCTGATTCCGGTGATGCGCACGGGAGTTGCCCCTCGACGTGTTCGATATTTCGTCACTCGTTCGAAATTCTGGCGTGACCGTAATGACGCGGCGGGTCGAGTGTCAATGGGGCCGTCGGGTCCCGGTGCCATTCCCGGTCGGAGGGTGCTCCCGGCCGACCGGCCCGTCCGGGGGTGGCCGGTGTGTCGCCCGGCCGGGCAAGCGGTGTCGCTCAAACCTCCGTATAAAGGGCCCTGAGGACGAGACAGGGTGACGGAGCGACAGCGAAGGAGGCCCGGGATGGCGCGGGAGCGGGCCGGGCAGGACGGGGATGCGGGACCGGCCGGGAGTGGCGCCGGGCGGGCCGCCGCCCGGACCCTTCGGGAGGACCGCGGGCCCGTTCGGTACGGGCCGCCCGCACCCGATCCGGGGCTGCCCGTGCTGCCCGAACTGGCCGACGTGCTCGCCGCCGCGGCGGGGCGCAGCGAGCCGGAACCGACCGGCGGCGGCGAGGCCCTCCGCGAGGCGGCCGCCGCCTACTGGATCCGGCGCGGACTGCGCGGCGGACCGCAGCACATCGCCGCCGCCCCCGGCGCCTCACCCCTGCTGCTCGCCCTGATCGCCGCACACGGTGGCGATGTCCTCATGCCGCGCCCGTGTCCCCCCACCTGGATCCCGCAGGCCCGGCTGCTGGGCCGGCCCGCCTACCATGTGCCGACCCCGGCCGAGTGCGGCGGCGTGCCCGATCCGTACGCGCTTCTCGAGACCGTACGCAGGGTGCGCGCCGAGGGCGGCAGACCCCGGCTCCTGCTGATCTCCGTCGTCGACGACCCGACCGCCACGGTCGCGCCGCCGGAACTCGTGCGCGAGGCGTGCGAGGCCGCGGTCGCCGAGGGGATGCACATCGTCAGTGACGAGACCTGGCGCGACACCCTGCACCGGCCGCACGACACCGTCCTGCTCAGCCCCGCCGAGATGTGCCCCGAGGACGTCACCGTCGTCTGTGATCTGTCCGGTGCGCTGACTCCGTCCGCCTGGCCCGTCGCGGTCGCCAGATTCCCGGACACCGAACGGGCGGCGGCGCGGCATGCCCGCACCCTCGACATCCTCACCGCGCTCGGCGCCCTCGTCGCGGGACCGGTGGCTGCCGCGGCCGCCCACGCGCTGCGTGAACCGGAGCCCGTCACGGCGCGGGTCCGCCTGGCCGCCGGGCTGCAGGCGCAGGTCGCGGCCGCGGCCCACCGGGCGGTGCTCTCCTCGGGGGCGCTGGCCAGACCCCCGCAGGCCGGCCGTCATCTCTACGCCGATCTCGGCCCTCTCCGGTCCCGACTGGCCACCCAAGGTGTCACGGACTCCCTGGAACTGGAGGAGTACCTCACCGAGCGCCTCGGCGCTCCCACCCCGGGAGGCCACCGCTTCGGCGACGAGCTGGGTGCGCTGCGGGTGCGGCTGGGCACCGGACCGCTGCTGGGCTCGACGCCGGAGCAGCAGCTGGAGTCCCTCACTGCGGTGGAGCCCCTTGAATTGCCGCACGTCGCCCGAGCGCTGAGCATTTTCACAGCAGCTCTCGGCGAACTCCGCTGACGACGGCATACCCGACGGCGTCCCGGATGGCGTGAGCGATGCCGCACCCGCGACGCGGCACCAGCGGCGCCGTACCCGCGATGACCCACTCGACGACGCACTCCGAGACGGGAGTCCCTCGATGACGGAACAGACCGAGCGTGCCCTCGACGGGCCCGCGCGCCCGGCTCCTCTCGGCCGGATCGTGTCGCCACGCCCCCTCGGCGAGGTGAGGGTCTGGCCCGACACGTTCGCCGACCGGCTCACCGCCCCGCTGCCGAGTGTCAGGAACATGACCAGGTTGGCCTATGAGCGCACCGTGCGGCCCGACGCGGAGGGACTGCGGGGCGTCCACCGGCTCCCGTACGCCCCCGAACCGCTGCCCGACACCGATGCGGGTACGACCACCGTGACGTGGGTCGGACATGCCAGCTGGATCGTCCGGTCCGGCGGGCTGACCATTCTCACCGACCCCGTCTGGTCCCGCCGCATCCTCGGCACACCCGCCAGGATCACGCCCGTCGGCGTCCGCTGGGAGGATCTGCCGACCGTCGACGCGGTGGTCATCAGTCACAACCACTACGACCATCTCGACGCCCCCACCCTGCGCAGACTGCCGCAGGACACCCCGTTCTTCGTCCCCGCGGGACTCGGCCGGTGGTTCCGTCGCCGCCGCTTCTCCTGCGTCACCGAGCTCGACTGGTGGGAGTCGGCGGTGCTGAACGGTGTCCGCTTCGATTTCGTGCCCTCCCACCACTGGTCGAAGCGGACCCTCACCGACACCTGCCGCTCCCTGTGGGGCGGATGGATCATCAACGGCATCGGCGGTGGCGGCGGACAGCGCGTCTACTTTGCCGGGGACAGCGGCTACGGGCACTGGTTCACGGAGATCGGCCGCCGCCACCCCGGGATCGATCTGGCCCTGCTGCCGATCGGGGCGTACGAACCGCGCTGGTGGCTCGGCGACGTACACACCGATCCGGAGGAGGCCGTGCAGGCGTACGAGGATCTCGGCGCCCGCGCGATGGCGCCGATGCACTGGGCGACGTTCCTGCTCTCCGCGGAGCCCGTACTCGAACCGCTCACCAGGCTCCGTGCCGCCTGGCAGCGGGCCGGCCATCCGCGCGAACACCTCTGGGACCTGCCGATCGGTGGCTCGCGGGTGCTGCACGGCGCCCGCACCCGGCGCTCACCGCAGCCGCCCCGGGGCATCAGCGGCTGAACCGGGCCCGCGCCCTGCGCCACACCGCGGGCGCCCCGCTGATCAGCAGGGTCAGGCCGACCGCCGCGACCACGCCTTGCCACGGCTCGGGGAACAGCGAACCGCCCAGAATGCCGATCAGCTGATACGTCGCCGCCCACGCCAGACAGGCCGGCACATCCCCCCGGGCGAACCGGCGCATCGGCATCCGGCCCAGCAGGCACGCCAGCATCACCGGAATCCGCCCGGCCGGCACCAGCCGCGACAGCACGAGCACCACCGAACCGTGCTCGTCCAGCTTCTGCTGCGCCTGGGCCAGGCGCTCCGGCGCCGCCCGGTCGCTGATCGCCTGCAGCCACTTCGAACCGTTCCTGGACCGCACCCCGCGCTGCCCCAGCCAGTACAGACAGATGTCCCCGAGGAACGCCGCCGAGGACGCCACCCCGAACACCACCAGCAGCGCGAACGGGTCCGTCTGGTGGAACGCCACCACGGCCGCCGAACTCACCAGCGCCCCGGTCGGCACCACCGGCACCAGAGCACCCAGCGCCACCAAGAGAAACAGGGACGGATAGCCGACGGCCTGCTGTGTCGATTCAGGGGGCAGCTGCCCCACGACCTCCTGGATCACCTGGCGGCCTCCGGCCGCACATGCTCCCCGTGGGCAAGCCGGTGCACCGTGACGTCCGGTGCCAGCAGAGCCGCCTGACGGACGAACTCGTCGCCCGGTGAGTGGAACTCGTGTGGCCGGACCCCGTCCATCCCGATCGGCCAGTACGTGCCGTAGTGCACGGGCACGGCCGATCTCGGTGCCAGCCGGGCCAGGGCCTGGGCGGCGCGGCCCGCGTCCAGATGGCTGTGGCCCAGATACGGGCCCCAGCCGCCGACCGGCAGCAGCGCCACGTCCACCGGGCCGACCGCCTCCGCCATCTCGTCGAACAGCCCGGTGTCCCCGGCGAAGTACGTGCGCGCCTCACCCTCGACGACGTAGCCCAGCGCGGGCGAACGGTGCGGGCCCACCGGCAGCCGCCGCCCGTCGTGCTGCGCGGGGACGGCCCGTACCCGCACGTCGCCGACCCGCACCTCGTCACCGGCCGCCACCTCGGTGATCCGCAGCCCGCGCACCCGGCGCAGCATCCGCAGCCCCGGTACGGAACGGACGGCGCCGAGCGGCACGATCAGCCGGCTGCCGGGCGCGAGGCGGGCCAGTGACGGCAGATGCAGATGGTCGGAGTGGAGATGGGAGATGAGGACGACATCGGCGACGGTGGCCTCGGGGCCCGGGAGCGCACCGCGGCGGCGGCGCAGGTGGGCGAGGCGGCGCACGAAGAGGGGGTCGGTCAGGACACGGACTCCGGAGTCCTCGATGGTGCAGGTGGCATGACCCCACCAGGTGACTTCCACCGGCACCGTTGCCTCCTCGCCCGTGGTTCCCGCTGTCCGGTCCTGGCCATGAGCGTAATGCCGGAGCCGGGCAGGCGGCCGGGTGCGTCCGGCCGCGGCTGTGCCCGGCGACAGGGAGATCTCAGTCCGTGAGCCCCAGCGCCCCCGCCGCCTGGATCGCCAGCCACACCTCCGCCAGCGCTCCCGTCGACGCCAGATCGCGGTCGGTCAGCGCACCGAACCGCCGCAGCCGGTACGTGAGGGTGTTCGGGTGGATGTGGAGGGCGGCCGCCGCCGCATCCGTGCGGCGGTCGCGCTCCATCCAGGTGCGGGCGGAGACCAGCAGCTGCGAGTCGTGCGCCTCGTCGTACCGCAGGACCGCGCCGAGGACATGCTCGACCAGCGCGGTCAGCACCGCCGGGTCGTCGGGCAGCCAGCGGCCCATCGAGTCGTCCCCGTAACGGATCACCGGGCGGCCCGACTCGACGGCCTTCGAGACCGCCCAGAGCGCCTCGCGCTGCGCCACCCGCAGCGCGGCACCCGGCAGGAACGGGCGGCTCATCCCCGCCGCCACGTCCGGCAGTTCACCGATCCGGTCGGCCAGCTGCGGCGCACCCAGCACATAGCGGTCCTCGCCCCGGGTGAGCAGGAGATGCGGATGCTCCTGAAGACACCGCAGCAGCGCCTCGTCCGTGGTCCGGCGGACCACGATCAGCACGGTGTCGCCCTCGATCGCATGCCGGGCGAGCCTGCGCCGGGCCGCTTCCGGGTCGAGGACCTCCTGCAGCAGCTCGGCGAGGGTCTCCGCGCCCTCCCGGCGCAGCGTCTCGCGTTCGTTGCGCACCATCGCCACCCGCAGGGCCGCCACCGTGGCGATGTGCTGGACGACGGCGAGCCCGGCCGGCTGGGCGCCCTCCCGTTCGTAGGCGACGAGGAACCCGGCCGGGCCGCCGGGCGCCGGAACGGGCAGCACGAACCCGCCGGGCACGGTCGGCGGAGCATCGACGGAGGCGGGCAGGACGCCCGGATCGGGCACGGGCACGCCGGGCAGAAGAGGGCGCCCCTGCGGCGTACAGAGGTAGACGTCGTAACCCGAGAGGCGTTCGAGGCGGCGCAGCAGTGTCGGCGTGTCGAGGTCCTCGGCGACCAGCCAGCGCAGCGAACCGAAAACCTGCAGCTGGGCGCCGAGCCGGTGCCGGGCATCCTCCTGGACCGATGCGGCGACCTCCTGGGACACCGCGATGAACGGGACGGCGAGCGGCACCTCGAGGACCGGGAAGCCCCGCTCCTCGGCGGCCCGGAAGAAGGCGTCGTGCAGAGGAGGCATGTGCAGCTGCGCCGAGAGGGCCAGGGCGGACACCCCGGCGTCGTCGAGCCGCTCCAGATACGCGCGCTGCCCGGCGGCGTTGCGCGGGATCGCCAGGCCCGTCGTCATGATCACCTCGGCGCCGAGGAGCCAGGGCGTCGGATCGTCCAGCTCGCTCGCGTGCGCCCAGGAGACCGAGCGGCCCAGACCGCTGCTGCCCGCCTTCACGGTGAGCTGGAGAGCGGGGTAGGAGAGAAGATCCTCAACGGTGAGTTTGTCGCTGGCCACAGACAACAGGGTATCCCTTTGTGACTTTCACAATTGCCGCCCACGGTTCGGGGACCACAGACTGAGGGACCAGTCCCCGTGCATGAACAGTAGGTGGAGCGTCCGTGACTTCCTCGATCACCGAAGTCGAGACCAACGGGGTCGAGCGGATACCCGAAGCGGACCGCACCGCCCGCCCCCTCGACCTCTTCCGGCTGGCCTTCGGCGGCGCCAACACCTTCGCGACCTGTGTGCTCGGTGCGTTCCCGATCCTCTTCGGGCTCTCCTTCTGGCAGGGCCTGGCGGCAACCGTGCTGGGGCTGCTCGTCGGCGCCCTGCTGCTCGCCCCGATGGCACTCTTCGGCCCGACCAACGGCACCAACAACGCCGTCTCCTCCTCCGCCCACCTGGGCGTGCACGGCAGGATCGTCGGCTCGTTCCTCTCGCTGCTCACCGCGGTCGCGTTCTTCTCGATCTCCGTGTGGTCCTCCGGTGACGCACTCGTCGGCGGAGCCCACCGGCTCGCCGGTCTCCCCGAGTCCGATGTGAGCTACGGCGTCGCCTACGCGATCTTCGCCGGACTGGTGCTCGTCGTCTGTGTCTACGGCTTCCGGTTCATGCTGCTGGTCAACAAGATCGCGGTCGTCGCGGCCTCGGCGCTCTTCGTCCTCGGCGCCTTCGCCTTCGCGGGGGACTTCGACCCGGGGTACGCGGGAGCCTTCGCCTCGACCGCCGACCCGCTCTTCTGGCCGGCCTTCATCGGCTCCGCGCTGATCGTCCTGTCCAACCCGGTCTCGTTCGGCGCCTTCCTCGGTGACTGGTCCCGCTACATCCCGACCGCTACGCCGCGCCGCCGGGTCATGGGCGCCGCGTTCCTCGCCCAGATCGCCACCCTGCTGCCGTTCCTCTTCGGCCTGGCCACCGCGTCGATCATCGCCGCCAAGGCCGCGAAGTACGTCGACCCGGCCGCCCCCAACTACGTCGGCGGACTGCTCGCCATCTCGCCCGGGTGGTACTTCCTGCCGCTCTGCCTGATCGCCCTGATCGGCGGCCTCTCCACCGGCACGACCGCGCTGTACGGCACCGGGCTCGACGTCTCCAGCGTGTTCACGCGCTTCAGCCGGGTCCAGTCGACGTTCTTCATCGGGGCCCTGTCGATCGCCTTCATCTTCGTCGGCCGGTTCGCGCTCAACCTCGCGCAGTCCATCTCCACCTTCGCCACCCTGATCATCACGTGCACGGCCCCGTGGATGATCGTCATGGCTCTCGGCTACCTCACCCGGCGCGGCTGGTACGACGCGGACGCCCTGCAGGTCTTCAACCGCCGCCAGATCGGCGGACGCTACTGGTTCAACCACGGGTGGAACTGGCGCGGAATGTCCACCTGGGTCATCTCCGCCGTCGTGGCACTCCTCTTCACCAACCTGCCCGGCCAGTTCGTCGGCCCGCTCGGCAACCTGGCGAACGGCGCGGACATCTCCCTGCCGGTCGGCCTCGCCCTGGCAGCCGTGCTCTACCTCGCCCTGCTCACCCTGTTCCCGGAGCCGCGCGGGGTGTACGGCCCGGACGGACCCCGGCTCGTCCGGGCCTCGGACACCGAGGTCCCGCCGATCACCGGCGGTTCGGAGGAGCCCCTCGCCGCCGAACCCGCCGCCGCTCACTGAGCGCCCACCCCGCCCGTAACCAGGAGCCACCCATGAGCACGTCCGAGAGCACCCCCGTCCAGGAGATCCAGGCCGCCGCCGATGCGCTCGTCGCGGCCTTCGCCGAGGGGCGCCTCGACGACTACTTCGGTTCCTTCGCCCCGGACGCCACCTTCGTCTTCCACTCCACGCCGCAGCGGCTCGCCTCCACGGCCGAGTACCGCGCGCTGTGGCAGCAGTGGGTGGCCGAGGACGACTTCCGGATCCTGGGCTGCACCTCCACCGGACAGCTGATCCAGCACCTCGGCTCCACCGCCGTATTCAGCCACGACGTCGAGACCAGGATCGCCACCCGGGCCGGCGAGGAGACCGTCCAGGAGCGGGAGACGATCGTTTTCGCCCGCGCCGAGGACGGCAGCTGGCCCGCCGTCCACGAGCACCTGTCCGCCCGCACCACCGCCTGACGAGGCGTTCACGGGTGCGGCCGCCCGACCGGGGGCGTACCCGCGAACGCCGACCGACCACGAGAGAGACCGGTTCCATGAGCACCACGTTCCGCAATTACATCGACGGCGCCTTCGCCGACGCCTCGGACGGCCGCACGCTCGATGTCGTGGACCCCAGCACCGGCGATGTCTACGCCACCTCCCCGCTCTCCGGTGCCGCGGACGTCGACGCGGCGATGGCGGCCGCCGCCGCCGCGTTCCCCGTCTGGCGCGACACCACCCCCTCCGTACGACAGCTGGCCCTGCTGAAGATCGCCGACGCGATGGAGGAGCGGGCCGACGAGCTGGTGGCGGCGGAGAGCCGGGACACCGGCAAGCCGCTCCACCTCACCCGCAGCGAGGAACTGGCCCCGGCCATCGACCAGGTCCGCTTCTTCGCGGGTGCGGCGCGGATGCTCGAAGGCCGCTCGGCCGGTGAGTACATGGAGGGGATGACCTCGATCATCCGCCGCGAGCCGGTCGGTGTCTGCGCACAGGTCGCTCCGTGGAACTACCCGCTCCTGATGGCGGTCTGGAAGTTCGCACCCGCGCTCGCCGCAGGCAACGCCGTGGTCCTCAAGCCCTCGGACACCACCCCGGCCTCCACCGTGCTGATCGCCGAGATCATCGGCAGTGTGCTGGAGGCGCTGGAGCTGCCCCGCGGCATCTTCAACGTCATCTGCGGCGACCGTGAGACCGGCCGGCTGATGGTCGAGCACCCGACCCCGGCGATGGCCTCCATCACCGGTTCCGTCCGGGCCGGTATCCAGGTCGCGCAGAGCGCGGCCAAGGACGTCAAGCGGGTCCACCTGGAGCTCGGCGGCAAGGCCCCTGCCGTCGTCTTCGAGGACGCGGACCTGGAGAAGGCGGTCGAGGACCTGATCGTCGGCGGCTTCTTCAACGCCGGTCAGGACTGCACGGCCGCGACCCGCGTCCTCGTCCACGAGTCGGTCCACGACGAGTTCGTCACCGCGCTCGCCAAGGCCGCCGCCGACACGAAGACGGGGCAGCCGGACGACGAGGACGTGCTGTACGGCCCGCTCAACAACGCAGGTCAGCTCGCCCAGGTCAGCGGCTTCATCGACCGGCTCCCGGAGCACGCCAGGGTCGAGGCGGGCGGTCACCGGGTCGGCGACAAGGGCTACTTCTACGCCCCGACCGTCGTCTCCGGCCTGCGCCAGGACGACGAGATCATCCAGAACGAGGTCTTCGGCCCCGTCATGACCGTCCAGTCGTTCACCGACGAGGCCCAGGCGGTCGCGTACGCCAACGGCGTCGACTACGCCCTCGCCTCCTCCGTATGGACCAAGGACCACGCACGGGCGATGCGGATGTCCAAGAACCTCGACTTCGGCTGCGTGTGGATCAACACGCACATGGCGCTCGTCGCCGAGATGCCGCACGGCGGCTACAAGCAGTCGGGCTACGGCAAGGACCTCTCCGCGTACGGCTTCGAGGACTACACGCGCATCAAGCACGTCATGACGTCTCTCTGACACCTGCTGCTTCTCCCGCCGCCCCCGCTCCGGGTTCCGCCCCGGCGCGGGGGCGGCGGCGCGCTCCCGCCCGTACGCCTCCCGTCCTGACATGCGCCTTTTTGTACGAGTGCCGGAGAGGTAGGGTCGCCGGTACGCCTAGCACGGGGGGAACGCCCATGGGGGACGTACGGGACGTACGGGACGTACGGGTGGCGGCGATCGCCAGTCTCACACCGCTCGAGGAGCTCGACAGCGACCCGTTCCTCGTGGACACCCGCAGCCAGCAGGCCATGTGCGCCCGGTGGGCCGCGGACAAGGGCTATGTCGTCACGCGAGAGCTGCGCTTCTACGGCCTGCGCCCCGACCACCACGCACTGTGGGCGGATGTCGAGGGCGGTGACATCGAACTGTTCGTGGCCCCCAACGACCGGGTCCTCGCCCGGGCACTGACGTCGGTGCCGCAGTTCGCCGCGGAGTGCGAGCGGCGCGGCGTACGGCTGGAGTTCGCCGGTCTCGACGAGCCGTCGTACAGCAGTCGCACGAAGGCGAGCGTGCACCGCAGGCTCTCCATGCCGACCGCCGGTTACGACGGCTGCTGACCGCCGCCCGGAGCGCCGCGCCGTACGAGCCCCCTGTGAAAGGCTGGGACCGGGCCCTCAGCAGCAAGGCGGCCCGGACGTGTGAGGTGGGACGGCGTGAGTGACGGGCGATGGCGCACGGCCGGCAGCGCCCTCATGCGAGTGATCGTGGTGTGGGCCGTCTCGACCCTCACGATGCTGGCACTCGCCGCGATTCTGCCGGACTTCCAGCTCCAGTCGGACAACGGTGACAGCATCACCAGGATCGCGTTCACGGCGGCCTGGGGCGCGGGCGCGTTCGGTCTGCTCTCCGCGCTGGTCTGGCCGGCTCTGGTACGGGCGCTGCTCATCGTGCCCGCACTCGTTCTGGGGATGCTGGTCTTCTTCCTCAACGGCTCGCTGCTGCTGGTCGCCCTGCGGCTCACCCCGGACGGGCGCGGCGCCGCCAACCCCGAGACCGCGGTCGTCGTCGCCGCCGTGATGTCCGCCGTGGCCTCTGCGACATCCACCGCGCTCGCCGTCCGCGACGACAACGCCTACCGCCGCAGACTCTCGCGCCTCGCCGACCGTCGCCGCCGTCGCACCGGCACGGGCCGGGGAGCGGACAGCGGCCGCAGCGGACCGCCCGGAACGGTCTTCATCCAGCTCGACGGCGTCGGCCACGACGTCCTCGCGCAGGCCGCCGCCGACGGGCTGATGCCCACCGTCGCGCACTGGCTCGGCGACGGGTCGAGCCACCGGCTCACCCCGTGGCGCACCGACTGGTCCAGCCAGACCGGCGCCAGCCAGCTGGGCATTCTGCACGGCAGCAACTACGACATCCCCGCCTTCCGCTGGTACGAGAAGGAGACCGGCGACGTCATGGTCTCCAGCAGACCGGCGAGCGCCCTCGAACTGCAGCGGCGCGCCATCGTGCGCACCCATGACGGCGGGCTGCTGACCCTCGACGGAGCCAGCCGCGGCAATCTCTTCAGCGGCGGCGCCGACCAGCTCGCGCTCGTGCTGTCGATGGCCGCAAGGCGCGGCAAGGGACGCCGCTCACGGGCCGGTTACTTCGCCTACTTCTCCGACCCGGCCAACGCCGTGCGTACCGCGCTGTCGTTCGTCGCCGAGGTCGTCCGGGAGATCGTCCAGTCGACCAGGGCAAGGCTCCGGCAGGACACGCCCCGGATCAAGCGCGGCGGGCTCTACCCCTTCATCCGCGCCTTCGCCACCGTCGTCGAACGCGATGTGGTGGTCGCCGCGGTCATCGGCGACATGTTCGCCGGGCGCACCGCCGTCTACGCCGACCTGGTCGCGTACGACGAAGTCGCGCACCACTCCGGGCCGCACAGCCGGGACGCGGAGAAGGTCCTGGCACGGCTGGACCGTTCGCTCGCCCTGATCGTCAAGGTCGCCGAACACACCCCGCGCACCTACCGGATCGTGCTGCTCTCCGACCACGGACAGAGCCCGGGGGAGACCTTTGCGGGGGCGTACGGGCTGACGCTCAAGGACCTGGTGCGGGCGGGCTGCGGGCTGCCCGTGCCGCGCCGGGCGCAGCATACGAGGAGTGCCTCGGAGGCGCGTGACGCGGTCCGCATCGCCCTGCACCGTCCCGTCGACGAGAGCGCGACGGAGCACGCCGGGCCCCCGTCGGACCCGATCGTGCTGGCCTCCGGCAACCTCGGCCTGATCTCCTTCCCCGACATCGACGGACGCGCGGCCCGCGAACACCTCGACCGCCGCCACCCCGCGCTGCTCCGCACCCTCGCCAACCACCCGGGCATCGGCTTCCTGCTGGTCCGCAGCGAGCAGCACGGATCGGTCGTGCTGGGGCGCGGCGGCGCCGAGACACCGGTGTCGGAACTGAAGGACGGGGAAGGCCCGCTGGCCCCGTTCGGCCCGGGCGCGGCGGCCGCGGTGCGGCGCACCGACACCTTCCCGCACGTCGCCGATGTGATGGTCAACTCGATGTACGACCCGGACACGGGCTGTGTGCACGCCTTCGAGGAACAGATCGGCTCGCACGGCGGACTCGGCGGCCGGCAGTCGCGGCCGTTCCTGCTCTGGCCCCGTTCCATGTCGGATCCGGCGGCCTCCCACGCATCGGCGGAGTCGGACGGCGAACTGGTGGGGGCCGAGCAGGTGCACGAGGTGCTGCGGCGCTGGCTGCGGGAGTGCTCCGGGCCGCAGGTACCGCTGACGCCCGACGGCGCGGATGACGCCGGCGAGGGGGACGGGACCGTGCAGGCGGCCGGCTGAGGGCGTTGTCAGTGGTGGGCGGCAGGATGGGGGCCATGACGAACTCAGCTGTTGTGCTCGCCGATGCCGCCGCCTATGCCGTTGCGGTCGAAGAAGCCTCGGCGGCCGCCGCCGCGTACTACGCCACGGGCGAGAGCACGCTCGACGACGACGCGTACGACCGGCTGGTGCGCGGGATCGCCGCGTACGAGGAGGCGCATCCGCAGGACGTGCTGGCCGCCTCGCCGAGCGGCAAGGTCGCCGGCGGCGCCGCGGGCGGGGACGTGCCGCACACGGTGCCGATGCTCTCCTTGGACAATGTGTTCTCCGCCGAGCAGTTCGTCACCTGGACGGCGTCCCTGGAGCGCCGGATCGGCAGACCGGTGGCCGCCTGGTCCGTGGAGCCGAAGCTCGACGGACTCGCGGTCGCCGCCCGCTACCGGTCGGGCCGGCTGGAGCGCCTGATCACCCGGGGCGACGGCACCGCGGGAGAGGACGTGTCGCATGCGATCGGCACCGTCGTCGGGCTTCCGGAACAGCTCGGCGAGCCGGTGACGATCGAGATGCGCGGCGAGATCCTGATGACGAACGAGCAGTTCGAACAGGCCAACACGGTGCGCACCGAGCACGGCGGCGCCCCCTTCGCCAACCCGAGGAACGGCGCGGCGGGAACCCTCCGCGCCAAGGACCGCCCCTACACGGTCGAGATGACGTTCTTCGCGTACGGTGCCCTGCCGCTGCCGGAGTCCGGCGAGCTGACCGGCACCCTGTCCGAACTCCCGCACAGCGAGGTCCTGGAGTACGTCGCCGGGCTCGGCGTGCACACCGCGGCGGACACGGACGTGGCGCCGCGCACCGTCACCACCGTCGAGGAGGTGCAGGCCCGGGTCGAGGAAGTCGCCGCGCTGCGCGCCTCGTTGCCGTTCGGCATCGACGGCATCGTGATCAAGGCGGATCTCGCGGCCGACCAGCGCGAGGCCGGTTCGGGGACCAGGGCGCCGCGCTGGGCCATCGCGTACAAGCTCCCGGCCGTCGAGAAGGTCACCCGGCTCCTCGCTGTCGAGTGGAACGTCGGCAGGACCGGCATCATCGCGCCGCGCGCCGTGCTGGAGCCGGTCGAGATCGACGGATCGACCGTCAGCTACGCCACGCTGCACAACCCGGCAGACATCACCCGCCGCGATCTCCGCCTGGGCGACCGGGTGATGGTCTACAAGGCGGGCGACATCATCCCCCGCATCGAAGCACCCGTCGCCCATCTGCGGACCGGCGACGAGAAGCCGATCGTCTTCCCGGAGGCCTGCCCGCAGTGCGGCTCCGAGATCGACACCGGTGAGCAGCGCTGGCGCTGTGTCCGGGGCCGGGACTGCCGGCTGGTCGCCTCCATCTCGTACGCGGCGGGACGCGACCAGCTCGATATCGAAGGGCTCGGCGCGACCCGCGTCGTCCAGCTCGTCGATGCCGGCCTGGTCGCCGACTTCGCCGATCTCTTCACTCTCGAACGCGAGCAGCTGCTCGGCCTGGAGCGGATGGGCGAGACCAGCACCGACAATCTGCTGGCCGCCATCGAGACGGCGCGCAGCCGGCCGCTCTCCCGGGTCTTCTGCGCACTGGGGGTTCGGGGCACCGGGCGCTCCATGTCGCGGCGGATCGCCCGCCATTTCGCGGCCATGGACCGGATCCGGGCCGCCGATGCCGATGCGCTCCAGCTGGTGGACGGCATCGGCAAGGAGAAGGCCGCGGCCGTCGTCGCGGAGCTGGTGGAGCTCGCCCCGCTGATCGAGAAGCTGGTCGCCGCCCGGGTCAACATGGTCGAGCCCGGCGCGACGCCGCCGCCGGAGCCCGGCGAGGAGAACGCGGACGGGGCCGCTGTCCCCGCGGACGGCGAGGCGGCGGCCGAACGGCCGCTGGACGGGATGACGGTGGTGGTCACCGGAGCCATGACCGGGGCGCTGGAGAAGCTCTCGCGGAATCAGATGAACGAGCTGGTCGAGCGGGCCGGCGGGAAGTCGTCGTCCAGCGTCTCCAAGCGCACCACGCTGCTGGTCGCCGGGGAGAAGGCCGGGTCCAAGCGGACCAAGGCGGAGGATCTCGGTGTACGGATCGCCGCGCCGGACGAGTTCGCCGAGCTGATCGCCGAGTTCCTGCCGTCGGAGGTGTGAGGGGCGGAACACTCGGGCGCCCGTCCGCGCGGATGGACGGACAGGCGCGCCGAGCCCTTGGATTTTACCTAAGAGTGGCTTTCTTTGCCTTCTTATTGCATAGTGAGGGCTCGGTCGTGCCTCGCTATCAGCGGGTCGACGTGTGTGTGAACGGCTGCTGCGGCAAGCCGGGGGATGAGGGACGGTGCATTCTCCGCACGACGGACGGCGACACGGCCGGACCATCCGCAACGGATACCGCGGTGTCACCCGCGGACTCGCCCTCGACCTCGGCAGCTCCTGCACCCGCGCCTGGATCCCCGGACTCGGCATCGTCACCGACGCCGAGTCCACCGGCGATCCCGAGGGCGGGTCCGGTCACGGCCGTCCGGTCCGACGCGGGCGCATCGTCGACCCCGAGTCCTGCGGCCGGATGCTCAGCCGCATCGCCGACACGGCTCTGGGCGCCGACCGGAGCGAGACCCTGATCGTCCTCAGCCACCCGGTCCTTGCCGGGCCCGAACACCGGGCCGAGGTGCGGGAGCTGCTCGCCGCACTCGGGCCGACGCGCATCATCGTGCTGGACAGCGCCAGAGCCGCCGCCGCATACGCCGGACCGCAGGACGGCGGCCCGCTGCTCGTCGTCGACATCGGGGCCGAGCTGACCGAAGTCACCCTCCTGGTCGACGGAATGGTCCGTGACGCCCGCCAGGCCGAGACCGGGCTCAGTGACCTCGGACCCGCCGAGCCGCCCACCGCCGTCGTCCGCACCGCACTGGACATGATCATGGAGATGTGGCGGCAGGACCGGCACGGCGCGGTCCTCGGCGCCCTGCGCAAGGGGCCGTTGCTCGCCGGAGGCGGTGCGCTGCGCCCCGACATCACCAACCGGATCGCGGTCCGCCTCGGGGTTCCGGTGCGGCTCGCCGACGACCCGGCCACCACGGTGGTCCGCGGCGCGGGGCTGATCCTCGGCTCCGCGCTCCGGCACGCCGGTGCAGCGCCGGCCCTGCCCGGCCCGGTGAGGTGACCACCTTGCCGGGGCCGCCCCCGGGGTACACACCCCCGGGACGGCGACCGAACAGCCCGGCCCGCCGTACGGCGCGCCGAGGGCGCACGACGGCGGCCCGTCAGGCCCTGGTCGTGCTCGTCCTCGTCGTGCTCACCGTCGTCGGCGGTGCGTCCGCAGCCGTCGCGGCCGCCGGAGGCGTAACCCCGCCACGCTCCCTGACCGGTCCTGCGTCCGCCGCCGCGCACCCGCCCACCGCCCCGACGCCCGCCCAGCGCACCGACCGGACCGCCCGCCCCGGCCCCCCGCACGACACCCGGCGGACCCGCACGGCCACGGCGACCGGCCACGACCGCACAGACCTCCCGGCCGTTCCCCGCCCCTGGGTCGCCACCGACCACATCCGCATTCAGCACCAGCTCCCGCCGCCCGGCCCCGGCGGCGCCCTGCTGCCGGGGCCGGGCGGCATCCAGGTACCGCTTCCCGCTCTGCAACAGGCCCCGGACGCCCCCTCCTTCGCAGCCGACCGCTTCCGCGTGGCGCTCCCCGGCGTACGCGGCCCTCCGAGGACGGACCGTTCCCTCGGCCACCGTTCTGCTCGACAGATCTGACGGCGCGTCCTCGCCGAGGTGAGGGCGGCCGGCGTCCCTCGGAGGATTTCCATGACTCGCGCCACCACGGTGCGAGCGGTCCTGGCTGCGGCCGTGCTGCTCGTCTCCGTGCTCATCACGCTGACCATGTCACCCAGACTCGGCCTCGATCTTCAGGGCGGCACCAGGATGGTGCTCCAGGCCACGGACTCCGCCACCACGAAGGCGGACCGGGAGAGCACCGACCGGACCCTTGAGGTGCTGCGCCTGCGCATCGACTCGCTCGGCGTCGCCGAACCGACCCTGACCCGGTCCGGTGAGGACCGGATCATCGTCGAACTGCCCGATGTCCAGGACCCTCGCAAGGCCGCCGAAGTCATCGGCAGGACCGCCCAGCTCAGCTTCCACGCCGTCCAGGGCCCGGGCACGGAACAGGAGAAGGGCGAGGCCGCCGGGCCGACGCTGCCCGACGAGGAGGGCCGCCCTCTCGCCCTCGGCCCGGCCCGGCTCACCGGCGCGGGCGTCAAGGACGCCGGGGCCTCCTTCGACGCCCAGCAGGGCGCCGGCTGGACCGTCGCCCTCGACTTCCACAAGAGTGCGGGCCGGGACTGGACCCGGCTGACCGGCGAAGCCGCCTGCCATCCCGCTCAGGACGAACGGCGGCGGGTCGCGATCGTCCTCGACGACCAGGTCATCTCCTCCCCCCAGGTCGCCCCGTCCGTCGGCTGCAACGTGGGCCTCCCGTCCGGCTCCACGCAGATCACCGGCTCCTTCGGCGCAGACGAGGCCCGCGATCTCGCGCTGCTCATCAAGGGCGGCGCGCTGCCCCTCCCCGTCGAGATCGTCGAACAGCGGACCGTCGGCCCGACGCTGGGCGCCGCCGCCATCGATGCCAGCGCCCGGGCCGCCCTCATCGGCGCCGCCGCCACCGCCCTCTTCATCACGTTCGTCTACCGGCTCTTCGGCGCACTCGCCGCGGTGGCCCTGGCCGCGTACGGAGTCGTCTCGTACGCCGCGCTGGTCGCTCTCGGCGTCACCCTCACCCTCCCCGGACTCGCCGGATTCGTCCTCGCCATCGGGATGGCGGTCGACGCCAACGTGCTGGTTTTCGAACGCGCCAGAGAGGAGTACGCGGAACGGTCCGGCCGCTCCCTGCGCTCCGCGATGACCGCCGGGTTCCGTAACGCCTGGAGCGCGGTCGCCGACTCCAACGTGACCACACTGATCGCGGCCGGTCTGCTCTTCTTCCTCGGCTCGGGACCGGTCAAGGGCTTCGGGGTCACGCTCGCCATCGGTGTTCTCGCGTCGATGTTCTCGGCGCTCGTCATCGCTCGCGCCCTCACCGAGATCGCGTCCCGCTCGCGGTTCGTCAGCGACTACCGGGGCGTCAACGGCATCGCACGCCCCGGACGCGTACGGACCTGGCTGGCCCGCCGCGATCCGCAGTTGTTCCGGTCCCCTCGTCGCTGGCTGCTGATCTCCACGGCCCTGATCACCGTCGCGGTTCTCGGCATCGTCGTACGGGGTGTCAACCTGGGCGTGGAGTTCACCGGCGGCCGGCTCGTCGAGTACTCCACCAGCCGGCCCGTCGACGTGGAGACCGCCCGCACCGTCCTGGCCGGAGCGGGGTTCGGCGACGCCGAGGTCACCACGGCGGGCGCCGGCGACCTCTCCGTACGCACGGGAGACCTCGACAACCACCAGGAGCACGCCCTGCGCGCCGCCCTTGCCGAGGAGGGCGGTCACACCACCAAGGTCCGCGACGAACTCATCGGCCCCAGCCTCGGCGACGAACTGCGGCGCAACGCGCTGATCGCGCTCGCCGTCGCCGTCCTCGTACAACTCGCTTATCTGGCGGTCCGGTTCCGCTGGACGTTCGCCCTGGCATCGGTCGCCGCGCTCGTCCACGACGTCATCCTGCTGGTCGGCGCGTTCGCCTGGCTCGGCCGCACCGTCGACGGCATCTTCCTGGCCGCACTTCTCACCGTCATCGGCTACTCCGTCAACGACTCGGTGGTCGTCTTCGACCGGGTCCGCGAACTGTGGGCGAAGGCACGCCGCGAATCCGTGACGACCATCGCCAACCGTGCCGTCCTGCAGACCGTGCCCAGAACCGTCAACACCGGCATGGGCGCCCTCTTCATCCTGGCCGCCCTCGCCGTGCTGGGCGGCGACTCCCTCGCGGACTTCGCGCTCGCCCTGCTCATCGGCATCTGCGTCGGCACGTACTCCTCCGTCCTGACCGCCGTACCGGTCGCGCTCACCCTGGAGAGGAGCAGCAAGGCTCCGCCGCCCGCACGCAAGCGCGCGGGCGGACGCACGTCCGGCGCGGGAGCGAAACGCCGGGACCCGCTCGACAACGGGGCGCGCGTATAAGCGCTTCGCTCCCGTAGCGTGTGCCGCCCCCACCCACCGGTGCGGGGGCGGCACACGCTGCGGCGGTCCTGCGTTCCGCATCCCGATCACGGCACAATCCTGATTCCGTCCCGGTGATTGGAGCGTGCTCATGCCCGTCCTGCTGCGTGAGGCCTGGGCCACCCTCGTACCGGACATGACCGACCGGCACGGGCCGCTGCCGCCCCTGATGCTCGCCCTGACCGTCGTCACCGGCCTGGTCGACGCCGTCAGCTATCTGCAGCTGGGCAGGGTCTTCGTCGCCAACATGACCGGCAACGTGGTCTTCTCCGGCTTCGCGTTCGCCGGGGCCCCCGGTTTCTCGGTCGCCGCCTCGCTCGTCGCTCTCGCCGCCTTCGTCACCGGGGCGCTGCTCGGCGGCCTGCTCGTGCACCGCACCCACGCCCACCGGGGCAGAATGCTCCAGTACGCGCTCCTCGCCGAGACCGTGTGCGTCGCGGCCGCCGTGATCGTCACGCTGGTGTCCGGCACTCCGTTCGTGGGAGGGGTCCGCTTCACCCTCATCGTGCTGCTCGCCCTCGGCCTCGGCGTGCAGAACGCCGTCTCCCGCGCTCTCGCGGTCCCCGACCTCACCACCACGGTGCTGACCCTCACCATCACCGGCATCGCCGCCGACAGCCATCTCACCGGAGGAGCCGGCAACAAGGCCGGACGGCGGGTGGTCTCGGCCTGCGCCATGCTGCTCGGCGCCGTCGTCGGAGCCCTCGCCGTCCTGAACGGACACCCGACGCTGCCCCTGCTGCTCGCCGCGGTCATCCTGGCGGCGGCGAGCGCGGCGGCGACCGTCCTGGCGCGTACCGACGCCCCGTGGACCCGCCCCCTCCCCAAGAAATGACACCTCGCGCCCGGCGGGGGCCGCACGTGACGCCCGGCCGTCAGGAGGCGAGCGACCGCAGATACGAGGCGGTCTCCTGATCGGCGGGCAGGAACGTCTCGATCGCCAACTCGGCCACCGTGACATCCATCGGCGTATTGAACGTCGCGATGGAGGAGACGAACGACAGCACCCGCCCGTGGTGCTCGATCACCAGCGGCAGCGCGAACGACAGCGCCGAAGGCGGCCCCGCCGGCTCGTCCTGACCGCCGGCGCCGTCCGGCACCGGATAGGCGGCGACCTCCTCGTACAGTTCACGCAGCTCCGCCGAACGGGCCAGCGCGATCTGACGCTCCATCTGCGCCAGCAGATCCGCCCGCCACGCCCGCAGATTACGGATGCGCGGGGCGAGACCCTGCGGATGAAGGGTGAGCCGCATGGCGTTCAGCGGCGGGGCGAGCAGATGCTCCGCCACCCCTTCCAGCAGCATCGCGATGCCTCGATTGGCCGCCACCACGGTGTACGTGCCGTCGACGACGAGCGCCGGATACGGGTCGTACCCCTGCAACAGCTGCTCCATGCCGTCGCGCAGCGCGCCCATCGCCGGGTCGTCGAGCGCGGTCTCCGCGTAGCGGGGCGCGTAACCGGCCACCACCAGCAAGGCGTTGCGTTCCCTGACCGGGATGTCGAGATGATCGGCCAGCCGCAGGATCATCTCCTCGCTGGGGCGCGAACGGCCCGTCTCGATGAAGGAGATGTGACGGGCCGAGGAGTCGGCGCGCAGGGCCAGTTCCAGCTGGCTGATCCGCCGCTGCTGACGCCAGCTGCGCAGCAGTGGCCCTACCCCCGTGTCAAGCGCGACAGTTGTCATACGGAGACCGTAACGTCACCGCCACCGCCCATCAGCAACCGACCTCGTGAGGGAGCCGCCCCGTGCCCACCGAACCGCTGTCGCAGAAAGAGATCGAGGACCGGCTGAGCGAGCTGCCCGGATGGGCGCTGGAGGGTGACCGGATCACCCGTACCTACCGGCTCGCCTCGCACTTCGCCGCCGCCGCACTGGCCGTCCATGTCGCCCAGATCCAGGACGAGCTGAACCATCACTCCGATCTGACGCTCGGATACAACACTGTTGCCCTGGCCGTGCACACGCACGATGCGGGCGGTGCGGTCACCGAGAAGGACCTGACGCTGGCGGCGCGGGTGGAGGCGGTCGCTACGGGACACGGCGCGCACTGACGAAGCGCGAGTGACGCACGTAACGCCAGTGATGGAACGGGGGGCGCCACGCAGGGCGCGATGGCGCGGTGGCAGAACCAGGGTGCAGCGCTCGTCAGGGCGCCGCGCCGAACCGGGGGTGCGCGGCGAGCCAACGCGCATCGGTGTCGCTGCGCTCCATCGCGTCCGCGTACGCCGCCCGGGTGTGCCCGCTCACCGCGGCGACGGCCGCGTCCGCAGCCGTCGAGCGCGGGGGAGGGAGGTCAGCGAGTCCGGTCGTCCTGCTCCGCGTTCTTCTCCTTGATGCGGACCGCTTCCTTCCGGACCTCGGCCTGGATGGCGCGTTCCTTCTGCAGCCACTCGGGAAGGTCCTTCTTCAACGCCTCGATCTGTTCCGTGGTGAGGGCGTCCGTGATGCCGCCACGCGCGAGACCCGAGATGGAGATGCCGAGCTTCGCCGCGACCACCGGACGGGGGTGGGGGCCGTTGCGCCGCAGTTCCTGCAGCCACTCGGGCGGATCGGCCTGCAGCGCGTTGAGCTCGCTGCGCGAGACGACACCCTCCTGGAACTCGGCGGGGGTGGCCTCGAGGTACACACCCAGTTTCTTCGCCGCGGTTGCGGGCTTCATGGTCTGGGTGGTCTGGTGCGACGTCATGGTGTCAAGAGTAGCGAGCGTGTGCGAGACCTCCGACCACGACCGGTAACCTGGCGGGGTGACAGGCTCCGAGATCCCCCCTTCTTTCCGGCTCGCGTATGTACCAGGCGTGACGCCGACCAAGTGGGTGCGTATCTGGAACGAGCGGCTGCCCGAGATCCCACTGACCCTCGTCGCGGTGACCGCCGCGGAGGCATCCGACGTGCTGCGGGACGGCGGCGCCGACGCGGGATTCGTGCGGCTGCCGATCGACCGGACGGACCTCAGCGCGATCCCCCTGTACACCGAGACGACGGTGGTCGTGATCCCGAAGGACCACATCGCGGCAGCGGTCGACGAGGTGTCCGCCGAGGATCTGGCCGACGAGATCGTGCTGCATCCCCTCGACGACACCCTCGACTGGGAGCGTCCGCCGGGACGGCCCGCGATCGAGCGCCCCGCCACGACGGCGGACGCCATCGAACTGGTGGCGGCAGGAGTGGGACTGCTGATCGTCCCGCAGTCGCTGGCCCGCCTGCACCACCGCAAGGACCTCACGTACCGGCCGGTCACCGGCGTTCCCGAGTCGCGCATCGCACTGTCGTGGCCGGAGGACGCAACCACCGACATGGTGGAGGACTTCATCGGGATCGTCCGGGGGCGGACCGTGAACAGCACCCGTGGCCGCACCGCCACCCCGCCCCAGCCGAAGCAGCGCAAGCGCCCCGACGCGGGCGACGCACGGCGGAAGCCCGCGGCCGGCAAGTCGGCCGGCAAGAGCCCACGGGGTGGTTCCGGCGGTCCGAAGGGCGGCAAGCGCGGCAAGCCGCGCCGTCGGTCGTAGCGCGTATCCGGAGTTTTCCGGCAGCGCCCACCGAGGTCCGGCCGGTGTCCTACAGTCGGCGGCATGCTCGACTACGACACCGAGGCGGCTGTCTACGACGCGACCCGCGGTGGCGTGCCCAGGGCCGAGTCCGCAGCCCGCGCCGTGCTGGGCCTGGTCCCGGAGTCCGCGCGCACGCTGCTGGACATCGGCTGCGGTACGGGGCTGGTCACCCAGCGGATCGCGGCGGCCCGGCCCGGACTGAAGGTGTTGGGCACCGATGCGTCGTACGGAATGGCGCGGCTCGCCCGGCAGCGGATCGGCGCGGTGGCGCTCGCCGACGCGCGGTGTCTGCCCTTGGGCGCGGCGACGGTCGACGCGGTCGGTGCGATCTGGCTGCTGCATCTGCTGCGGGGAGCGGGGGAGGTCCGGGCGGTGGTGTCCGAGGCGGCCCGGGTACTGCGGCCCGGCGGGGTGTTCGTCACCACGGTCGACAAGGACGCGGCGCACGACGTGGGCAGCGACATCGACGAGGCGTTCGCCCCCTATCTGAGGCCGAAGCCGTCGGACAGCGAGGAACTGGTCGTCCCGTACGGGGCGGAAGCCGGGCTCGACGTGGTGGGGGAGGCCCGCTTCCTCGGCCATGGACAGGGGCGGACACCGCAGGCGGCGGCGCGAAGTGTACGCAGGGGCGATTTCGTCTCGCGTCTGGAGCTGTCGGGGGCGGCGGCCGAACGGCTCGCGGCGGCGCTGCTGGCCCTGCCCGACCCGGACCGGCCGCGCCGCGACCCGGAGTACCGGTTGCTGGTGTTCCGCCGCCGGGACTGACGGCGGGAGACCGTGCTCCACGGATGGTCCGCACACGGCGCCCAAGCGTATGAGTGACGCGAGGAACGACGGTTTGCCGGACCGGCAACAAAGCTTTGCCGGACACCTGACACGGGGCGAGTCTTGTCCGCATGACGAAGCATGCCGATCACGGCCCCCACCACGACACCGCCCACGGTCGGCACGACCGTGCCGCGCACAGCCCTCACCACGACACCACCGACATCGACTGGGACGTCATGAGCCCGCTCCTGGAGCGGAACGCCGAGCTCAGCAGCCCGCAGTACCAGGAGGCCACCCGCTGGATCGCCGGCCTTCCCACCGCCCCGCGGGTACGCCGGGTCCTCGACATCGGCAGCGGCCCCGGCGTGATCGCGTGTCTGCTCGCCGAGGCGTTCCCGGAAGCGGAAGTCGTCGCCGTGGACGGCACCCCGGCGCTGCTGGAGCGCACCCGGGCCCGCGCCGAACGGCTCGGCCTCGGTGACCGCGTCCGTACGCTGCACGCGGAGCTCCCGGACGAACTGGCGAAGCTGGGGGACGCGGACCTGATCTGGGCGGGCAACGCGCTGCACCACATGGGTGACCAGCGCGCCGTCCTCGCCGGTTTCGCGGGGCTGCTGCGCCCGGGTGGCACCGTCGCCCTCGTCGAGGGCGGGCTGCCGCCCCGTCAGCTGCCGCGTGACATCGGGTTCGGCCGGCCGGGCCTGGAGGCGAGGCTCGACGCGGTGACCGCGGACTGGTTCGAGGAGATGCGGGCGTCCCTTCCGGACGCCAAGCGGGAGATCGAGGACTGGAGGGCCCTGTTCACCGCGGTGGGGCTGGCCCCGCAGGGCACCCGCAGCTTCCTGCTCGACCTGCCCGCACCACTCTCCGACCAGGCCCGCGACCATGTCATCGCCGAATTCGCCTGGCGGCGCGACATGTTCGGCGACGCGCTCACCGCCGACGACCTCGCCGCACTCGACCGGCTGCTCGACCCCGACGACCCGGCCGGGCTGCGCCACCGCCCGGACGTCTTCCTGCTCACGGCACGCACGGTCCACCTGGCCCGGCGCGCCTAGGGCGGCTGTCCCGTAGTCCCTGGCGGGCGCACGTCGACAGCCACGGCACCTCTCCCCTGTAGCCTCAACGGCACGGGGATACCCCCTCCGTTGTCGGAACGCCCGAATACGACCGGTATGAGGACGCCGCTCCGCCTTGCGATGCGCCGCATCCGATACCGTGCGCTGATCCACCAGGGATTACGGGAAAGCCCTCAGCGCACCTGGGGCACCGGTTCCAACTGCCACCACTGGCCGGGGGAGTCGGTGTCCTCCCACTGCTGGACGTTGGCGCCGTCCGCGGTGCTGCCGTCGGCCACTTCGAGGACGAGTCCGCTGATGAAGCTGACCAGGGTCACGGTGCCCGGCGCATCCAGGTGCTGTTCGACCAGCCATTCCTGGGCGCCGTAGTTGTTGGCCTTCCACTGCTGGACATTGGCGCCGTTCTCCGTGGAGGCGTTGGCGACGTCCAGCCGTTTGCCGCTGTGCGCGTTGGTCAGGTGGTAGAGGGCGGCGCCCTCGTGCACCGGTGAGAGCTGCCAGTGCTGGGCGCCCGCCCCGTCCGGCTTCTCGCTGCCCTGCTGCACATTGGCGCCACTGCCCTTGGCGGAGCCGTACACCTCCAGCAGCAGCCCGCTGCCCACATTGCGCAGCCGGTACAGGCCCGGTTCGACGACGGGTGCGGTCTCCCCGCTCATGGTGCGGTCCTCCAGGTTCGGGCATACGGACGCCGCCCGGCGCGAGGCCGGGCGGCGGTTCCGCGTGATTCGGTCGTGGAGCGGCAGGGCTCAGGCGCCGAGGTTGAACTCGCCCGGGTTCGGGCCGATGCGCTTGCCCTCGTCCAGCGCGGCGAACGCGGCGAGGTCGTCGGCGTCCAGCTCGAAGCCGAACACATCGAGGTTCTCCGCGATCCGCGACGGCGTCACGGACTTCGGGATCACCACATTGCCTGTCTGGATGTGCCAGCGGAGCACCACCTGCGCGGGCGTGCGACCGTGCTTCTGGGCGACCGCGACGACCGTCGGGACCTCCAGGAGGCCCTTGCCCTGACCCAGCGGCGACCAGGCCTCGGTCGCGATGCCGTGCTTGGCGTGGAAGGCGCGGGACTCCGCCTGCTGGAGCTGCGGGTGCAGCTCGATCTGGTTGATCACGGGGACCACGGAGGTCTCGCCGAGCAGCCGCTCCAGGTGCTCGGGCAGGAAGTTCGAGACACCGATGGCCTTCGCGCGGCCGTCGGCGTAGATCTTCTCGAAGGCCTTGTACGTGTCGATGTACGCGTCCTTGGCCGGCACCGGCCAGTGGATCAGGTACAGGTCGACATAGTCGAGACCCAGCTTGTCGAGCGAGGCGTCGAACGCCCGCAGGGTGGCGTCGTAGCCCTGCTGGCTGTTCCACAGCTTCGTGGTGACGAACAGCTCTTCACGGGCGACACCGGAGGTGGCGATGGCCTCGCCCGTGCCCTGCTCGTTCTCGTAGATCGCGGCGGTGTCGATGCTCCGGTACCCGGACTCGATGGCTGTCCTGACCGCCTTCGCCGCCTCGGTGTCCGGCACCTGCCAGACACCGAAACCGAGCTGCGGCATCTCGACGCCATTGTTGAGGGTGATGGAGGGGACCTGGCTCACGAGCGGTCGATCCTTACGTCGTCGGTTTGGTATTCCCAGGGTCAACGATCACGGGCCGTGATGCATTCCCGGCGAGAGGCATTTCAGGATGGCGCCCCGGGTACGCCTCAGCGGTACAGCGCGTCCACCTCGGCGGCGTACGTCGTCTCGATCGCCTTCCGCTTCAGCTTCAGCGACGGGGTCAGCAGACCGTGCTCCTCGGTGAACTGATGCGCCAGTATCCGGAACGTACGGATCGACTCGGCCTGCGACACCGCCGTGTTGGCCGCCACCACCGCCCGCCGGACCTCCATCTCCAGATCCGGGTCGCGCACCAGGTCCGCCGCCCTCATCGGCGGCCGCCCCTGCATGGAGAGCCAGTGGTCCACGGATTCCTGGTCCACGGTCACCAGCGCCGCGATGTACGGCCGGTCGTTGCCGACCACGATGCACTGCGCGACCAGCGGATGCGCCCGCACCCGCTCCTCCAGACCGGCCGGCGACACACTCTTGCCGCCCGACGTCACCAGGATCTCCTTCTTCCGCCCGGTGATGGTCAGATAGCCGTCCTCGTCGAGCGCACCCAGGTCGCCGGTGGCCAGCCAGCCGTCGTGCAGCACCGCGTCGGTGGCCTTCGGGTCGCCCAGATAGCCGCCGAAGACATTCTGGCCGTACACCCATATCTCGCCGTCGTCGGCGATGTGCACGGTGGTGCCGGGGATCGGCTGCCCGACCGTGCCGTACCGGGTGCGCTCCGGCGGATTGGCGGTGGCCGCCGCAGTCGACTCGGTCAGTCCGTACCCCTCGTACACCGTGATGCCGGCGCCCTCGAAGAACAGACCGAGCTGCCGCTCCATCCCGGAGCCGCCCGACATGGCGTGCCGCACCCGGCCGCCCATTGCCTCGCGGACCTTCTTGTACACGACCTTGTCGAAGAACTGGTGCTGCATCCGCAGCCCCGGCGAGGGCCCCGGGCCGGTTCCGAACGCCTTGTGCTCCATCGCCTCCGCGTACCTCACCGCGACGTCGAAGGCCTTGTCGAACGGCCCGAGCTTGCCCTCCGCCTCGGCCTTGCGCCGGGCGCCGTTGAAGACCTTCTCGAAGATGTACGGCACCGCCAGGATGAACGTCGGCCGGAACGTCAGCAGGTCCGGCATCAGCGCCTTCGCCGACAGCTCCGGCTGGTGACCCAGCTTCACCCGGCCGCGGATCGCCGTGACCTCCACCATCCGGCCGAAGACATGCGCCAGGGGCAGGAAGAGGAGTGTGGCGGCCTCGTCGCCCGGTTTGGAGTGGAAGACCGACTCCCACCGGGAGGCCATGGTGTCCGTCTCGAACATGAAGTTGGCGTGGGTGATCACACAGCCCTTGGGCCGGCCCGTCGTACCCGAGGTGTAGATGATGGTCGCCACGGACTCGGGCGTCACCGCGCGCCGGTGCCGGTGCACCACCTCGTCCTCGACGTGGGTGCCCGCGTCGACGAGTTCGGTCACCGCGTCGGCATCCAGCTGCCACAGCCGCCTCAGCCCGGGCAGCCGGTCGATCACCGAGGCGACCGTCATCGCGTGGTCCTCGTGCTCGACCACGACGGCGGAGACATCGGCGTCGTGCAGCATCCAGAAGACCTGCTCGGCCGAGGACGTCGGGTAGATCGGCACGGACTGGGCACCGACCGTCCACAGCGCGAAGTCGAAGAGCGTCCACTCGTAGCGGGTTCGGGACATCAGCGCGACCCGGTCACCGAACCGGACTCCGTGGGCGATCAGCCCCTTGGCGAGGGCCAGCACTTCGTCACGGAACGTCGCGGCGGTGATGTCACGCCAGCGTCCGCTCGCGTCCTTCCGGCCGAGCGCAATCCGATGCGGGTCCTCCTCCGGGTAGTCGAAGACGACATCAGCCAGACCGCCGACGTGGGGCGCGGCCGCCATGGGTGGGACCGTGAACTCGCGCAATGAACTGCTCCTTGTGGCGCTCCGCACAGCGCCGTGACGCTACCTGATCGGGCGGCGCGGCGGGAGGGCCCGGAGGCTCCGGAAACCGTGGCATCTGCACAGGTCAGCCACAAATATCCGGCCACATGGGCAAGGCTCGGGCGCACATCTGACGGAGGAGTAAGTAGCTTGCGCCGGAATCTCCACCGAATCTGTACGCCTCGGTCACGCGCCCTCGCGGCCGCTTATTGCGTTGATCCCGCCGACGGAGCGCATCAGCCGGTCGCCTCCCGCCAGGATCGCCGCCGCGAGCGCGTCCGCCGCCTCCTGCGCCGCGTCCCGGCGGCGGCCGTGCAGCAGGACGAAGTCCACATCGCCGAGCTCCGGCAGACCCGCCCTGGCCGGCACCGGGGTCAGTCCCGGCGGGATGAGGCCGCGGGTGTGCGCCATCACGCCCAGCCCGGCATGGGCCGCCGCGATCAGTCCGCTGAGGCTCGTACTCGTACAGGCGACCCGCCACGACCGGCCGTGCTCCTCCAGCACCTCCAGGGCGCGCGCCCGGGTGATGCCCGGCGGCGGAAAGAGGACCAGCGGCACCGGACGGTCCGGATCGATCCGCACGTGCGGTGCGCCGATCCAGGTCAGCGTGTCCTGCCAGACCAGCTCACCGTGCGTGTCGCCGGTCCGCCGCTTGGCGAGGACCAGATCGAGCCGGCCCGCCGCCAGCTGCCGGTGCAGCGTCCCGGAGAGCTCCACGGTCAGCTCCAGCTCGACCTCAGGGTGGTCGCGGCGGAACGACTCCAGGATCTCCGGCATCCGGGTCAGCACGAAGTCCTCGGAGGCCCCGAACCGCAGCCGCCCGCGCAGCCGGGTACCGGTGAAGAACGCCGCTGCCCGCTCATGGGCCTGCAGGATCGTCCGGGCGAAGCCGAGCATCGCCTCGCCGTCCCCGGTGAGATCGACCCGGTGCGTGTCCCGGGTGAACAACTGCCGTCCCGTCGCGTCCTCGAGCCGGCGTACATGCTGGCTCACCGTGGACTGCCGCACGCCGAGCCGGCGGGCGGCCTGGGTGAAACTCAGCGTCTGGGCGACGGCGAGAAAGGTACGGAGCTGTGCAGGGTCGTACATAGTGCCAGGTTATCGCGATGCGTGATGACAGTGAGAGCGGTATGCGGGATTCCCGATTGCGGTGATCAAGAGCAAGATGGAGAGGGCACGACCTGAACGAGAGAACACGTGGAGCACATGAGCCGCCGCACCCTGAAGCTGCCGTCCTGGCTGCCGATCGACCCGTACATCCTGGCGCTGATCGGCACCGTCGCGCTTGCGGCGCTGCTGCCGGCGTCCGGGGGCGCCGCGGACGTGGCGGGCGGCGCATCGACCGGAGCGGTCGCCCTTCTCTTCTTCCTGTACGGGGCCCGACTCTCGACCGCCGAGGCGCTCGACGGACTCAAGCACTGGCGGCTCCACCTCACCGTCCTGATCTGCACGTTCGTCGCGTTCCCGCTGCTGGGCCTGGCGGGCGAAAGCCTGGTTCCGTACGTCCTGACGCCCCAGCTCTACAGCGGCTTCCTCTTCCTCTGTCTCGTCCCGTCGACCATCCAGTCGTCGATCGCGTTCACCTCGATCGCCCGCGGCAACGTGCCGGCGGCGATCTGCGCGGGATCCTTCTCCTCGCTCGCCGGGATCTTCCTCACCCCGCTGCTCGCCGCCGCGGTGCTCGGCAACAGCGGTGGCGGATTCTCGGCGGACGCACTGCTGAAGATCGGGGTCCAGCTGCTGCTGCCGTTCGTCGCCGGGCAGCTGCTGCGCCGCTGGATCGGCGGGTTCATCACCCGCCACAAGAAGGTGCTCGGCTATGTGGACCGGGGCTCGATCCTGCTGGTCGTCTACACCGCGTTCAGCGAGGGCATGGTCGCCGGCATCTGGCACCAGGTCACCCCGGCCCGGCTCGGTGCGCTGCTCGCCGCCGAAGCGGTGCTGCTCGCGCTGATGCTCACACTGACCTGGTACGGGGCGAAGCGGCTCGGCTTCGACCGCGGGGACCGGATCGCCATTCAGTTCGCCGGTTCGAAGAAGAGCCTGGCCGCTGGGCTGCCGATGGCGAGCGTGCTCTTCGGGGCACACGCGAGCCTGGCCGTGTTGCCGCTGATGCTCTTCCATCAGATGCAGCTGATGGTGTGCGCGGTGATCGCGAAGCGTCGCTCGCGCGACCCGTTGGATCCGCTCGACCCGCAGGATCCGCGGCAGGGGCACCGGGAGCGGCTCGGGACTTCGGCGAGCGGTGCCGTGGCGGAGGAGCCCGTCGCGGTGGGCTGACCGGCTCGCCCGTGGCGTGAGCTGCTGATCGGTGGTGCGGCCCGACGGCTCGTTCTACCGCCTCCGCACGGGCCGACGACATACTCACGGGGGCGGGACCGGCCGGCGCAGGGGGCGCTCCCCGCCGGCCGGATCCCTGACCCGTGTTGCGGGCCGGGCGGTTCAGCCCTGGCCGACCGTCGCCTCCAGGGCGATGCGGTGGTCACCCGCGTACACGTTCATGGACGGACCCCGCAGGAAGCCGACCAGGGTCAGTCCGGTCTCGGCAGCCAGATCGACGGCGAGCGACGACGGCGCCGAGACCGCGGCGAGCATCGGGATCCCGGCCATCACCGCCTTCTGGGCCAGCTCGAACGAGGCCCGCCCCGACACCAGCAGAATCGCCCGGGACAGTGGCAGCCGGTGGTCGGTCAGGGCCCGGCCGACGAGTTTGTCGACCGCGTTGTGCCGGCCGACGTCCTCCCGGACGTCGAGGAGTTCTCCCGTCTCGGTGAACAGCGCCGCAGCGTGCAGCCCCCCGGTCCGGTCGAAGACACGCTGCGACTCGCGCAGCCGGTCGGGAAGGGCCGAGAGCAGCGCGGGCTCCACACGGACCGGGGGAGTGTCGGCGATCGGGTGCCGGGTCGTGGTGCGGACCGCGTCGAGGCTCGCCTTGCCGCACAACCCGCAGGACGACGTCGTGTAGACGTTGCGCTCCAGCGTGATGTCGGGGACCTGCACGCCGGGCGCGAGCTTCACATCCACCACGTTGTACGTGTTCACGCCGTCCGCCGTCGCCCCCGCGCAGTACACGATGGACTGCACCTCGGAGCCGTCACCGATCACGCCCTCGCTGACGAGGAAGCCCGCGGCCAGTGCGAAGTCGTCGCCCGGCGTACGCATTGTGATCGCCAGCGGCCTGCCGTTCAGCCGGATCTCCAGAGGCTCCTCGGCGACGAGTGTGTCGGGGCGGGCGGAGACCACTCCGTCCCGGATGCGAATGGTGCGGCGGCGCTCGGTGACCCGTCCCATGGCGGTTAACCCGATTCTGTACGTGTTGGAAGCCGAAACGGCCCTTGATGCAGAGGTTGCCGTGGGTCACCGGGTTGTCGTGTGAGGTGACCTCGACGATCTCATTGTCCTGCACATGGAGTGTGACGCTGCATCCCACGCCGCAGTGGGCGCAGACGGTGGTGGTCTCCGTCCGGGACGGCGATTTTCACGGGGCTCTCCGTTCGGTGAGGGACCGAGCGAGGGAACAGGAGACGATGTCAAGTCGACAGAATATTGTCTACAGTATGTGTTGAGGGCGGTCAAGGGTGTTGTCAAGCCTCCAAGCCTCGGCCGGTAATCCTGTGGGATCACGTGCACTCGTACCGGGCGGTAGCCACCAAGACTGGATAGTTCCTGCCATACGTAGCGAGGGGAACCTCTACATGACCGGCTCACGTGTCGTGGCGCTCGGCCACTACCAGCCCGCCAGGGTGCTCACCAACGACGACTTGGCGGCCATGGTCGACACCAGCGACGAGTGGATCACCAGTCGCGTCGGAATCAAGACCCGCCATGTGGGAGGCCCTGACGAGCCGGTGGACGAGATGGCCGCGCACGCGGCGGCCAAGGCGCTCGCCACGGCCGGTCTGCTCCCCACCGACATCGATCTGGTCCTCGTCGCGACCTCCACCGCCATGGACCGTTCGCCGAGCATGTCGGCTCGGGTCGCCGCCCGTCTCGGCATGGGTTCGCCGGCCGTGATGGACATCAACGTGGTCTGCTCCGGCTTCACCCACGCCCTCGCCACCGCGGATCACGCCGTCCGGGCGGGCGCCGCGACCCGTGCGCTGGTGATCGGCGCCGACAAGATGGCCGACATCGCCGACTGGACCGACCGCTCCACCTGTGTCCTGCTCGGCGACGGCGCGGGCGCCGCGGTCGTGGTCGCGGATCCGCGGGGCGATGCGGACGCCGCGCCCGGAATCGGTCCCGTGCTGTGGGGTTCGGTGCCGGAGATGGGGCGTGCGGTGCGGATCGAGGGGACGCCGCCGCGCTTTGCCCAGGAGGGGCAGTCCGTCTACCGCTGGGCCACCACTCAGCTGCCGCCCATCGCGCGCAAGGTGTGCGAAAGGGCCGGGGTCGCCCCCGAGGATCTCGCTGCGGTGGTACTGCATCAGGCCAATTTGCGGATCATCGAACCGGTCGCCCGGAAGATCGGTGCGGTCAACGCCGTCATCGCCCGGGATGTGGTGGATTCGGGCAATACCTCCGCCGCTTCCATCCCCATGGCGCTGTCGAAACTGGTCGAACGGGGTGAGGTCGAGAGCGGTGCTCCGGTGCTGCTTTTCGGGTTCGGCGGGAATCTTTCGTACGCCGGTCAGGTGATCCGCTGTCCCTGAGCCCCATTGTGCTCGGTAGACTGTAGACGATAAGCAGTTGCTCGTCGCCCGGAGGGGGACCGCGATGTTGTCCACAGGACTGCCGCAAGGGGCTGTGCCGAAGCTGGAACGGCCCGGTCCGCTGCGCGAGCGTGTCTACGAGGCGCTGCTCGAACTGATCACCACGCGTGCGCTCCGCCCCGGCCAGCATCTGGTCGAGAGCGAACTCGCGGGACACCTCGGCGTGTCCCGGCAGCCGGTGCGCGAGGCGTTGCAGCGGTTGAACACCGAGGGCTGGGTCGATCTGCGGCCCGCGCAAGGTGCGTTCGTCCATGAACCCACCGAGGAGGAGGCGGACCAGCTGCTGTCGGTCCGTACGCTCCTGGAGGCCGAGGCCGCCCGGCTGGCCGCGGCCAACTCGGGCACGGCCGGCATCGCCGCGCTCGAAGAGCTCTGCGCCAAGGGTGAGCAGGCCGTCGCCGACGACGATGTGGATCTCGCTGTCGCCACCAATGCCGCGTTCCACGCCAAGGTCATGGAGCTGGCGGGCAATGTCGTCCTCGCCGAGCTCGCCGGGCAGGTGGACCGCCGGGTCCGCTGGTACTACACCCCGGTGGCCCGCCAGCGCGGCACCCAGTCCTGGATCGAGCACCGCGCACTGATTGCGGCGATCTCCTCGCGGGACGAACAGCGGGCCACGGAGATCATGCGGACGCACACGGAACACACGCGCAAGACGTACCACCAGCGCGAAAAGGGCTAGAGCGAACCAGCGAACCGAAGGAGTCGCGGGCGGCCACGTGATGAGGCCGCCCGCGATCCGGTCCGTGATGGTCGCGGAAGCAACGTCGTGTTCGCGTCGACCGGGCCCCGATGGCGCCGGACGACCAGCACGATCGAGACGCGGCCACCTCGGAGGCGGCCTGCTGCGAAACGGCGGACCCCGGCTGCGCTGCCGCCCGCACGGGGATGAAGGAAGCGACGACCGCAGCCGCGAGACCCACGCCGGAGCCGATCGGATATCTACTGGCAGGTGACCTTCCCGAAGGGAAGGCAAGCCCGCGGCCGAAGGAAACCCTGCGTGGACATGCCCCTTGACCGGATCGAGTTCGAGACCATGCTTCTCGGCCGGTACATGCATCTGCTCACCAACCGGGGGAGCGGGCGACTCGACCGCAGCGCCTACATCCTCCTCAGCCGCATCCAGGCCGAGGGCCCGCTGTCCATCAGTCAGCTCAGCGACGCTTTCGGTCTGGACACCTCCACCCTCAACCGCCAGACCGCCGCCATGCTGCGAGCCGGTGTCGTCGAGCACATCCCCGACCCCGAGGGTGGCATCGCCCGCAAGTTCGCCATCACCGCCGAAGGCAAGCGCCGCCTGGACGGCGACCGGGCCGAGAACGTGAACGGCCTGGCCCATGTGCTGGCCAACTGGACACCCGAGGAGGCGGCCCAGCTCGCGCACTGCCTCGGGCGCCTCAATCGCGACATCGAGCGCCTCGACGGCCGCCCCTGGCCCCGCGACTGAACGCGGCCGCCATTCCCGACCGGGAGTTCAGGGCGACGTGGGCGGCAGCGCGGGCGGGAGAGGGTGAGGCCGACCCGGCTCGCCCGGTAGAGAGCCGTCGAGAAGTCGGCGACCTCGATGTGCGGTCGATTCGATGTGCGGTCAAGGTGTGTGCGGCTCCGGGCGGCCCGTTCCGGCGCCGCTGACTTCCCTGCCGCGCCGCGCCAGGTGTACGTCCCCAAGGCGTCCGTGCCGAAAGCGGGCCCACCACTCCGTCGAACGGCTCTTTGTCCTGGGTGTGGAGAAAGTTGTAGCGGATTCCTGCGCAACTTCTTCCCACTCCCGGCAACCGCTGCTACGTTCCACTCGAAAGCCCGACGGATGAGCCGATGTGGCGGGGAGGGGCGCGTGAGACGTATGACGGCACGACCCGCGAATGCGCATCAGGCGCGACTGCTCCGGCTGTTGCGCGACGACGGGCCCAACTCACGGGCGCAGCTGGGGGATCAGATCGATCTCTCCCGCTCCAAGCTCGCCGTCGAGGTGGACAGGCTGCTGGAGACCGGACTTGTCGTGGCCGACGGACTCGCCGCCTCCCGCGGCGGGCGTCGCTCGCACAACATCCGGCTTGCTCCCGCACTGCGCTTCCTCGGCGTCGACATCGGTGCCACATCGATCGATGTGGCGGTCACCAACGCGGAGTTGGAAGTCCTGGGTCACCTCAACCACCCCATGGACGTACGTGAAGGACCCGTCGCCGTCTTCGAGCAGGTGCTGTCCATGGCGGCCAAGCTCCGGGCCTCCGGGCTCGCGGAAGGATTCGACGGCGCGGGCATCGGCGTACCGGGACCGGTCCGCTTCCCCGAAGGCGTACCGGTCGCACCCCCGATCATGCCCGGCTGGGACGGCTTCCCGGTCCGCGAGGCGCTCAGCCAGGAACTGGGCTGCCCCGTCATGGTCGACAACGATGTGAACCTGATGGCGATGGGGGAGCAGCACGCAGGCGTCGCGCGCTCCGTGGGCGACTTCCTCTGCGTCAAGATCGGTACCGGCATCGGCTGCGGCATCGTCGTCGGCGGCGACGTCTACCGCGGTACGACGGGCAGCGCGGGCGACATCGGCCATATCCAGGTCGAACCCGACGGGCGCGCCTGCGCCTGCGGCAACCGGGGCTGCCTGGAGGCCCACTTCAGCGGCGCGGCGCTGGCCCGCGACGCCGAGGACGCGGCGCGCACGGGACAGTCCCAGGAGCTCGCGGCCCGACTGGAGGCGGCGGGCCGGCTCACCGCCGCCGATGTGGCCGCCTCGGCGGCCGCCGGTGACGCGACCTCGCTCGACCTGATCCGCGAGGGCGGCAACCGGGTCGGTCAGGTCATCGCCGGACTGGTCAGCTTCTTCAACCCCGGACTGGTGGTGATCGGAGGTGGCGTGACCGGCCTCGGTCACACGCTCCTCGCCAGCGTCCGGACCCAGGTCTACCGGCAGTCCCTGCCGCTGGCCACCGGAAATCTCCCTATCGTGCTGGGCGAGTTGGGGCCGACCGCCGGAGTCATCGGCGCCGCCCGGCTCATCAGCGACCACCTGTTCTCACCGGCCTGATCCTCGGCCGGCTGTACGGCACCAGAGATCCATCGGCAACTGAGCACCACCCGCACCTGGTACAGCCCTGCCCGCTCACCGGCCCTTCCCCAAGCTCTCGGCTTCGCTCGAGCAGGGGAGACCCCATTTCGCCGAGGGGATTTGTCATGGCACCACAACCACCCCTGCTCACCATGTCCGGCATCACCAAATCGTTCCCCGGTGTGCGCGCTCTCGACGGCGTGGACCTGGAGGTCCAGGCCGGTGAGGTCCACTGTCTGCTCGGGCAGAACGGCGCCGGCAAGTCCACCCTCATCAAGGTGCTCGCCGGAGCCCACCAGCCCGACGACGGCGAGATCGCCTGGCGCGGCGCGCCCGTCGCGCTGAAGTCGCCGATCGCCGCCATGCGCCTCGGCATCGCCACCATCTACCAGGAACTCGACCTGGTCGAGGGCCTCTCGGTCGCCGAGAACATCTTCCTCGGCCATGAACCCACCACCGCCCGCTTCATCGTCCGTACCCGCGAGGGCCGGACGGCGGCCGCCGCACTGCTGAAGCGCCTCGGCCACCCCGAGATCGATCCCGCCCGCCCGGTCGGCGCGCTCTCCGCGGCCCAGCAGCAGATCGTCTCCATGGCACGGGCGCTCTCCCACGACGTACGCCTCATCGTGATGGACGAGCCGTCCGCGGCCCTCGACCCCGACGAGGTCGACAACCTCTTCCGTATCGTCGCCTCACTCACCGCCGACGGCGTCGCGGTCGTCTACATCTCCCACCGGCTGGAGGAGATCCGCCGGATCGGCGACCGGGTGACCGTGCTGAAGGACGGGCGTGCCGTCGCGGTCGGTCTGCCGGCCAAGTCCACCCCGACACGGGACATCGTTGCCATGATGACCGGCCGCAATGTCGAGTACGTCTTCCCGCAGCGCCCCGAGACGTCCGCGGAGGTCACGGAGGCCGCCCGGCAGGAACCCGTACTCACCGTCGAAGGACTCGCCAGGGAAGGGGAGTTCGCACCGCTCGACCTCGCACTGCGGCCCGGCGAGATCGTCGGCCTCGCCGGCCTGGTCGGCTCCGGGCGCTCCGAGATCCTGGAGACGATCTACGGCGCCCGCAGGCCGAGCGCGGGCCGGGTCCTGGTCGGCGGGCGGCCACTGCGCCCCGGCAGCGTCCGCGCCGCCGTCGCCGCAGGCATCGGGCTCGCCCCCGAGGAACGCAAGGCGCAGGCCCTGCTGATGCTCGAATCCGTCACCCGCAATGTCTCCGTCTCCTCCATGTCCCGTTTCTCCAGGGCAGGTTGGCTCGACCGGGGGGCCGAGCGCCGGGCGGCCCGCACCGCCACCCGCGAACTGTCGCTGCGCCCCGACAACCCGGACACCCCCGTCCGTACTCTCTCCGGCGGCAACCAGCAGAAGGCCGTCCTGGCCCGCTGGCTGCTGCGCGGCTGCCGGGTGCTGCTGCTCGACGAACCGACCCGCGGTGTAGACGTCGGCGCCCGCGCCGAGCTCTACGCCGTGATCCGCCGGCTGGCCGACGAAGGCCTCGCCGTCCTGCTGGTCTCCAGCGAAGTGCCCGAAGTGCTGGGCCTCGCCGACCGGGTGCTGGTGCTCCGTGAGGGCCGCGTCGTGCATACGGCGGACGCCCGGGAGCTCGACGAGCACCGCGTACTCGACCTCGTGATGGAAGGGAGCCCGACGTCATGACACAGCCCGTCTCCTCGGCGCAGCACGGTGGGCCGGACAAGGTGGTCCCGCCCGCCCCCGCCTCGGTGCCGCCCTCGAAGGGCCGCGGACTGCGCGCTCTAGGGGTGCGCACGGACGTCCGTAACCTGTCGCTGCTCGGAGTCCTCGCCGTACTGATCGCCGTCGGCGGGTTCACCGAACCCGACGCCTTCCTGGACACCGGGAACCTGCAGCTGATCCTGACCCAGGCGTCCGTCATCGGCGTCGTCACCGTCGGCATGACGTTCGTCATCACCAGCGGCGGCATCGATCTGTCGGTCGGTGCCATGGTCGCGCTCGCCTCGGTCTGGGCGACCACGCTCGCCACCCAGGAGTACGGCTTCGCAGGCATCCTCTTCACCGCCGTGCTCGTCGGACTCGGCGCCGGACTCGTCAACGGGCTGCTGATCGCTTACGGGAGGATGGTGCCGTTCATCGCGACGCTCGCCATGCTCGCCTCGGCCCGCGGTCTCGCCCTGCTGCTCACCGACGGCAAGACGCAGATCGTCACCGTGCAGTCGGTCCTGGACCTGGGGCTGCCCGACTCGTACATCCTCGGCATCCCGCCCCTGGTGATGGTCTTCGCCGCGGCCACCGTCATCGGCTGGCTGGTGCTGAACCGCACGACGTTCGGGCGCCGCACGGTCGCGGTCGGCGGCAACGCGGAAGCGGCCCGGCTCGCCGGTATCGACGTCACCAGGCAGCGGCTCTATCTGTACCTGCTCTCCGGGCTGTGCTGCGGCATCGCCGCCTTCATGCTGATCATCCTGTCCGGCTCGGGACAGAACACCAACGGCAACCTGTACGAGCTCGACGCCATCGCCGCCGCGATCATCGGCGGCACCCTGCTCAGCGGCGGACGCGGCACGATCGTCGGATCCGTCCTCGGTGTCCTCGTCTTCACCACCATCACCAATATCTTCGCTCTCAACAATCTGCAGAGCGATGTCCAGCAGATCGCCAAGGGCGCGATCATCGTCGCCGCCGTCCTGGTCCAGGGCCGAACCTCGGCCCACGGGGAGACCTGAGCCCCCGGGCTCTCCCACCCCCAGCCCACCCCATCCCATTCCGCCCCACCCGCAGTTCCGCATGCCACCCACGCACCGGATGAAGGGTTCCACAGCCATGCCAGAAACCAGCCGCAGAGGACTGCTCTTCGGCACCGCAGCCGTCTCCGCGGGCGCCGTCCTCACCGCCTGCACCAGCAACGAGCCCAAGAAGTCGCAGACCGCACAGAGCAATCAGCCGGCCGCCGACAACAAGCCCGGCAAGCCCGTCACCATCGGCTTCGCCGGTCCGCAGGCCGACCACGGGTGGCTCAACGCCATCAATGAGAACGCCAAGTCGCAGGCGGAGAAGTACTCCGAGGTGACCCTGGAGATCACCGAGGGCTCCAACGACACCGCCGCCCAGATCGGCCAGGTCAAGACCCTCATCAACAAGAAGGTCGACGTCCTCGTCATCCTCCCGGCCGACGGCAAGGCGCTCACCCAGGTCGGCCTGGAAGCGATGAAGGCGGGCATCCCCGTCATCAACCTGGACCGCATTTTCGCCTCACCGCAGGCCTACCGCTGCTGGGTCGGCGGCGACAACTACGGCATGGGCCTCAACGCCGGTACGTACATCGGCGAACAGCTCAAGGACAAGCCGAACGCCAAGGTCGTCGAGCTCGCGGGCATCGACAACCTGGAGCTCACCAAGCAGCGCAGCCAGGGCTTCGCCGATGCTCTCAAGAACTACCCCAACGTGAAGCTGGTCGCCCGGCAGGCCGCCGAGTTCACCGTCGAGTCCGGCCAGGCGAAGATGGCTCAACTCCTGCAGGCGCAGAAGAAGTTCGACGCTCTGTGGAACCACGACGACGACCAGGGTGTCGGCGCGCTGCGTGCCATCCAGCAGGCCGGCCGGGACGAATTCCTGATGGTCGGCGGCGCGGGCGCCAAGTCCGCCATGGACGCCATCAAGGCCGACAACAGCGTCCTGAAGGCCACCGTCCTCTACCCGCCGACGATGGCCGCGTCCGCCATCGACCTGGCGCGCGCACTCGGACAGGGCAAGGGCATCGGCGGCCTCTCGGAACTGGAGATCCCGACCAGCCTCACGCTCTACTCCGCCGTCGTCACCAAGGACAACATCGACCAGTACCTGCCGACGGGCTTCAGCTGATCCGCAGTCCAGGAGGGTGCTGACCCTCCTGTCGCCCCCACCGAACGACCGATGAGGAGGAAGCCCGTATGGCCCGTAGGGAAGAGACGGAGCAGGAAGCCGCAGCGCCGCCGTCGACAGAGCCGGAGGCGACGCTCGGCGTCGGCATGGTCGGATACGCGTTCATGGGCGCCGCCCACTCCCAGGGGTGGCGCACCGCGGGACACGTCTTCGACCTGCCGATGAGGCCGGCTCTCGCCGCGATCTGCGGACGGGACCGTACGGCGGTCACCGCCGCCGCCGAACGGCACGGCTGGGCGGCGGCGGAGACCGACTGGCGCGCCCTGATCGCCCGGGACGACGTCCAGCTCGTCGACATCTGCACCCCCGGCGACAGTCATGCGGAGATCGCCATCGCCGCCCTGGAGGCCGGCAAACACGTGCTGTGCGAGAAGCCGCTCGCCAACACGGTCGCCGAGGCGGAGGCCATGACCGAGGCCGCGGAACGGGCCAGGGCTCGCGGCCAGGTGGCGATGGTCGGCTTCAACTACCGCAAGGTGCCGGCGATCGCGTACGCACGGAAGCTGATCGCCGACGGCAGGCTCGGCGCCCTGCGGCACGTACGGGCCACGTACCTCCAGGACTGGCTGGTCGACCCGGAGTCGCCGCTCACCTGGCGGCTCGAGCGCGAACACGCCGGATCCGGTGCGCTCGGCGACCTGGGGGCGCACATCATCGACCTCGCCCAGTATCTGGCGGGGGAGTTGCTGGTGGGGGTGTCGGCGGTGTCCGAGACGTTCGTACGGGAGCGCCCCGTGCTCGCCGGAGCGTCGGCGGGACTCTCGGGCGTCGCGAGCAGCGAGGCCCGAGGGGCGGTCACCGTCGACGACGCGGCCGTGTTCACCGGCAGGCTCACCTCCGGAGCGCTGGCCTCGTTCGAGGCGACCCGGATGGCGGCGGGCCGCAAGAACGCGCTGCGGCTGGAGCTCAACGGGGAGCGCGGCTCGCTCGCCTTCGATCTGGAGCGGCTCAACGAACTGTCCTTCCACGATCACACCGAACCGGCCGCCACGGCCGGGTTCCGCCGCATCCTCGTCACCGAGCCCGAACACCCGTACCTGGAGGCATGGTGGCCGCCGGGCCACGCCCTCGGCTACGAGCACACCTTCATCCACCAGGCCCGCGACCTCGTCCGGACGATCGCCGAAGGGACGGACCCGGTGCCGTCGTTCGCCGACGGGCTCCAGGTGCAGCGGGTGCTCGCGGCCGTGGAGGAGAGCGCCGAGAAGAACTCCGTCCACACTCCCGTACAGCTCTAGGAGGTCCCGCGCATGCCCCGTCCCTTCACTCTCTTCACCGGCCAGTGGGCCGACCTGCCGCTGGAGGAGGTCTGCCGGCTCGCCCGTGACTTCGGCTACGACGGGCTCGAACTCGCCTGCTGGGGCGATCACTTCGAGGTCGACAAGGCACTCAACGACCCCGGCTACCTGGCAGGGCGGCACCAGCTGCTCGACAAGTACGGGCTGAAGTGCTGGGCGATCTCCAACC
Source organism: Streptomyces sp. NBC_00353 (assembly GCF_036108815.1). Lineage (NCBI taxonomy): Bacteria > Bacillati > Actinomycetota > Actinomycetes > Kitasatosporales > Streptomycetaceae > Streptomyces > Streptomyces sp. NBC_00353. Next base: position 2,500,947 of record NZ_CP107985.1, on the reverse strand, counting down.
ACCTCGTCGGCCAGGCCGTCTGCGACAACCCGATCGACGAACGGCACCAGGGCATCCTGCCTGCCAGGATCTGGGGCGACGGTGAGCCCGAAGGGGTACGGCGCAGGGCCGCCGAGGAGATCAAGAACACCGCCCGCGCGGCCGCGGCCTTCGGGGTCCGCACCGTCATCGGCTTCACCGGCTCGTCGATCTGGCACCTGGTGGCGATGTTCCCGCCGGTGCCGCCGCGGATGATCGAGCGGGGGTACGAGGACTTCGCCGAACGCTGGAACCCGATCCTCGACGTGTTCGACGCGGAGGGCGTGCGGTTCGCCCACGAGGTGCATCCCAGCGAGATCGCGTACGACTACTGGACCACGCACCGGGCCCTGGAGGCCGTCGACCACCGTGCCGCGTTCGGGCTGAACTTCGACCCGAGCCACTTCGTCTGGCAGGACCTCGATCCGGTCGGCTTCCTCTACGACTTCCGGGACCGGATCTACCACGTGGACTGCAAGGAGGCGCGCAAACGCCTCGACGGACGCAACGGCCGCCTCGGCTCGCACCTTCCCTGGGGCGACCCACGGCGTGGCTGGGACTTCGTCTCCGGCGGGCACGGTGATGTGCCGTGGGAGGACGTGTTCCGGATGCTCCGGTCGATCGGCTACGAGGGGCCGATCTCGGTGGAGTGGGAGGACGCCGGGATGGACCGGCTCGTGGGTGCGCCGGAAGCGCTTGCCACGATGAAGCGGTATGACTTCGACCCGCCGGCGGCGTCGTTCGACGCGGCGTTCGGAGGCGGCGACTGACGGTTTCCGGGGGCTCCGCCCCCGGATCTCCGCTCCTCGATTGCCGGAGGGCCGGCAATCCGGACTCGGCTCCGGTGGCCCGCTCGGGCGGGAGAAACCAAGCCTGCCCGGTGTTTGAGGGCACCTTGTTCAGCGCGCCCGGCGATTGAGGACCGCCGGGCCCGGGGCGCAGCCCCGGTTCGGGCAGGGGAAAGGCCCGACGGCAGCAAGCGCGCCGTCGGGGCGGTCCCGGCTGCCCTCATCCCTCTTTGTCCTCCAGCAGGAAAAAGTTCAACTCAACTGCTGTGCAAGGGCTTTCCGCCCCGGACGAACAGGTCTACCGTCCCTGTGGTGTACACGAAATGACTCACGTCGCTGGGGCCCCACCAGGCCCCGGGTGACCTGCGCGGCAGTCCCCGCGCGGAACGGCTCGGCTCCACCCGCCCGTACAACCGGCACTCTCCGGAGGACACTCGTGCACAGAAGCAGAACCAGAATCCGGCCCCGACTCCGCAAGTCCCTCGCCCTGCTCACCGGCGGCCTGCTCACCGCAGCCACCCTCGCCCTGGGCGCCCCCGGCGCCTCCGCGTCGGGCCCGGTCTCGCCGGCAGCCACCGACGCCGCGGCGGCCGCGGGCGAGGACTTCCAGCAGGTCACCCTCGCCAAGGGCGCCGCCGAAACCGGCGAACCCATGTCGCTGGCCGTACTCCCGGACCGCAGCGTCCTGCACACCTCGCGCAGCGGCGAGCTGCGGATCACCGACAGCGCCGGCAACACCAAGGTCTCCGGCGTGCTCCCGGTCTACTCGCACGACGAGGAAGGCCTCCAGGGCGTCGGCATCGACCCGGACTTCGACAAGAACCGGGCGATCTACCTCTACTACGCGCCCCCGCTGGACACCCCGTCCGGCGACGCCCCGGAGACCGGCACCGCCGCCGACTTCGCCAAGTTCGACGGCGTCAACCGGCTCTCCCGCTTCGTCCTCAAGGAGGACGGCACCCTCGACCTGAGCAGCGAGAAGAAGGTCCTCGACGTCAAGACGTCGCGCGGCATCTGCTGCCACGTCGGCGGCGACATCGACTTCGACGCACAGGGCAACCTGTACCTGTCGACCGGTGACGACTCCAACCCCTTCGCCTCCGACGGCTACACGCCGATCGACGAACGCCCCGACCGCAACCCGGCGTTCGACGCCCGTCGCACCTCGGGCAACACCAACGACCTGCGCGGCAAGATCCTCCGGATCAAGGTCGCCGACGACGGCTCGTACACCATCCCCGAGGGCAACCTCTTCGCCCCGGGCACGGACAAGACCCGGCCCGAGATCTACGCGATGGGCTTCCGCAACCCGTTCCGCTTCAGCGTAGACAAGGCCACCGGCATCGCATACGTCGGCGACTACGGTCCCGACGCGGGTGCGGCCGACCCGAAGCGCGGACCCGGCGGACAGGTCGAGTTCGCCCGGGTGACGAAGGCGGGCAACTTCGGCTGGCCGTTCTGCACGGGGAAGAACGACCCCTTCATCGACTACGACTTCGCGACGAAGACGTCCGGAGCGGCCTTCGACTGCGCCGCCCCGAAGAACACCTCGCCGCACAACACCGGTCTGGTCGACCTGCCCCCGGCGCAGCCCGCCTGGATCCCGTACGACGGCGGATCCGTGCCCGAGTTCGGTACCGGCTCCGAGTCGCCGATGGGCGGCCCCGTCTACCACTACGACGCCGACCTCGACTCGCCCGTGAAGTTCCCCGAGGCGTACGACGGGGACTTCTTCGCCGGTGAGTTCGGCCGGCAGTGGATCAAGCGCATCGAGCAGGACGGCGACGGCAACGTCCAGTCCATCAACGACATCCCGTGGTCCGGGACCCAGGTGATGGACATGGCCTTCGGCCCGGACGGCGCACTGTACGTCCTGGACTACGGCGTCTCCTGGTTCGGCGGCGACGAGCACTCCGCGCTCTACCGCATCGAGAACGCCACCGGCGGCCACTCGCCGGTCGCCGAAGCCTCCTCCAACAAGACGTCCGGCACCGCACCGCTGAAGGTGCAGTTCTCCTCCGCGGGCACCACGGACTCCGACAACGACGCGCTCACCTACGCCTGGGACTTCGGCGACGGCGGTACGTCGACCGCTGCGAACCCCACGTACACGTACAAGAAGAACGGCACCTACACCGCGACCGTCACCGCCAAGGACCCCACCGGCCGGACCGGTTCGGCGAGTGTCCATGTGACCGTCGGCAACACCGCACCCAAGGTGAACCTGGAACTCCCCGGTGACGGACAGCTGTTCAGCTTCGGCGACGACATCCCGTTCAAGGTGACCGTCACCGACCCCGAGGACGGCACCATCGACTGCTCCAAGGTCCAGGTCAGCTTCGTGCTCGGCCATGACAGCCACGGCCACCCGATCACCACGGAGCACGGCTGCTCCGGCACCATCAAGACCGAGATGGACGGCGGACACGACCCGAACGCCAACATCTTCGGAGTCATCGACGCCTCGTACACCGACGGCGGAGGCGGTGGCCAGGCCGCACTCAGCGGCCACGACCAGTCGCAGCTCCAGCCCCGCCACCGGCAGGCCGAGCACTTCACCGAGTCGTCCGGCATCCGGACCTACGACAAGGCGGCTGCGCACGGCGGCAAGACGGTCGGCGACATCGACAACGACGACTGGATCGCCTTCAAGCCGTACATCCTCGGAGACTCCACCAAGCTCACCGCCCGGATCTCGTCCGGCGGCGCGGGCGGATTCCTCGAAGTACGGGCCGGCTCCGCGACCGGCAAGATCCTCGGCTCCGCACCGGTGCCGGTGACCGGCGGCTGGGAGAACTTCCAGGACATCGACGTACCGCTGCGCGGCGTCCCGAAGCAGGCCACCGAACTCTTCCTGGTCTTCAAGGGCGGCGAGGGCGCGCTCTACGACATCGACGACTTCGAGCTCTCCAACAGCGCGCCCGACCGGACCGCCAAGCGGGTCCTGGTCTTCTCGAAGACCGCCGGCTTCCGGCACGACGCCATTCCCGAGGGCGTCGCAGCACTGAAGGAACTCGGCGCGAGCAGCAACATCACCGTCGACGCCACCGAAGAAGCAGGCCAGTTCACCACCAGCAACCTGGCCCGCTACGACGCCGTGGTCTTCCTCTCCACGACCGGTGACGTCCTCAACGCCGACCAGCAGAAGGCGTTCGAGAACTACATCGCCACCGGCGGTGGCTACATGGGCGTGCACGCCGCCGCGGACACCGAGTACGACTGGGCGTTCTACGGCGGGCTCGTCGGCGCGTACTTCGCCGGACACCCCGCGATCCAGCCCGTCACCGTCCGCGTCGAGGACCACAAGCACCCGGCCACCGCCCACCTCGACGACGCCTGGGTCCGCACCGACGAGCTGTACAACTACCGCACCAACCCGCGGGACAAGGTGAAGGTCCTCGCCACGCTCGACGAGACGACCTACACCGGCGGCACCATGAAGGGCGATCACCCGATCACCTGGTGCCAGTCCTACGGGGGCGGCCGCTCCTTCTACACCGGACTCGGCCACACCAAGGCGTCGTACGCCGAACCGGCCTTCCGCCAGCTCCTCCTCGGCGGCGTCCGCTACGCGGCCGGACAGGTCAAGGCCGACTGCAAGCCGGACACCGGCTACCGGTCGATCTTCAACGGCAAGACGCTCGAAGGGTGGAAGCAGGCCGGCCCCGGCAAGTTCAACGTCGTCGACGGTGAACTCCGCTCCGAGGGCGGCATGGGTCTCCTCACCTACCAGGCCAAGGAGCTCGGGTCGTACTCGCTGAAGCTCGACTGGAAGATGGCGGGCGACGACAACTCCGGAGTCTTCGTCGGCTTCCCGGAGTCCAACGACCCCTGGTCCGCGGTGAACAACGGCTACGAGGTCCAGATCGACGCCACCGACGCGCCCGACCGCACCACGGGCTCCGTCTACACCTTCAAGGCGGCGAACATCAAGGCCCGCGACCAGGTCCTGCGGCCGCCCGGCCAGTGGAACAGCTACGAGATCAAGGTCCAGGGTGAACGGCTCCAGGTCTTCCTGAACGGGGTCAAGATCAACGACTTCACCAACACCGATCCCGTACGCAGCCTGAAGGACGGCTACATCGGCCTCCAGAACCACGGAGCCGACGACCAGGTGTCCTTCCGCAACATTCAGTTGAAGGAGCTGCCCGCCACGTAGGGGCGACAGCCGCAGTCCGACGGCGGGCGGGGCAAAGGCCCTACCCCGCCCGCCGTCACCACCTCTTCCCGACCCGCCCCGATCTGATCAGCGCCGCTCCTTTCGTACTGCCCAGCAAGGATCCCCAGCCAGGGAGGCAGCCCGTGTCAGCACATGCCGTTCGTACCGGAGTCTGGTTCATCGGAGCACGAGGCTCCGTCGCCACCACCGCCACGGCGGGCTGCGCAGCCGTCACAGCGGGGCTCCACCCGGCGGCGGGCATGGTCACCGAGACCGCGCCCTTCGCCGACAGCGGGCTGCCGGCACTGAACTCCCTGGTCTTCGGCGGACACGACACCGTCGGCTGTCCGCTGCCCAAACGGGCCGAGGCACTGGCCGCCGGGGGAGTGCTGCCGCACGGACTGCCCTCGGCGGTACGGGCCGAACTCGCGGCCGCCGACACGGAGATACGCCCCGGCGGGCCGCTGCCCGGCGACACCCGTACGGACGAGGAACTCATCGCGGCGTTCACCGCCGACCTCACCGACTTCGGCCGCCGCAACGAACTCGCCCGCACCGTCGTGGTCAACGTTGCCTCGACGGAGCCGGTCCCGTCACCCGCAGACCACCGGCTGCCCGCCAGCTCGCTCTACGCCGCCGCGGCGCTCCGGGCCGGCTGCCCCTACATCAACTTCACCCCCTCCACCGGGCTGCGCACCCCCGCGCTCCAGGACGCCGTCGCGGACTGCGGACTTCCTCACGCAGGCCGCGACGGCAAGACGGGACAGACGCTGCTCCGCTCCGTACTCGCCCCGATGTTCGTGCAACGCGCCCTGCCCGTACGGGCCTGGTCCGGCACGAATCTGCTGGGCGGCGGGGACGGGGCGGCGCTGGCCGACCCGGGCGCGGCGGCGGCCAAGAACGCGGGCAAGGAACGCGTCCTCGCCGACACACTGGGCACCACGCCCGAGGGCGAGGTCCACATCGACGACGTACCCGCACTCGGCGACTGGAAGACGGCCTGGGACCACATCGCGTTCGACGGCTTCCTCGGGGCGCGCATGGTCCTCCAGACGACCTGGCAGGGCTGCGACTCGGCGCTGGCCGCCCCGCTGGTACTGGACCTGGCGCGACTGCTGGCCCGCGCCCACGAAGCGGGTCTGACGGGCCCGCGGCCCGAACTCGGCTTCTACTTCAAGGACCCGGACGGCGGCCCCGCCGCACTCTCCGAGCAGTACCTGCAGCTCCTGGCTTTCGCCGAACGACTGCGGGGGCAGAAGTGAAGGCCGCAGTTCGGGCCTGGGCCGAACTGCTCAGGGTCTCGGCGCTGTTCACCGTCCCCGGCGACGCGCTCGCCGGGGCGGCGGCCCTGGGCCGCCGCCCCGACCGAGGCACCGCGCTGGCGGTCGGCGCCTCCCTGTGCCTGTACGAGGCGGGCATGGCCCTCAACGACTGGGCCGACCGCGACGAGGACGCCATCGACCGCCCGCACCGCCCGATCCCTTCGGGCCGGATCACCCCCGGCGCGGCCCTCGCGGCAGCCGGCGCCCTGACGGCTGCCGGCCTGACCCTGGCCGCCCGCGCGGGCCGCCCGGCCCTGACGGTGGCCACCGGCCTGGCGGCAACGGTCTGGGCCTACGACCTCCATCTGAAGCACACCCAGGCGGGTCCGGCAGCGATGGCGGGGGCACGCGCACTGGACCTGCTGCTGGGCGCGACGGCGACGGCGGGGACGGGTGCGGGGTACGTGGGCGTCGAGCGCCCGGTGAGTACGACCGGCGCGTCGCACGCCGCCCGCAGCGCCGGCACCGTCCTTCCCACGCGCACCGCCCGCATCCTGCGCGGCGCCCGCGCCCTGGGCCGTGCCCGCGTCGCGGGCCCTGCCCAGTCCATGGGCCCGGCCCGCACCACCAGCCCCGACGTCCGTGCCGCCGTACCCGCCGCCGCCCTGCTCGGTGCGCACACCTACGCCGTCACCGCCGTCTCCCGACACGAGGCACAGGGCGGTTCCACCGTCGCGCCCCTCGGCGCGCTCGCGGCGATCGTCGCGCTCGGCGCCGCCGCGGTGCGCGAGCAGCGCGGGTCCCGGGGCCTGCCCCCGGTTCCGGGAAGGGGCGGGCCTGGTGACCACCACCGGCCCCGGTCCGCAGCACCCGCCCCCCGCCTCCTCCTCACCGCGCTCACCGCCGCCTACCTCCGGACCGCCGCCGAGCCCCTCCTGCACGCCACCCTCAACCCGTCCCCGCCCCTCACCCAGCGCGCCGTCGGCGGCGGCATCCGGGCGATGATCCCGCTCCAGGCCGTGCTCGCCGCCCGCGCCGGAGCGTCCGGCACCGGGCTCGCCGTCATGGGGCTCGTCCCCCTTGCCCGCACACTCGCCCGGAAGGTGAGCCTCACATGACGATCCGCCTCGGCTACGGCACCAACGGGCTCACCGACCTCCGCCTGGACGACGCCCTGGGACTCCTCGCGGACCTCGGCTACGACGGCGTCGGCCTCACCCTCGACCACATGCACCTCGACCCCTTCGCCCCGGATCTCGCCGCCCGCACCCGGCACGTGGCGGACAGGCTCGGCCGGCTGGGGCTCGGCGTGACCATCGAGACGGGGGCCCGCTATGTCCTCGACCCGCGCCGCAAGCACGGCCCGTCCCTCCTCGACCCGGACCCGGAGGCCCGTGCCGCCCGCACCCGGCTGCTGCTGCGGGCCGTCGACGTCGCCGCCGACCTCGGCGCCCACGCCGTGCACTGCTTCAGCGGCATCACCCCACCCGAGACCCCATCGGACACGGCCTGGCAGCGGCTGACCGACGCCCTCGCACCGGTGCTCGACGCCGCCGCCCGCACCGGCGTCCCGCTCGCCATCGAGCCCGAGCCCGGCCATCTCCTCGCCACTCTCTCGGACTTCCACCACCTGCGCGTCCTCAGTGGCGACCCCGAACCTCTCGGGCTCACCCTCGACATCGGGCACTGCCAGTGCCTCGAACCGGCCGCGCCCGTCGACTGTGTCCGTGCTGCCGCCCCCTGGCTGCGGCACGTCCAGATCGAGGACATGCGCCGGGGCGTCCATGAGCACCTCCCGTTCGGCGACGGCGAGATCGACTTCCCGCCCGTACTCGACGCGCTCGACGCCCTCGGCGACACCGGATACCGCGGCCTCACCGTCGTCGAACTGCCCCGCCACTCCCACGCGGGCCCCGAACTGGCCAGGACCTCCATCGAGTTCCTGCGCGACCGCATCCCGTCGAAGTCCTCGAAGGGAGCAACACCGTGCCGATGACCCGTAAGCAACTCGACGCACAGCTCGGCGGCGCCGCGCGCGCCTGGCTCGACGAGGCCCTCGCCGAGGCCGCGCACAGCGCATTCCACGAGGACAGCGCGGACACGGCGTCGGCCGGCCGCTACGCCGTCCCTCCTTGGGAGCTGCGGTTCGCCGCCGCCGGCCGGCACTGCGGACTCGAGTACGCCGACTCCGCACGCGCCCTGCTGCTCCTCGAAGCCCGCGCCGGCCTGCCCGCCGTGACCAGACTCTACGAACAGGGCACCGCCGCCGAACGGCGCGCCGTCCTCCTCACCCTGCACCGGCTGGACCTCGGCCCCACCGCCCTTCCGCTCGTCGAGGACGCCCTGCGCACCAACGACACCCGGCTGGTCGCCGCCGCCGTCGGCCCGTACGCCGCCGTCCATCTCGATGCGCACCAATGGCGGCACGCCATCCTCAAGTGCCTCTTCACCGGCGTCCCCGTCGACGCCGTCGACGGACTGGCCCGGCGCGCCGGCGGTGACGCGGAACTCGCCCGCATGCTCGGCGACTTCGCCGCCGAACGCACCGCGGCCGGCCGCACCGTCCCGCACGACCTGAGCCGCGTCCTCGCCCTCACGGCCCCCGCACCCTTCCCCGAGCACTCGAACATTCCCGAGCAGGGGCGACCCCAACCCCCCACGGAGGAGTCCTGATGCGCATCTTCGACCCCCACATCCATATGACATCCCGCACCACGGACGACTATCAGGCGATGTACGACGCGGGTGTCCGCGCCCTCGTCGAACCCTCCTTCTGGCTCGGCCAGCCCCGCACCTCGCCCGCCAGCTTCTTCGACTACTTCGACGCCCTGCTCGGCTGGGAGCCCTTCCGGGCCGCCCAGTACGGCATCGCCCACCACTGCACGCTCGCCCTCAACCCCAAAGAGGCGAACGACCCCCGCTGCACCCCTGTCCTCGACGCCCTGCCCCGCTACCTCGTCAAGGACTCCGTCGTCGCCGTCGGAGAGATCGGCTACGACTCCATGACCCCGGCCGAGGACACCGCCCTCGCCGCCCAGCTCCAGCTCGCCGCCGACCACGGGCTGCCCGCCCTCGTCCACACCCCGCACCGGGACAAGCTCGCCGGCCTGCACCGCACCATCGACGTCGTCCGCGAGTCCCACCTCCCTCCGGAGCGGGTCCTGCTGGATCACCTCAACGAGACGACCGTGAAGGACGCCGTCGACAGCGGCTGCTGGGCCGGCTTCTCCATCTACCCCGACACCAAGATGGACGAGGACCGCATGATCGCGATCCTCAAGACCCATGGTACGGAGAAGATCCTGGTCAACTCGGCCGCCGACTGGGGCAGGAGTGACCCCCTCAAGACCCGCAAGGTCGGCGATGCCATGCTCGCCGCCGGGTTCAGCGACGACGATGTCGATCAGGTGCTCTGGCGCAATCCCGTCGCCTTCTACGGTCAGAGCGGCCGACTCCAGCTCGACCTCACCGTGCCCGATCAGTTGCACGAGGGGAACTCCATCCTCCGCGGCGGGGAGTGACCCGATGCGCTTCCGCCACCCCGACGGATCCATCGTCCATCTCGCGTACTGCACCAACGTCCACCCCGCCGAGACCCTGGACGGGGTCCGCGCCCAGCTGCGCGACCACTGCGAACCGGTCCGCAAACGCCTCGGCCGCGACCGCCTCGGCATCGGCCTCTGGCTCGCCAAGGACGCCGCGCGCACCCTGATCGACGACCCGGTCCAACTTCGCTCACTGCGATCCGAACTCGACCGGCGCGGCCTCGAAGTCGTCACCCTGAACGGTTTCCCTTATGAAGGCTTCGGCGCCGAAGAGGTCAAGTACCGGGTGTACAAACCGGACTGGACGGACCCCGAACGGCTCGCCCACACCACCGATCTCGCCCGGCTCCTGGCCACACTGCTCCCCGACGACGTCACCGAAGGCACCATCTCCACCCTCCCGATCGCCTGGCGCACCCCGTACACCGGCGATCCGCAAGCCGCCCGCACGGCGCACACCGCCCTCACCACCCTCGCCGAACGTCTCGACGTCCTGGCCGAGCTGACCGGCAAGTCCATTCGGATCGGCCTCGAACCCGAACCGGGCTGCACGGTCGAGACCACCGCCGACGCGATCGCACCGCTCACCGCCGTCGGACACCAGCGCATCGGCATCTGCATCGACACCTGTCACCTCGCCACCTCGTTCGAGGACCCGGGCACCGCCCTCGACGCGCTCGCCGCAGCCGGCATCCCGGTGGCCAAGACCCAGCTCTCCGCCGCACTCCACGCCGAGCACCCGCACCTCCCCGAGGTGCGTACCGCGCTCGCCGCTTTCGCCGAACCCCGCTTCCTCCACCAGACCCGGACCCGGACCACCCACGGACTGCGCGGCACCGACGACCTCGACGAGGCGGTCACCGGCCAGGCCCTGCCCGACGGCACCCCGTGGCGCGCCCACTTCCACGTACCGCTGCACGCACCGCCCGCCCCACCGCTCACCTCGACCCTCGCGGTGCTCAGGGCCGCGCTGACCCGCCTCGTCGGCGGAGCCCGACCGCTGACCCGTCACCTGGAGGTGGAGACGTACACCTGGCAGGCGCTCCCTGCCGAGCTGCGCCCGCGTACCCGCCCCCAGCTCGCCGACGGCATCGCCGCCGAACTCACCCTCGCCCGCGACCTCCTGGTCGACCTCGGCCTCAAGGAGCTCCCATGACCGCAGCCGAAACGGGTACGTCCTCCCCTCTCTCCACCACCGCCACTCCCACCCCGCTGCTCGTCCTCGACGTCGTCGGCCTCACCCCCCGGCTCCTCGACCACATGCCGCACCTCAAGTCCCTGGGGCAGTCGGGCACCCACGCCCCCCTCGGCACCGTGCTGCCCGCCGTCACCTGCGCCGCCCAGTCGACCTTCCTCACCGGCACCACCCCCGCCGAGCACGGCATCGTCGCCAACGGCTGGTACTTCCGCGAGCTCGGTGACGTCCTCCTCTGGCGCCAGCACAACGGACTCGTCGCCGGCGACAAGCTCTGGGACGCCGCCCGCCGCGTCCACCCCGGCTACACCGTCGCCAACATCTGCTGGTGGTACGCCATGGGGGCGGACACCGACATCACTGTCACCCCGCGCCCCGTCTACTACGCCGACGGACGCAAGGAACCCGACTGCTACACCCGGCCGCCCGCCCTCCACGACGAACTCACCGAGAAGCTCGGCACCTTCCCCCTCTTCCACTTCTGGGGCCCCGGCGCCGACCTGGTCTCCTCGCAGTGGATCATCGACGCGACCCGGCACATCCTCGACACCCGCCACCCCGATCTGGCCCTGTGCTACCTCCCGCACCTCGACTACGACCTGCAGCGGTACGGCCCCGACGATCCACGCGCCTTCGCGGCCGCGGCCGACCTCGACCGGGCCGTGGCCCCACTCCTCGAGGACGCCCGCCGCGAGGGACGCACCGTTGTCGCGCTCTCCGAGTACGGCATCACCCGCGTCGACCGACCGGTCGACATCAACCGGGCGCTGCGCCGAGCCGGCCTGCTGGAGGTCCACACCCAGGACGGCATGGAGTATCTGGACCCGATGGCCTCCCGGGCCTTCGCCGTCGCCGACCACCAGCTCGCCCACATCTATGTACGCCGCCCCGAGGATCTTGATGCGACCCGCGAAGCTCTCCAGGACGTCCAGGGCATCGAGCAGCTGCTCGACGACGAAGGCAAGAAGGCTCACGGCCTCGACCACCCGCGCTCCGGCGAGCTCGTCGCCGTCGCCGACCCGGATGCCTGGTTCACGTACTACTACTGGCTCGACGACGCGCGCGCCCCCGACTTCGCGCAGCTCGTCGAGATCCACCGCAAACCCGGCTACGACCCGGTCGAACTCTTCCTGGACCCCCAGGACCCGTACGTCCGGGTCAAGGCGGCCACCGCCGTGGCCCGCAAGAAGCTCGGCATGCGCTACCGCATGGCGGTCGTGCCCCTCGACCCGTCACCCATTCGTGGCAGCCACGGCCGCCTCCCCATGAGCGACGAAGAAGGTCCGCTCATCCTCTGCTCCACCCCCCACGCGTTCACCGGACCCGTCCGGGCCACCGAAGTGAAGTCCCTGCTCCTCACGCTTGCCGGCCTCGCATGAGATCGGTCCGTGCTCAGCGTTGCGAGCATCTTCGAGAAAGAGAGAGACCGTGACCGCGTACAACGACGAATCCGGAACGGACGGCGCCCTGCGCCGCAGCCTCGGCGTCAGTCGCCGCCGCTTTCTCAGCACCTGCACCGCCGCTGCGGCAACGGCGATCGCCGCGCCCGCCTTCGGCGCGTCGCCGGCCTTCGCCCAGCCCGCTCCCCACAAGGGAGACGGCCACGGCAACGGCCACGGCCAGGATCTGGTCCCGGCGGCGAAGCGAGGAATCATCCTGTACACCGTGCGTGACGCCACGGGCCGGGATCCGCTCAGCACCGACCTTCCCTCGGGCTTCCGTGAGGTCTTCAGGGAGCTGGCCCGCTATGGCTACAAGCAGGTCGAGTTCGCCGGGTACGGCCAGCACGCCAACGCACCTGGCGGAAGCAACCTCGAAACGGTGGAAGGCGCGAAGCTGCTGCGCTCGTGGCTGGACGAGTACGGTCTGCGCGCCCAGGGCAACCACGGCTTCATCCCGTCGTCCTGGCCGCTGAACCAGAGCGACCTGGACCAGTTCAAGCGGACCCTCGAAATAGCGAACATCCTCGGCATGGACCACATGGGCACCGGTGGCGACCCCACCGGCAGCGCCTACCGTGCCGACTGGGACGTGGCCGCCGACAAGTGGAACTCGCTGGGACAGATAGCTCATCGTGCGGGCATCAAGCTGTACACCCACAACCACGACGCGGCCTACGGCTTCCTGCTCGACGGCGGTCCGCTGGACGCACAGGGGCGACCCACCCGCAGCTCCGGCATCCGCAAGCTCGAGTACTTCCTCAAGGTAACCGACCCGAAGACCGTATGGCTGGAGATGGACATCTTCTGGGCGCACGTCGCCCAGTACAAGTTCCACACCTACACCGCGCACGACGGATCGCAGCGGGAGAACATCTTCGACCCCGCGGCATTGGTCCGCAGTCACAACAAGCGCTACCCGCTGTTCCACGCCAAGGACGGCGTCGTCAACACAACCAGCGGCAACGGCTACGACATGGTCCCCTTCGGTACCGGGGTCATCGACTACCGGACGTTCTTCCGCCGCGTCGGGCAGGCGAACTACCGCAACCCGATGGTCGAGCAGGACAACGCACCGAGCTCGACCGACCTCGCGCAGTCCCTGAAGCATGCGCGGATCGGCTACGACAACCTGGCGGCGCTGCGCAAGTAGGACCAAGGCGGCACCGGAGGGGCGGTCCGCGCCTCACCCCGAATTCCTGACATCGGGGAACAGCGCAAACGCCCGCCCGGTGACGTCAGGCACCGTGCGCTCCACGGCCGTCACCAGGAGCGTACGGTGCCTGACCGGCACCGCGAACTGCCGGACCGACAAAGGAGGTTGGCCGAGTATCCGCCGGCCGGTCCTGCCGATGCGGTAGCCGTCGCCCCACGCGTCCGTGATCGCGCGGAAGCCCGCGCCGACCGTGGTGGCCGGCGCGGACTCCGTTCCGCGAGGTTTTGCTGTCACATCAGGAGATTTCCCGGCTGATCGGGTACGGATTGGGTTCGATGCGCTTGGCGCTCGGCCGGCCCGGTGCCCGCAGGAACACCGCAAGTACCGCGGAGGCGAGCCCGATGCTGCCTGCCAGGGCGAAGGCACCGCCGTAGCCCCAGGCACCGACCACGAGGGCTCCGACGCCGGAGCCGACCAGGCCGGAGATCAGCTTCGAGCTGTAGACCATTCCGTAGTTCGAGGCGTTGTTGTTCTCACCGAAGTAGTCCGCGGTCATCGCCGCGAACAGCGGGAAGATGGCGCCGCCACCGAAGCCGGAGACCATCGAGCAGAACAGGAAGAACGGCATCGAGCCGATGTCGCCGGAGAAGAAGACCCCGAACTGCGCGGATCCCAGGACCAGACAGACGATGATCAGCGTGTTGCGGCGTCCGTACCGGTCGGAGATCCAGCCGATGACACCCCGGCCGGTCCCGTTCACGATCGCCTTGAGCGACATGGCCGTGGCCACGATGCCGCCGGCGAACCCCATCTCCTTGCCGAACGGCACCTGCATGGCGATACCGAAGATGTTGATGCCCGCCGTGCACAGGAGGCAGAACCACATCATCCACAGCACGGGGGTCCGGGCCGCCTCACGCGGGGTGTACTGCTTGACCGCCGGCGGGTTCTTCGCCAGCGACCGCACGATCCGCGGGTCGTCCGAGACCTTCAGCGGGTCGACGTGATGGGGCCACCAGTTCTTCGGCGGGTCCTTGAAGAACCAGCCGGCGACCGCGACGGCCGCACAGCAGATGACCCCGACGGAGACCAGTACACCCTGGTAGTTGGACAGATCCATGTACGAGGTGAACAGGAACACGAACGGCACCGAGCCATAGGCGAAACCGCCGTTGACCATGCCGGTCTTGCCGCCCTTGCGCTCCGGGTACCACTTGCCGACCATGTTCACGCAGGTCGCGTAGACGAGTCCGGCGCCGATGCCGCTGAACATGCCGAAGCCGAAGTAGGCGACGATGACATGCGGTGCGTACGCCAGCGAGAGATAGCCGAGCAGGGTGCCCAGCGCTCCGAGCATCATCGCGCTCCTGGCCGGCAGCCTCCCGCTCTCGCGGAGCTGCCCGGCCGGGAAGGCCACGGCTGCCTGGAAGAAGATCCAGACCCCCATCAGCCAGAAGATGTGACCACTGGCCCACAAGTGCGCGTCGTGCAGCGTCTCCTCGGCGGAGGTGAACGCGTACTCCGACGAGCTGATGCCCATCATGCCGATCCACGGCAGGAGCACCATGGTCCAGCGCGGTCTCCGCATGATGTCCCGGTCGGTCTCACCGAGCCGGTACACGCGGCCGTTGCGGTCCGTCACCTCTCTGTAGGGGACGGATGTGGGGATGTCTGTCGTTGTCATGATCGATCGAACCCCTCGCGTGGAAGAAGTCTGGCCAGCGCCCCCTGTCCGTTCCCACTTCGCGTCGCCCGGGGCCTGCGGCCGAGCGGTTCGCCGCAGACCCCGTGGTTCGAGCTCTCGCCGTCAGGTCATCGATCACCGTCCAGCAGTCCGGCCGCACGGGCCCATCGGTACTTGGCGCCCAGTACGGCCACCGGCTTCTCCGTGGTGTACGGGTACGCGACGACGCCGTGCTCGAAGAGGTACTGGCATGCCTCCTCCACCTCGGTGTCGCCGGCCAACGACGCCACCACGGGCTTCTTGATCCCGCGCTCGCGGAATTCCGCGACCACCCGGGCGGTCAGCTCGGCGAAGACCATCGGGGGAGTGACGATCGTGTGCCAGTAGCCGAGGACCAGCGCATGGATGCGGGGGTCCTCCATGCCGAGGCGGATCGTCGCCTCGTAGGTGGACGGCGGCTCGCCGCCCGTGATGTCGATCGGGTTGCCGGCCGCACCGAACGGCGGAATGAACGCCTTGAACGCCGTGTCCAGATCCGGCGGAATCTCCATGAGGGAGAGCCCGTTGTCGACGATCGCGTCCGACAGAAGCACGCCCGAGCCGCCTGCCCCCGTGATGATGACGACGTTGTCGCCCTTGGGCGTCGGCAGCACGGGCAACGCCCGCGCGTACTCCAGCATGTCGTTCAGCCCCGGGGCCCTGATCACCCCCGCCTGACGCAGGATGTCGTCGTACACGGCGTCGTCGCCCGCCAGTGCACCGGTGTGCGAACCCGCTGCCTTCGCGCCGGCGCTGGTACGGCCGGCCTTCAGCACCACGATCGGCTTCTTCGGTACGGTCGCCCGCGCCGCCTCGACGAACGCGCGACCGTCCTTGAGATCCTCCAGGTGCATCGCGATGCACTTGGTGTTCGGGTCCTCGCCGAACCAGGTCAGCAGGTCGTCCTCGTCGATGTCGGACTTGTTGCCGAGCCCGACGATCGCCGACACACCGGTCTTCGTCGAGCGGGCGAAGCCGAGGATGGCCATGCCGATACCACCGGACTGCGAGGTCAGCGCCACCCCGCCCTTCACGTCGTACGGGGTGCAGAAGGTGGCGCAGAGGTCCTGCCACGTCGAGTAGTAGCCGTAGATGTTCGGCCCGAGCAGCCGTACGCCGTACTGCTCGCCGATCGCCACGATCTCGTCCTGCAGCGCCTGTTCACCGGTCTCGGCGAATCCGGAAGGGATGAGGACCGCATTGGGTATCCCCTTGCGCCCCACCTCTTCCAGCGCCGATGCCACGAACTTGGCGGGGATCGCGAAGACCGCCACATCCACCTCACCGGGAACGTCCGTGACACTCTTGTACGCCTTGCGGCCCAGAATGTCATCGGCCCGGGGGTTCACCGGATGGATCTCTCCGGAGAAGCCGCCGTCGATGAGGTTGCGCATCACCGAATTGCCGATCTTGCCCTGCTCGTTGGATGCGCCGATCACGGCGACCGAGCGCGGCTCCATCAGCCGGCGCATCGATGCGAGGATCTCCTCGCGCGGGTAGGTACGCCGGGGCTTGACCGTCTCCGTCGACAGCAGGATCCGGATGTCCGCCGCGACCGCACCGTCCGGAGCGGCGATGACCGGATTGAGATCGACCTCCGCGATCTCCGGGAAGTCCGTGACCAGTTGGGAGACCCGCCGGATCTGCTCGGCCAGTGCCCACCGGTCCACCGGCGCCGCACCCCGAACCCCGCGCAGGATCTCGGCCGCGCCGATCGAGTCGAGCATCGACAGCGCCTCGTCCGCACTGACCGGGGCCAGGCGGAAGGTGATGTCCTTGAACACCTCCACCAGCACACCGCCGAGCCCGAAGGCCACGACCTTCCCGAACGTCGGGTCGGTGACCGCGCCGACGATGACCTCCTGGCCGGGCGGCACCAGCTGCTGCACCTGCACACCGTCGATCCGCGCGTCCGGGGCGTACGCCCGCACGTTCTCGATGATGCGTTGGAACGCGGCACGCACCTGAACGCCGCCCTCCACCCCGACGACGACACCTCCGGCATCCGTCTTGTGCAGCACATCGGGGGAGACGATCTTCAGTACGACCGGCCCGCCGAGCCGGTCCGCGAAGGCCACCGCCTCGTCGACGTCCTGTGCCAACTCCTCACCCGGCACGGCGATCCCGTACGCATCGGCGACGATCTTGCCCTCGGGTGCGGTGAGCGCACTGCGTCCGGCGGCCCGGACGGAGTCGAGCAACGCCCGTACGATCTCGCGGTCCTGTGATTCGACCATGTTCAGATGACTCCGTTCGTCTTCAGCAGCCGCAGCTCCTCGTCGCCGAGGCCCAGCTCACCGACGTACACCTCTTCGTTGTGCTCGCCGAGCAGCGGCGAAGTCACCACATCCACCGGGGAGTCGGAGAGCTTCAGCGGGGAGCCCACGGTGGTGAACGTGCCGCGCTCCGGGTGCTCCACCTGGACGACCATCTCGTTGGCGACCAGGGACTCGTCCTCGATGATCTCCCGGGTGGAGAGGATCGGGCCGCACGGGATGTTGTGCGCGTTCAGCCGCTCCAGCACCTCCCACTTGGGGAGCGTCGCGGACCACTCCTCGATGAGCTGGAACATCTTGTCGAGCTTGGGCAGGCGGGCCTCGGGCGTCGCCCACTCGGGGTCGTCCACCAGCTCCGGGCGCCCGATCAGCGAGGCGAGCGGCTGCCAGCCGACCGGCTGCACAATGACGTACACATAGTCGTTGGGCCCACCGGGCGCGCACTTCACCGCCCAACCGGGCTGCCCGCCGCCGCTCGCGTTGCCGCTTCGCGGCACCTCGTCGCCGAAGTCCTCGTTCGGATACTCCGCCAACGGCCCGTGCACCAGCCTCTGTTGGTCACGCAGCTTCACCCGGCACAGGTTGAGCACCGCATGCTGCATGGCGACGTTGACGCGCTGTCCACGCCCGGTGTTCTCACGCTGGAACAGTGCGGCCAGAATGCCTGCGACCGCGTGGATTCCGGTTCCGGAGTCACCGATCTGCGCACCGGTCGCGAGCGGCGGACCGTCCTCGAAGCCGGTGGTGGACATCGAACCGCCCATGGCCTGGGCGACGACCTCGTACGCCTTGAAGTTGGTGTACGGACCCTCGCCGAAGCCCTTGATGGAGGCGTACACGATCCGCGGATTGATCTCCTGGATCCGCTCCCAGGTGAACCCCATCCGGTCGACGGCACCGGGCCCGAAGTTCTCCACCATCACATCCGAGCGGCGGATCAGTTCGGTGAGGATCTCCTTGCCGCGCTCGCTCTTCGTGTTGAGAGTGATGCTCCGCTTGTTGCAGTTGAGCATCGTGAAGTAGAGGGAGTCGACATCGGGCAGATCGCGCAGCTGTTTGCGGGTGATGTCGCCGCTCGGGGCCTCGAGCTTCACCACGTCGGCGCCGAGCCAGGCGAGCAGCTGGGTGGCGGAGGGACCGGACTGTACGTGCGTCATGTCGAGGACGCGCACGCCCTCAAGTGCTTTGGTCATGCCAACAGCTCCTCTGCTACTTGTACATGGTCTGGTTCATGGTTCCGGGGGCGTACGCGTCCGGGTCGACCCAGACGTTGATCAGCGACGGCAGTCCGGACTCCCGGGCCCGCTGAAGCGCCGGCGCGATGTCGGCGGGGTCGCGGACCTCCTCGCCGTACCCACCGAGCATCTGGGCGAACTTGTCGTAGTGAACGTCGCCCAGGGTGTTGCCGACCCGCTCGCGCTCGTCCCCGTACTTCGCCTTCTGGCCGTAACGGATCTGGTTCATCGAGGAGTTGTTGCCGACGATCCCGACGAACGGGAGGTTGTAGCGGACCAGCGTCTCGAAGTCCCATCCGGTCAGGGAGAAGGCACCGTCGCCGAAGAGCGCCACGACCTCCTTGTCGGGCCGGGCCTGCTTCGCCGCCAGCACGAACGGCACCCCGACGCCGAGCGTGCCCAGCGGCCCCGGGTCCATCCAGTGGCCGGGGGACTTCGGCTGGACGACCTGACCGGAGAAGGTGACGATGTCGCCGCCGTCCCCGATGTAGGTCGAGTCCTCGGTGAGGAAGTCGTTGATCTCGCTGACCAGCCGGTACGGGTGGATCGGCGAGGCATCCGACTTCAGACCGGGCAGCCGCTTCTCGATCGCGATCTGTTCGGCGGCACGCAGCTCCTCCAGCCACGCCTTTCGCTTGACCGCACCCCCGTCGAGCCGCCCGCTCGCCGCTTCCGTGACCGCCTTCAGGACCATCCCCGCATCGCCGACGATCCCGAGGTCGATGTCCCGGTTCTTGCCGACGGTGCGGTAGTCGAGGTCGATCTGCACGACGGTGGCGTCGGGGGAGAGCCGCTTGCCGTAGCCCATCCGGAAGTCGAACGGCGTACCCACGATCACGATCAGATCGGCGTTGGAGAAGGCGTACCGCCGCGACAGCTGGAAGTGGTGCGGATCGCCGGGCGGCAGCGTGCCGCGCCCGGCCCCGTTCATGTAGGCCGGGACATTGAGCGTCCGTACGAGCTCGATGGCTTGGTCCGTCGCCCGGGTCGTCCATACCTGACTGCCCAGCAGGATCGCCGGCTTCTCGGCATGCACAAGGAGATCGGCGAGCTTCTCGACGGCCTCGGGGTCACCGGCCGTTCGGGTCGAGGCCCGGTACTGCCCGGCCTCCGGCACCCGGGCCTTGGACACCGGCACCTTGGCGTCGAGCACATCGCGCGGGATCTCCAGGAAGGAAGGCCCGGGTGCCCCGTGGTAGCACTCGCGGAAGGCCATGGACACCATGTCGGCGACGCGGGCGGTGTCCGGCACGGTAGCGGCGAACTTGGAGATGGGAGCCATCATCTCGACGTGCGGCAGGTCCTGGAGCGAGCCCATCTTGTGCTGACTGTGGGCGCCCTGACCACCTATCAGCAGCATGGGCGACTCGGCGCGGAAGGCGTTCGCGACCCCCGTCACCGCATCCGTGGTCCCCGGTCCGGCGGTGACGACGGCGCATCCCGGCCTACCGGTGATCCGTGCGTAGCCGTCCGCGGCATGCGCGGCGACCTGTTCATGTCGTACGTCTACGACTTCGATGCCCTCGTCGACGCAGCCGTCGTAGATGTCGATGATGTGGCCGCCGCACAGGGTGTAGATGCGCTCCACCCCCTCTGCCTTCAACGCCTTGGCGACCAAGTGCCCACCGGAAATGAGTTCCTGGCTGTCCTCGGGCATGGCGGTGCTGTCCCTTCATGGGGGAGTGCAGGAGCCATTGCCGCGCTCCCGCGGTACATTGCATACAGTCGACGAATACTGTATGAAACTTGTTATCCCGCATCCGGTGGGTGGTGTCCAGGGGGCGAGCGGCACTTTCACAATCGGCACGATCGGGAGTGGCTATGGATCTGTACGAGCACCAGGCACGGCAACTCTTCGCAGAACACGGCATAGCGGTACCGGAGGCCGAGGTCATCGACCACGCAGCCGACGCAAAGGAGGCGGCGGGCCGGCTCGGTGGCCGGGTCGTCGTCAAGGCGCAGGTGAAGACGGGCGGTCGGGGCAAGGCGGGCGGAGTGAAAATTGCAGCCGACCCGGCGGCCGCAGAACTGACCACCCGCCAGATCCTCGGCATGGACATCAAGGGCCACACGGTGCGCACGGTGATGCTCGCCCAACCCGTGGACATCGAGGCTGAGTTCTACGTCAGTTACGTACTCGACCGGGCGACCGGAACCTTCCTCGCCATCGCCTCCGCGGAGGGGGGCATGGAGATCGAGGAGGTCGCGGCCACCCGCCCGGAGGCAGTGGCCCGCATCCCTATCGACCCCGTCGAAGGAGTGACGGAACGCAAGGCCGCACAGATCGCCGCAGCGGCAGCCCTGCCGCCGGAGGCCGCCCCCGTGCTCCAGCGCCTGTGGCAGGTGCTCACCGGGGAGGACGCCCTGCTGGTCGAGGTCAATCCCCTGGTCCGTACGGTGGACGGCCGGATCCTCGCGCTCGACGGCAAGGTGACACTCGACGACAACGCCGGGTTCCGCCGGTCCCGTTGGGGAACAGAGGCCGACGACCCGCACGGCGACCCACTGGAGACAGCGGCCGCGGCCAAGGGCCTCAACTACGTCAAACTCGACGGCGAGGTCGGCATCATCGGCAACGGCGCCGGACTGGTCATGTCCACCCTCGACGTCGTCGCCGGCTGCGGAGCCCGCCCGGCCAACTTCCTCGACATCGGCGGCGGCGCCTCGGCAGGCATCATGGCCGACGGCCTCTCCGTCATCCTCTCCGACCCGGCAGTGAAGTCGGTGTTCGTCAACGTCTTCGGAGGCATCACCTCCTGCGACGCGGTCGCCGAGGGCATCGTCCAGGCACTGCGGTCCGTACGCCTGACCAAGCCCCTCGTCGTCCGCCTCGACGGCAACAACGCCGCCCGTGGCCGAGCGATCCTCGACGCACACGCGCACCCCCTGGTCGAGCAGGCCACCACGATGGACGGCGCCGCGCGCCGAGCAGCCCAACTGGCCGACGCAGCCTAAGGAGACCGGACATGGCCATATTTCTCACCAAGGAGAGCAAGGTCCTCGTCCAGGGGATGACCGGCGCCGAGGGCATGAAGCACACCCGCAGGATGCTCGCGGCGGGCACCCGGATCGTAGGGGGCGTCAACCCGCGCAAGGCAGGCCGGAAGGTCGACCTCGACGGAACCGAGATCCCCGTCTTCGGCTCCGTACGCGAAGGAATGGACGCCACCGGAGCGGACGTCACGGTGGTCTTCGTCCCGCCGCCCTTCGCCAAGGCGGCCGTCATCGAAGCGGCCGACGCCGGCATCGGCCTGGCAGTGGTCATCACCGAAGGGATCCCGGTCCATGACGCGGTGGCCTTCCACGCCCACGCCCGTGCCCGCGGCACCCGCATCATCGGCCCCAACTGTCCCGGCGTGATCACCCCCGGCCAGTCCAACGCGGGCATCATCCCGGCCGACATCGCGCCCGGGCCGGGGCGGATCGGCCTGGTCTCGAAGTCCGGCACGCTGACGTACCAGCTGATGCACGAACTGCGTGACATCGGCTTCACATCGGCGGTGGGCATCGGCGGTGACCCGGTCATCGGCACCACGCACATCGACTGCCTGACGGCGTTCGAGAACGACCCCGACACGGAACTCATCGTCCTCATCGGCGAGATCGGCGGCGACGCGGAGGAACGAGCGACGGCCTATGTCACGCAGCACATCACCAAGCCGGTGATCGGCTACATCGCGGGCTTCACGGCCCCCGAGGGCAAGACGATGGGCCACGCAGGTGCCATCGTCTCGGGCTCGTCGGGCACGGCGGAGGCAAAACAGAAGGCGCTGGAGGCGGCAGGGGTACCGGTCGGCGCCACACCGACGGAGACGGCCAGGCTGGTACGGGAGAAGCTGGGGACGCCCAGCCCGTCGGGCACATCCGCCTCGTCGGGCACACGCAGCTAGGCGGGCAGGTTCAGCCCGTCCGGCGATTGAGGACCGGGGCCTGGGGCGGAGCCCCGGTTTCGGGAAGGGGCGGGTAGGGGAAGGCACCGCCGCAGGCGACCCACCCGCCCCGCCCCCTCACCCCCACCACGTGACGGTGACGTCGCTCACCCCTGAGCCGACGTCACCTCCATTTTCACCCCCGCTCACTACCGTCCCGTACGAGCAGCCATCCCACCTCCCGCCCCGACTGTGCACCGAGAGCGGAGACCTTCATGGCAC